>CAVKUX010000098.1:0-6942 GCA_963659595.1 Anaeroplasmataceae bacterium | reverse complement strand
TTTAAGTATTACTTTTGTGCGTAAATCGTTTTTGAGAGGACTTTTGTTTTTGAGGAATGAAATGAAAGTCACAATACCTTCGGGATTTAAGATAGGGCACTACAACGACGACTTCACGGGCGTCAGCGTAATCCTTGCGCCAAACGGCGCAGTTGGCGGAGTGGATTGCAGAGGCGGCGCGCCCGGCACGAGAGAAACCGATCTCCTGCACAACGAAAAAATGATGCAAAAGGTGAATGCAATCGTGCTGTCGGGCGGCTCGGCATACGGACTTGCCTCAACCGTCGGCGTTATGGAATACCTCAAAGAGCAGGGCAAAGGCTATCGCTCGATGGGCAAAATCGTACCCATAGTCTGCGGCGCGGTTTTGTACGACCTCAACCAAAAGGAATATCACTATCCGACGGCAGAATACGGACTTAAAGCGTGCCAAAACGCCGCAAAAACCCTCGATTTCGGCAATATCGGCGCAGGAAAGGGCGCAACTGTCGGCAAAATCAGAGGCTTGAAAAACGCTTGTAAAAGCGGCATCGGCGCGGCAACCGTCAAAGTGCTCGGCGTGAATGTGACGGCAATCGTCGCAGTCAACGCAATGGGCGACGTGGTTGACGAAACGGGCAAAATCATCGCAGGCGCAAAGGGGCGCAACGGCGAGTTTATCGACACCGAAAAGTGTCTTATCGGCGGCGACGCAATGAAACTCTTGCTTGGCACAAACACCACCATCGGTTGTATAATCACCGACGCGAAACTTTCAAAAGTCGAGGCAAACTCGATTGCGAGCATATCCCACAACGGACTTGCAAGGGCAATCCGCCCCGTGCATACGATGTACGACGGCGACACGATGTTCTGTTTGGCAAGCGGCAAACGTGCCGTCGTGAATCTTGCGATAATCCAATCCGCCGCAGTCGAAGCCACAAGACAAGCCATTGTCAACGCCGTGCGAGAAAGCGAAAAGTACGACATAATCTTTGACCAAGACGAACAACAACCATAATCAAGGGCGGGACAATGCCTTAGGCACAATGAAATGCACGCAAGCGTGCGTGAAATTGTCCTTACGGACAGTGAAATTTGCGCATTGCGCAAGTGAAATTGCGGCGTAGCCGCAGTTGCGGAAGATTTGAATATTCCATATGTCATTCTGAGGGGATGAAGTGACCGTGAGAATCAAGCGTAGCGAAATGCGGCTGTCGCCTTGATTGCCACGTTGCGACTTATGTCGCGCCTCGCAATGACGAAATGGGTGGGACACCCACACTCGAACAGATATTCAAATATTCCTTAACCCAAACGAAGTTTGGATATCATCGTGCAGAGTTGCACGATATCATCACAACGTAATATCATCGCCATAGGCGATATCATTTAGGCGAGGACGGGAAAGCTTCAAATATAATACATCGAGGACGGAACACCCGCACCCCCGAATAAGATAGTCGCAGAAAACAAACAAAATTTATGAACATCAGCATAATGCTCAAACCCGCGTCGTCAAATTGCAATTTGAGATGCAAATATTGTTTCTACAACTCGCTGTCAAGTCAACGCGAGATGCCTTCGCACGGTCTTATGAGCGAGCAAACCTTGCGCGCCACGCTCAAAAAGGCGTTCGATTTTGCAGGGAACGACAGAGTTATGTTGTCTTTTCAAGGAGGCGAGCCGCTGCTTGCAGGCAAGGACTTTTTCAGAAAACTGCACGAGATTATACGCGAGCTTAACGTCAATCGCGCGCCCGTCAGCATAGGCATTCAAACCAACGGCACGCTCATCGACGACGAGTGGTGTTCCATTTTCAAACACGGCGGCTATCTCGTCGGATTGAGCCTCGACGGCGACGAACTTGCCGACTCCCTGCGCATCGACGCAAACGGCAATCAAACGTTTCCTCGCGTTCTCGAAAGTGCGAAACTTATGCAAAAATACGGAGTGAATTTCAACATTCTCACCGTGCTTACAAAGCAGGTCGCAAACAGGATCGTGCCGATATACAACTTTTTCAAAAAGCAAAAATTCAAGCACCTGCAGTTTATCCCCATGTTGAAGCCCTTGCGCCTCGACGAGTCGGGCAAACCCTCGTGCGCAAAAACCTACGGCGAGCCGTTCCCGAGCGAGGAGGAAAACTACGTTATGTCGGGCGAGGACTATTATGAGTTTTTGCAAAAATGCTTTTCGCTGTACCTAAAAGACTGTATGGACGGCAAGTATACTTCGGTGAGGCAATTCGACAATTTCGTGCGGCTTGCGCATTTTCAAAACTGCGAGCAATGCGGAATGGAAGGGCATTGTTGCCATCAGTTTGTCATCGAGGGCGACGGCGAAGTGTATCCTTGCGACTTCTATTGCCTCGATTGCTACGATATGGGCAACATCAACGAAACGGACTTCTTTGCGCTGTCAAAGCACCCCATAGCCGTCGAGTTTATCAAAGAAAGTATGGCCATAGAGGAAAAGTGCAAGACGTGCAAGTACTTTGCGATGTGCAAAAACGGTTGCAAACGCGAGCGTATCGACATCGACAAATGCGAAGCGTACAAAAAGTTTTTCGCGTACGCCTTGCCGCATTTGCAACGAATAAGTTGAAAAAATAGGCGGAATAGGGCATAGTTTTTGAGAAAAAACTATGAAAAACCCGCAAAAAACCCGCAAAAAAACCGCAAAAAATCAATAAAAAAAACACGATAAAAATCATAAATGCGATAAAAAAATACGCTCGCTTGCCGAGCGTATTTTCGTTGTAACGATATTGATTTTTGTAGTATCGGTTTTATATAATGCCGATTATTCTTTGTCGGAAGCGACTTCTTCCATTGCGGATTCGGTTTGGCAATCGGTGCAGTCGCAGCAAGCGCATTGTTCTTCGTCGCAAGCGGTTTCTTGGGCGGATGTGTTTTTCTTCTCGCCCCAGTTGCGCATGACGAGGAATTTGTTGCCGAGGAAACTGATGATGAGTGCTGCGATGCCGGCGACCGCTTGTCCTGCGAGGTTGAAGAGCAGTGCGAGGAATCCGTCCGCGTCGGGTTTTGCATTCCAGCAAGCGGATGTGATTGCGCCGCCGAGAAGGGTTTGCATAAAGATGATGAACACGGCAAGAATGACGTACATGATGCCGGAAATCACGATGTTGTTGGTGCAGTTGAAAGTCTTTTTGCGGTTGAGAATAAACGTAAGCACTTGTCCGACAATCGAACCGACCAAGAAACCTATGAACTCAGCCGTCGTATCATAGCCGAAAATCGCAAACGAAGTTAAGGGAATGCCGACAAACGGAGCGGCAAGCGTGCCGCCTGCAAGACGCATAAGCGAGAGCAGATAGGTGATGATCATTTGCGAGCCGCCGCAGATGAAACTGAAAAGAGTGAAAACCACCATTTGGCGGACATCTTCGTTGGATTTGATTTTGTCAACGAGTTTTTGAAGCCATGCGGGAAGTTTGACTTTTTTCTTTGCCGTCGTTTCGTTTGCTTCGTTTGATTCGATTTCGTCGGATTCGGTTGTTTCGGTTGTGATGTCTTGTGTTGTTTCGGTTGTGACGTTTTGATTTTCGACGCTTTCGATTGTCGCGTCGGTTTTGATTTCGTCCATAATTTTCCGTCCTTTCGTTAGGATTTTTTATGCCTAACAAAGTGTATTATATAAGAATACACAACGTTTGTCAACGACTTGTTTTTCCAAGCGTGCAGAGGCAAAAATCGGCGGTCAGCGAGAGGGTGTTTTTTTGTTTTACGCACTCGACTTTGTCTTTTGGCGCGCGGTAGACGTACGGGGTCATCGTGAGCAAGTCGGAAATCTGTTTCGAGGATTCGAGATTGAAAGAATACGTGACTTCCTTTTTGCCTAAAAGCGAAAGAGTGTTGCTCGGCAAATCCGTTTCCACCTTTCGCACGTCGTCGTAAAGCGCGCGGCGAAGTTCTATGAGGTGATTTTCGCAAGGGTACACCAAAACGAGAATACCGCCGCTTTTGAGCACTCGCGCGTATTCGTCCATAGCAAAGGGCGAAAATACGCAAACAACGACGTCTGCAAACTCGTCCTTTACGGGAATATCGTATACGCTTGCAACCGCAACGTCCGCTTGTTTTGTGCGCTTTGCGCAAATTTTTACGGCGTTTTTCGATATATCGACTGCGGCATAAACGTCGCTTTCGTTGCGCCTTGCTTCGATTATGCGCGACAAATAGTAGCCCGTGCCCGCGCCTGCGTCCAAGAGGGTGATAGGGCGATTTGCAAAATGCGAGTTAATCTCGTTTGCGATTGCCTCTGCCAAAGGCGCATAAAAGTCGCAATCGAGAAAATCTCTGCGCGCTCTCACCATTTCGGCGTTGTCGCCGGGGGCGTTGGACTTTGGCGGAAGAAGATAAAAATATCCCTCTTTCGCGCAATCGAAAAGATGACCGTTTGGGCAAACGGCGGAACGCTCTGTCATAGCAAGAGGCTTTTTGCATACGGGGCATAAAAAGTTGGTCATAAAAAGATTATAGCACCAAATCCGAATTGCGCAAACGATTTCAAAAGTCGATTGCAAAGCAATGCGCTTTTGTGCTATACTCGAAGTATGTTGGAACTTCTCGCACCCGTCGGGGATACGGAAGCGTTTGACGTTGCGATAGAGAGCGGCGCGGACGCGGTATACCTCGGACTTGACAACTTCAACGCGCGTATGAAAGCGCAAAACTTTGATCGCGGCAACATTGCCGAAATCGTTTCGCGCGCACATTTTTACGGCGTGAAAGTTTACGTCACCGTCAACACGATTTTGCAAAACGACGAGTTTAGCGACCTGATATCGCTCGTTAAAGCGGCGGTTGACGCAAAAGTCGACGCATTTTTGGTGCAAGACCTCGGCGTATGCAAGGTGCTTAAAGAGTGCTTTAAGGGGATTGTGCTTCACGCAAGCACGCAACTCGGGGTACACAATCTGCTCGGCGCAAAGGTGTGCGAAGAAGCGGGATTTTCGAGAGTGGTGCTGTCAAGAGAAACGAAACTCGAAGACATAAAAGCGATAAAGCAAAACACGAATCTCGAAATCGAATATTTCGTGCAAGGCGCGCTGTGCGTGGCGTTTTCGGGCAACTGCTATCTTTCGTCAAAGGAACAGGGCGCAAGCGGAAACAGAGGACTTTGCAAGCAACTTTGTCGTTTGCCCTACCGCGCGGAAGTCGGCGGAAAAACCTACGACGGCTACCTTTTGAGCGCAAGGGATTTGTGTCTTTACTCGTCGATTAAACAACTTGCCGAGGCGGGCGTATGCTCTTTCAAAATCGAAGGCAGATTGAGAAGAAAAGGCTACGTCGCGTGCGCCGTGCAAGCGTACAGAAAGGCGATTGACGAAGCGGAAAACGGCAAGAATCCCGTTCTCGACGACAAGACGAAAACTATGCTGAAAATCGCTTTTTCAAGAGGCGAATATCTTGAAAGAGCGTATCTCGACGACGGCACGCCGAAAGTCATCGAAAAAAGATTCAACAACCATACGGGCATAAAAATCGGCGTTGTGCGAAGCGTAAAGGATTTCGGAAAGGACGGACTTTTCGAGATTACCGTTGCGACGAAATATCCGCTCGAAAAGGGCGACGGTCTCAAATTCTTCGACGGCGACAAAGAAAAGGCGAGTTTGGGCATAGGCGAAGCGAAACCGTGCGTAAGCGGCGCGTACTCGTTCGTCACCAAAACGAAAGTTAAGGTCGGTTGGCAAGTCAATCTTATTCTCGACGCAAAGGCGGACGACGAACTGTTGAGAGCAAAGCGTTACGTTCCGATAAAACTCGAAGTCGAGGCTATGGAAGGTATGCCGCTCGCAATTAAGGCGATATACGAAAAGGGCGATTGCAAATGCGAGGCGCAAAAATGCACCGAGCAAGTGCTCGAAAAAGCGAAAAACGCACCGATGAGCGCAAACGACGTTGCGGCGGCTTGCTCGAAAGTGGGCGACAGCGGTTTTTGCGTGACGACTTGCCGAGTGAATACGAACGGCGTGTTCGTGGCAAAGTCGGTTGTGAACGCTCTGCGCCGTGAAGTGCTTGCCGAGTTGAAAGAGAGAATCGTTGCGGCAAACGCACCCGAAAAGGTTACGTTCGACAAGGATAAAGCGGACGAATTGCTTTCCGTTCTCGACGGCGTAAAAGAGGTCGAGGCAAAGCAAATCCGAGTGGCGAAAAGCGAGAAAATCAAAAGCGTGCTTGTGAGGGCAAACGAAACGTTTTTGCTCAAACCCGACGTTTATTCGGCGCAAAACATACTAAGAACGCTCGATTTGTTGGATTTGAGCGTTGATAACGTCATTCTCGACTTGCCGATACTTGCAAACGGCAAGGACTTGAAAGTGCTTGAAAAAGCCGTTGCGGAAAGCGGCATAAAACGACTTGCGAGCGAAAATATATACGGACTGTACTTTGCAAAGCAAGGCTACGAAGTTATTGCGGGCGAGGGGCATAACGTTGCCAACGTCTTTGCGGCGCGCGAGGCAAAAGCACTCGGCGCAAGCGCGTATATGCCGTCTTGCGAATATAAGGACTTTCCCGCGTACGACGACGTAGAGCGCATTGCCGCGGACGAGGATATACCGCTTATGACGTTTGCGCATTGTCCGTACAAAACGATTTTCGAGTGCGAGTGCAAGGATTGCGCCTACAAGCCCGACCTCGTGCTTGAAAGAGAAAAGAGAAAATACGCCGTGCGCAGAGTGCGACTTGCTTCTTGTCGATTTGAATTGTATCCGCTGTGAGCGAAAACGAGCAAATTATATCGGGAATAATGAAATTATGACTTGTCAAAATCAAAGCGTTGTGCTAATATAATTGCAAGCGAAAGCGAATATATTTGTAAGGAGATAAAACTATGCCCAGAGTTATCAGCGATGAGTGCATCCAATGCGGTGCTTGCGCAGATACTTGCCCCGTCGGAGCAATCGCAGAAGGCGACAGCAAATACGTTGTCGAT
>CAVKUX010000097.1:0-7143 GCA_963659595.1 Anaeroplasmataceae bacterium | reverse complement strand
CAAAATATCCCAAGTACGAGGGCATGAGCAGGTTCACCACGCAAGAGGTGACGATCTACGCGATCTACGGCGTGGCGGTATCTTCGGTTGCCGAAATAGAGGTTGCTTCAAAGTACCAGCGCGCTTATGCCGAAGATGAAGACAACTTAATAGAAGGGGTCGAGGTTGATCGTTTCACCATAAAAGATACCACATACATCGTCAACGACAACGACGGAAAAGTTTATCAGGTTATGGCAAACGAATCCTCGAAATCGACGTATGCGATTTGCTTCGAGGGCAACGTTGCTTATACGATAGCGGAGCAGGGCGAGCACCTCGAAGGTCCCGACGACAGGCTCAACTTCTATGGCGACGTGTACGGCAACAACTTTATGCTGTCCACCGAAACAAACCAACTCGACTTAAACGACAAACTCATGCGTATCTCGTGGTCGAACGTCACGATGTCCAACCTCATTTTGCGCACGAACAGTCTTACAAGCGACAAGGAGGACGGCGCACTCGAAAGCGCGCAAGCCACAAAGGATTTCACCGGCATAATCGGTCTTGTGGGAAGCCACGTCAACTGGGATCGTTATCGTCTTGAAAACGTCAAATTCGAGTACTGTATCATAGAAAACGCAAAAGAGGCTATCAACGTCAACAACTCGGACGTTACGTTTGACGGCTGCATCGTCAGAAACCTGTGCTATTGCGGCATTGCAACGCAAGCGCGCATGCATGAAGATGAGGGAATTTACCGTCCCTACTATTCGCACATAAACTTGAACAACTTCGTGTTTTCAAACACGCTTGCGTCCGTGCTTGTCATCAACTACGAAAACTACACGGTGGACGGCTCAAACTACCGCTTTGTAGACGGCAACAGGAACAAGGACAAGAGCGGTGAATTGCGTGCCAAAAACGAGGAATATTTTAAGAAGTATTTCTATGACAAGGGTTACAATTGCATTGTCAATCAGACGGGATTTATCGACGCGTACAACTGGCAACAGGTTGCAAGCGCAACTCTTATCGACGCGGGCGAGTATTCGTCGTTGGTTGCAAACGCAAGCGACACTGTTATGAGAACAAACTCGTTCTTTGAAAATCGCAGAATCGTCGATTCAGACGACGCGTGCTGGATTCACGTTGCGTTTGTTTCGACAGGCATCACGTCGGGATTCAATGTTGAAAAAGCCTATTCTCAAGTGACGTTGCAGGACAAGCGATTGAGTTACATCAACACGGCGGATTTGCAAAAGGAGAGCACCAACCCCGTGTATGCGCTCGGCGAACAGATTCTGATAAAAGTGTCCGCAGGCGTGTGGGGATATGACAACAAGCAGGACATCCAACCTACGACGACGTATCAGGTCAACGACGCATTGATTGAAAAACTACATTCTAAAACAGCATAAAGCCTCGAGCATAAAAAGCAAAAAAGAATCTCGCAAATTGCGAGATTCTTTTCGTATTTTATAGATTATTCTTCAAACAAATCTTCCATAGTGCAACCGAGTGCTTTCGACAACCTGTACAAAATATCTGCTTGCGCTTTGTTTATGTTGTTGTGGCGTTGCTCGTACATTTGGATATTCCGCATTGACACTTCCGATATTTCGGATAGTTGTTTTTGAGTCAAACCTGCGGCTGTGCGAATTCTTTTGAGATTCGTATCTTTTTTCGATTTTCCGATATAGTCGTTTGCAACGTCGAAAAACTTGGTTATGTCTGCTTCGTGAAGCGTGTCATATAATTTAAGCACTCTTTCGATAGGGAATGCTTTGTTTATATCGAAAAAAGAGATGTTTTTGTAGTTTTGATATTGAGCCAATGCCCAACCTGCCCAGTAAAATCGGGAACGACCGAAAAACGGCGCGGTTGTAAACAAATTCCCGTTTGGCACATCGCCGTTGACAACTTTATCCAACAAATCTATTGCGGAATATCCGACCAAAAATCTCGGATTTCCTTTTTCGATTTGTTTTGCCACTCCGGAAGATGCAAAAACATTCCAAAAGACGTTCGGGGAATATCCGTAGGACACCGCATACTCGAACATTGTGCCGAGATTTGTTGCAACGCTGTCTAAATATTTATCGTCGTAAGATTTCATCGCCGTTTTTGATTCCTTGTCTTATAATATCCACTACGAACAAATCGTCCGAGATATTGTTTTGTTTGCGACTGTCGGAATACGCAGTTCTTGCCTTATGGTCGCGACTGACGCGTTTCACATAGTTCTCGTCGCATTCTGCAACTTCATAATTAACAAATTTTATTTTGTCGAAAGCCTTTTGCGATTTTAACACAATTTGAATTCCCAGTTCGCCGAGTTGCATTGCTTTGGCAAGTTGTTCGACGGAAATTGCGTTGTTTACAAAGTCTTTTGCAAAACTGAAATAGGAGTCGTCCGCACGATATCCGACAATAATGTCATAGTTTTCCACATCGATGTAAAAGTTATTCAAAATATAATCTTTCGCTTGCAGAGAAATGGGGCTGTTAACGTCAAACGTTCTGAATTTTAATAGAATTGCAATCCAGTTGAGAATCGAATATTCATTTTTTCTCAAATCCAAAACGCTATATTCGTTCAAATCGAGTTCGTATTTATTCGCATAGCCGTTTGTTTCGTTATTAGAGCAAGCCCATTCTTTTGCAAGTTCAATGTTTTCAGTGCAGTAAAAACCAAGCCCGTAATCGTTTCTTACGTTTCCTTTTCCGAATTCGGGTTTCTCGATTATATCTTTTGAGCCGTGATAAACAATCATTTTTTCGTACCATCCTTATATGGAGTGTATCATTAAAATGTCAGTTTGTCTATATATTATGCCATAAAAACAAAAAAAGTATCATTAAAATGATATGAATTTATAAAAAAGAACTCGAATGTTAATTTCGAGTTCAATTTTAGCAGATTATCGATTATATAGTTCGGTTGTCCGTTTTATCAGAACGGGCATTTTGAATAGACCGCGACGTAATCGACGAGGAAGTCGATGGGGAAGGTGCCGTCGGGGTTTTTATCTACGCCGTTTGCAAACAAGAAGGAGGGTTTTGCCGCTTCGCCGTCGCTGCCGCCGATCTCGATCGAAAGGAACAAATAATCGTCTTGCACCGTCGATATCAACTTTTTGTCGGTGATTTCGAATACGAGTTGTCTGTCATAATAGAAGCGATAATACTCGCTTGTCCAGTCAAGCCCGAAGGTGTGCCAACCGTCATAGATGTTTACGTCCACGCCGTCCACTCTGTCGGAGTTCACAAGCTCCTCCTTTTTGGAATAGTTGTCGCCGTAGTCGCCGACGTGCACCGCGCATTGATAGGTGTCTTTATCTGTGGGCATAACGCCTTTAAGCCCGATGGGGTTGTAGTAGGGCGATTCCATAATGTCGATTTCCGCGCCGCACACACTTACGTCTTTTGTGGGATTGCCGTTCATCATACCTTGCGGCATAAGCCAGAACGCCGCCCAGATTCCGCTCGCTTTGGGAAGAAGCACTTTCGCCTCGAAATAACCGAAGTGCGTTTCGTAGTTGTTCATGGTGTCAATCGCGCCCATATAGTACTTTCCGTCCTCTTTTTGTACGGTGCGAAGCACGAGGTTGCCGTCTTTTGTGAAGGCTTGCTCCTTATCCCAGTAGCCGCCTCTGCGGATTTCGTCGTGCGCATTCCAAATGCTTGTGTCGAGTTCGCCGTCGAAATCGTCGAAAAACAGCAGTTTAGCTTCGTCTTTGTCATCGCATGCGACGAAGAACGAGCAAGAAAGCGTGAGTACAATCACAAGAAGAACTGCAAAAACAATCTTTTTGTTCATAATATCCCTCTTTTATTTTATTTTTTACGATTCTATATTATAGAAGAATTCGCCCAAAGTCAACGCCGAATGTAAAATGAGCGAGAATTAATAAAAATATCTTGTCAAACACAGCGCTCCGTTTGAAAGCATAAGTGCAAAAAACGAAAAAGGAATGCGCTTGCATCCCTTTTATGCGTTTGGTGTTTAGATTTTCGACATTGCGCCGTCCTGCAATCATTTATTCGCTTTGACGTTTCGCCTTTGCGCGGTTTTTGATTCCAACGTTTTTTGATTAAGTTGTTTTGAAGTTTTTGCCTTTTGTGAGGTTTTGTTTTTCTTCAACCGATTCGGTGTCGTTTTGTGTGTTTGCGGTTATGCTTTCGCGCTCAATCGTTTTGCTTTTCGGCAAGCATGCGAGAGAGGAAGGCTTTTGTGCGTTCTTCTTTTGGTGCGGTGAAGATTTGCTCGGGCGCGCCTTCTTCCACGATAACGCCGCCGTCCATAAACACGACTTTGTTTGCAACGTCGCGCGCAAACGCCATTTCGTGCGTGACAACAATCATAGTAAGTCCCGTCTTTGCAAGTTCTTTCATAACCTCAAGCACTTCGCCCACCATTTCGGGGTCGAGGGCGGAAGTCGGTTCGTCAAAGAGTATGACTTCGGGCGACATCGCAAGTGCGCGAGCGATTGCCACACGTTGTTTTTGTCCGCCCGACAGTTGGCGAGGCTTTGCGTTGACGTATGCGCTCATTCCCACAAGTTCGAGATATTTCATCGCAACGTCGTTTGCATCGGCTTTTTTCATTTTCAGCACTTTGCGCGGACCTATCGTGCAGTTCGCAAGCACGCTCATATTGTTGAAAAGATTGAAGGATTGAAAAACCATCGTCACTTTTTCGCGGTATTTGGGCGCGCTTTTGGTTTTCGTCACGTCCTCGCCGTGGAAATAGATTTCGCCCGCAGTCGGCGTTTCAAAAAGGTTTATGCAACGGAGCAGGGTGGATTTTCCGCTTCCCGACGAGCCGATTATGCACGTCACGTCCCCCTTGTCAACGTCAAAGTCGATGTCTTTTAGCACTTCGTGCGTGCCGAATGTCTTTCCGAGATGTCGCACTTCGATGACGGGCGCGGCGATTTCGGTTGTATCCTCGGTTTCGTTTTCGATTGCGCTATCGTCGAGATTTTCGACATCTAACCGGGTGTTTTGCACGTCGCTTGCAACAACGTTTTGCTCCGTATACGTTTCGATTCGTGTATCGTTCATATTTTCGCTCATTGTTCGTTGCCTCCCATTGCGTTTTTCTCGCGCAACATAGACTCTGCGTCCATATTTTGCGAACCCATAATCTGATAATCCTTTTTGCCGTCCATTTTCTTTTCGACAAGGCGCAAAATTCTGGTTATGGTGAAGGTGAGTATGAAGTAAACAACCGCGATGACGAGGTAGGTTTCAAAGGTCTGATAGGTGTTTAGAACAATGGTTTTGCCGTAGAAGAACAGTTCGGTGAAGCCAATTACGTTCAGCACCGACGTATCCTTGATGTTGATGACAAACTCGTTTGCCACGCTCGGCATAATGTTGCGCAAAACCTGCGGCATAACGACGTTCCACATGGTTTGCGAGTGCGTCATGCCGATTGCCTGTGCGCCCTCGAATTGACCTTTGTCTATGGATATGATGCCGCCTCTGACAATTTCCGCCATATACGCGCCCGTGTTTATGGACACGATTATAAGTCCCGAAATCGTCACGTCGAGGGTTGCGCCGTCGTTTAGCAGCGCAAAGCCCCAGAATATGACCATTGCCTGCACCATCATAGGCGTGCCGCGAAACACTTCGATGTAGGCGGACAAAAGGAAGTCTCCTATCTTTTTCAACGCTGCCAAAAACTTGTTTTTGGGCGTGTCGAGAGTTCTGTACATGCCGATGAGAATGCCGATAAACAAGCCGACGATTGTGCCTACAATCGCAACGAGCATCGTATATCCCACGCCTTTGAGTATCCAAAGGTAGTAGTTGGATATTATGTTGCCGACTCTTTCAAAAAATCCCATTGTTGTCCTTTATCAGTTGTTTTGCGACGACCATTCGATGGCGTTTTCCATCATCGTGTCGCGTTCTTGTTGACTAATGTTCGCAAGCGCCTGATTGACGGCGTCCTTGTATTTGGAACCCTTTTTCATTCCGATTGCGATTTGCGTGTCTTCCGCGCTCGCCGTGAAGCCCGTCGAGTTGTTCAAAAGTTTGATATAGGTCAAATCGGGATTGGACGCGCAGTCTGCAATCGCACCCGGCTCTTCGGCAACGTAGCCGTCAATGGTTTTTGCATTGAGCGCGTTTGTCATTGCAGGGAAGGTTTCCATAGGAGTCTTTCTCGTGTAGCCGATTGAAGAGGCTTGCGCTTGCAACGCTTTGTCGTGGAAAGTGCCGTTTTGCGCAACCAATGTCGCGCCTGCAAAATCGCTCAGTTTTGTCGCGGACGCATATTTGCCGTCTTTTCTTACAACGATGACGAGGTTGCTCTCATAATACGCCGATGAAAAATCGATTGCTTGAAGTCTTTCTTCCGTCGGACTCATACCGGCAATGATAAAATCGAGCGTGCCTGCCGTAACGCCGGGAAGCAGCGAATCCCATTCGAGTTTCTTTACGACGAGTTTTTTTCCGAGCGAATCGGCAATCTTCTTTGCGATTTGAATGTCATAGCCGTTGGCATATCCTTCGGCGTTGTCGATTTTGACTGCGCCGTTTGCGTCTGTCTTTTGCGTAAAGTTGAACGGGATATATCCGCATTCAAGCCCGACAACGATTGTGTCGCTGTCTTTTGAGTTGCAAGCAACCAAAGATACCGCGCCAAATGCGACAATCGCAAGCATAAGTGTTGCAACAATAACGATGGATGTTTTTTTCATTTTTCTATCTCCAAAATTGTGTTTCGTCGTCTGTTGCGGACAAAAAAATCCGCAATGCCAACAACATTGCGGATACAAAAATATCGCTCAACGTTGATAGCGCTCCACCTTGCGGTGACAGTACAACGCATATTCTGCGTTGTCCCAAGAGCGACCGTTCCAGACCGAACGTACCGTTCTTTCGGCGGATTTTCCTTTCCCACCGCGGCGAAGTCTGCGCCGTCGGCTTGTCATAAAATCCGCACCTCTATCGAGATGATACACAGAGTTTAGCACGACAATTCGGTATTGTCCAGCATTTTGATGCAAAATAAAAATGAAAATTGCGCCGTGCGCCTTTCGTGTGAAAGCGCACGGTTGTTGTTGACAAACGTAATATCTCATGTTATGTTTTAGTTGAGTATATCCGACATGTAAGGTGTGCGCATATATAGGCGTGGCG
>CAVKUX010000096.1:0-7187 GCA_963659595.1 Anaeroplasmataceae bacterium | reverse complement strand
CTTTGCCTCTATGGGCGAGGACGCTTTGCCGGTGTGCCGCATGTCCGTCAACAACAAAGGAACGCTCTATGCGGTTACGAATCTCGGCAGCGTAGTGAAAATCGACGTGACCACGCTTCCCGAAAAGAAATTCAAAGAAAAGCCGTTCAAACTCGGCGCGATAAATCAGGACGTGCAAACAGGCGAAAACGTCGTCAAGTTGTTCTTCTTCGAGGGCGTACCCGTGGGCGAACTCGTACTGTTCACAAAACAGGGCGGCGCAAAACGCGTTGATTTGAGCGAATTCTCGGCAGTGTCGAAAACATATCTTAAAGCAATCAATCTTCAAGAGAAAGACGAGGTTGTCGGCGCGGACGTCGTAGACGACGAAAAGAACGTGCTCGAAGTCACCAAAGAAGGTCAGGTGCTTGCATACAAAGCAACCGAAATTCCGCTTCAAGGCAGGACGGCGGCAGGCGTAAAGGGCATAAAACTTTCCGACACCGACAGCGTGGTTTTCGCAGGACAAGTCGAGGACGAGGGCGAAATTATCGTCGTGTCAAACACAGGCTACGCAAAGAGAGTTATCGCATCTCTCATCGACCCGACCTCGCGCTATCTCAAAGGCGTAAAGATTATCGAACTCGACAAATCTTACGTCAAGTACGTCGGCACGGTGAAGATGCCATACGACCTTGCGTTCGTCAGCGGCGGACAAACGAGCATAGTCAATACGGAAAATATCCGCATAGACACCAGAACGACAAAGGGCAAGCAAATCTTCAAGCAAGAAGTGACGCTCGTAACTCCGCTTAACGACGACGAAGAATGCGTTCCGTTGAAAATTAATAATTAATAATTAATAATTAATAATTTCCGGTGGGCTCTGCCCACACCCGAAACGAAAACTCATTCGAAGACTACTCTTACACGGAATGTGCAACTTCGAAGACGGAACACGAGCCGCAGGGCGGCGAGCCTATGAGCGCCGAACTTGACGAACAGTACAAGCGACTGCGCCGTTTGGGTGCGAAGCTGGCGCACAAAGCGCAGTGGCATAAGTAGAGAAATGCCTCTATCTATGCGAGAGCCGACTTCCCCTCTTGCGAACGATGTGAAGTATGATAGAGAAATGACGCAAGTTTGAGCAATAGGGGAAAGCCCGAAGGGAAGGGGTGATGTGTGATTTTAGATTATGCGATGGTAACTCTTGTAGAGAAAGAAACACACTGTGTTCGTGGCACAGTGATTAAAGAAAAAATAAAACAAAGGAAGTCTTATGAACAAAATCGGTTTTGACAGCAATATGTATATGCAAAAACAGTCGGAGCATATTTTGCAGCGCATCAATCGCTTCGACAAACTCTACCTCGAATTCGGCGGAAAACTCTTTGACGATTTGCACGCCGCAAGGGTGCTTCCCGGCTTCGACAAGGCGGCGAAAATCAAACTCCTTCAAAAACTTCGCGACAAGGCGGAACTCATCATTTGCATAAACGCAAACGCAATCGAGCGCAACAAAATCCGTGCCGACTACGGCATCACCTACGGCAGCGAAGTCGAGAGAATGATTGACAACATTTCCGCAATGGGGATATACATCAACTGCGTTGTCATCACGATGTTCACCGATCAACAGGGTGCGCTCGCATACAAGCAAAAACTCGAAAACAGAGGCATAAAAGTTTATATCCACCGTCCCACAAAAGGCTATCCGCACGAAATCGACACGATTGTTTCCGACGAGGGCTACGGCGCAAATCCGTACATCACCACGTCAAGACCGCTCGTAGTGCTTACCGCCCCCGGTCCCGGAAGCGGCAAACTCGCCACTTGCCTCAGCCAACTCTATCACGAGAACAAGAGGGGCGTAAAGGCAGGATACGCGAAGTTTGAAACTTTCCCGATTTGGAATATTCCGCTCAATCACCCCGTGAACGTCGCATACGAAGCGGCAACCGCCGATTTGAAAGACGTAAACAAGGTTGACAACTTCCACCTCGACGCATACGGCGAAATCACGGTCAACTACAACCGCGACATCGAGGTTTTCCCCGTCGTCAAGAGCATACTCGAAAAGATAACGGGAGAGGAATGCATCTACAAATCGCCGACGGATATGGGCGTGAATATGGCAGGCTACTGCATCGTCGATGACGAAGCGTGCAGAGAGGCATCCAAGCAAGAGGTTTTGCGCAGATACTTCAAGGCTCTTTGCGACCTCAAAACAGGCACGGGCAATCAAGATACTGTCAGCAGGCTTGAATTTTTGATGTCAAGGCTGGGCATCAACGTCGCCGACAGAAAAATTGTGGAAGTCGCAAAGAAGAAGAGCGACGACAACGAGGGTTGCGGCGCGGTTGCGCTCGAACTTGCAGACGGCAGAATCGTCACCGGCAAGAACACGAAAAAAATGAGCGCCTCAGCCGCGTGCGTGTTCAATGCTGTTAAAATGCTGGCGGGCATAAAGGACAATCAAAAACTCATATCGCCATATGTCATAGGTCCTATCATCGACCTCAAAACCAAAATTCTCAAGGAGCATAACAAGACGCTCACGCTCGAAGAAGCGCTCATCGCACTCTCCATATGCGCCGCTTCGGACGCCAACGCGGCAACCGCTATGGAACAACTGCCGCTTCTCGAGGGGTGCGACGCACACTCGACGCATATGCTCTTCAAAGCGGACGAAAACCCGTTCAGAAAACTCGGCGTGCGCCTCACCTGCTCGCCCGAATTTTTGGACAACACGCTGTTTATCGAATGAAAATGAACATGTAAACTTGCTTTTGTGCAATAATAAACGAAAAATATAAAAAGGAAGGAAGACCATATGTTATACGAATCAAGAGATCAAATACCTGCCGAGTACAAATGGAAACTCGAAGACATCATCAAGTCGAACGATGCGTGGGAAGAATTGTTTTTCAAGTGCGAAGAACGCATCGGTCACTTCTCGAAATACCACGACAAACTTAAAGACGAGGATATGCTTTTCGAATGCCTAGAATTTATGACGAGAATGATGCACGACATATCCTATCTCTACGGATATGCCAAAATGCGCCTCGACCAGGACGCAAGAGACGCAACCTATCAGGCAATGTCAAACAGAGCGGATATGCTTTACGTCAAATTTTCGACGGCGATTTCTTTCATCACGCCCGAACTCGGCGAACTTTCAAAGGAAAGACTCGAGGAACTAAAACACAGCAAGCGTTTTGCCGATTACGACGTTTTCTTTGAGGAGATAATCAGAAACAAGGACATCATTCTTTCAAAGAAAGAGGAACAACTTTTGGGTGAAGTCGGATTGTTTTCGGGCAATGCGAGAGAAGTTTTCTCTATGTTCGACAACGCCGACGTGAAATTCGCGCCCGTCAAGGACGAAAACGGCAACGAAGTTGCGATGAGCCACGGCGTGTACGGTATGCTTTTGCAAAGCCCCGACCAAAGAGTGAGAAAGGACGCTTTCGACAGCATGTTCACGGCGTACAAAGACCACATCAACACAATTGCCGCAAACTATGCCGGCAACGTCAAAAAAGACTGGTTCTACGCAAAGGTGAGAGGATTCAAGAGCGCGCTCGATTACTCGATGTACAACGAGAACGTTCCGTCCACTTGTTACAACAAACTTCTCGAAGCGGTCGGAAAAGGCACGAAACCCTTGCATGATTATATTGCGCTCAGAAAGAAAGTTTTGGGCGTCGAAACCCTCAATATGTACGACCTTTACACGTCAATCGTCAGCGAGCAGGAACTTGCGCTAAAGTACGAGGACGCAGTCGAACTTGTCAAAGAAGCGCTCAAAGTCACGGGCAAGGAATACTCGGACATCCTCGCAAGCGCATTCACGAGCGGTTGGGTCGACGTGTTCGAAAACAAGGGCAAGAGAAGCGGCGCATATTCGTGGGGCGTGTACGGCGTTCACCCGTTCGTGCTTTTGAACTATCAAAAGACCATCCACGACGTGTTTACAATCGCGCACGAAATGGGTCACGCAATGCACTCGTACTTCAGCAACCACGCGCTTTGCGAACAAAAGGCGGACTACGTTATTTTCGTTGCGGAAATCGCTTCCACCGTCAACGAAGTGTTGCTCTTAAAGCACCTTCTCAAAACGGCTACGGGCGAGTTCAGAAAGTATTTGCTTTCCTACTATCTCGATATGTTCCGCACGACGTTGTTCAGACAAACTATGTTCAGCGAGTTCGAAGTCATCGCGCACACCATGGTGGAAAGAGGGGAGCCTATCACGGCAACCGCGCTTTCGGACGCATACTACGAACTCAACAAGAAGTACTACGGCGAAGCCGTCGAGCATAACGACCTCATCCGCTACGAGTGGGCGAGAATTCCGCACTTCTACACGAGTTATTACGTCTACAAGTACGCGACCGGTATCACCACCGCGGTTTCTATCGCAAACAATATCCTCAAAGGCGGAGAAGAGTACTTTGCAAAATACAAGAAATTCCTTTCGGCAGGCGGGAGTATGCCTCCGCTCGACATCATTCGTCTTGCCGACGTCGACCTTGAAAGCGACGCTCCGTACGAACTTGCGATGAAAGAATTTGCGGACACTCTCGCCGAACTCGAGAAATCTTTCAATCTCTGATTGAAAATCTCGGCAAAGATTTGAAATAACCTAAAACCGCAGGTGCAGGCAAACGCTTGCACCTGCACGGCAACTATGAAAAGTATCAAAAAAATCACTTTGATAATCCTCGCCCTTGCGCTTACGCTCATAAGCGCGTTTTCCCTTTTTGCTTGCAACAAGGAAAACAACGAGGACGTAGTGCGCGATTTGTATATTTACAACATCGAATTCGAGCAATCGACCGAAAATCCGAGCGAGGAAGCCGTCATAAGCGACGATTCGGGCGAAAGTAACGGCGAATCGAGCGAAAAAGTCGCGATAGTATACGTCACATTTTCGAAAACGGACAGAAAACTCAAAGGATGCGGCGCGGTTTGGCATAGCGAAAAACGCAAGGACGGCGCATACTACAACGTGAGCGAAACCACCGTTACGCTTGCGCCCGATTCGATATTTAGTGCGGTCAAAGAGAGCGTACCACAAGAAGACCTTGTGCATAACGATGTTGAATACAACCGCTTGAAAGTGGTTTTGAGATATGATACAATTTATAAATCTATAAAAAGCAACGGTGAAATTACGCGCGAAGGGTGGAAGTATGTGCATAAATATGCGCTCGACCAAAGCCTCGAAAGCGACGTTTTTACGCTTGAAATGCGCACGCAAAACGCGGCAAGTTGGTACGGAACTTTGCTCGGTTGCGCGCTTTTGGTTGCGCTCGCGGCAATCGGCGTTACCTTTGCTCTCAAAGGTGTAAAATGGCAAAAGACGAAAACAAAAGAGTGACGAGGGGTATGCCCAACAACGTTGACGCGGAAGCGTCCGTTCTCGGTTCCATTCTCATCGACGGCAAAGCCGCCGACATTATCATCCCTATGCTCAAAGCGGAAGATTTCTATCTTTCGCAAAACAGACTGATTTTCGAGGCGATGAAGCAACTGCAAATGGAAAGCAAGCCCATCGACACGGTGTCCGTTTGCGACGCGCTCGAACTTAAAGGTCAACTCGACGAGGTAGGCTCGATTGCATATCTTAGCGAACTTGCAGAAGGCGTCGTATCCGCCGCAAACGGCGAGTATTACGCAAGCATAATAAAGCGCGACAGCCTCACGAGAAAGGTTATCGAAGCGGGCAACGACATCGCAAAATTCGGCTACGAATGTCAGGACGGCAAAGACGCTCTCGAAAACGCCGAAAAACTCGTGTACGCCATTGCCGAGCAGTCCAGCGAAAAAGCACTCGTCAAGGTCGACGATGCGGCGGCGCTCGCACTCAAAACCATTCAGGACGCACAAACCGGCAACATACCCAAAAACACGATATACATCGATTTCCCGAGTTTCGACCAAAAAACGCACGGCTTGAAACCGGGTGAAATGGTGCTTATCGCCGCTCGTCCGTCCGTCGGTAAAACGGCATTTGCTCTCAACATCGCCGCAAACGTCGCGCTCAATCACGGCAAAAAAGTGGCTATTTTCTCACTTGAAATGCCCGCCGATTTGCTTGCAAAACGTATGCTTGCGTACATCTCTAAAGTCGAGAGCAACAAGATGAACACTCGCGGCGGTCTCACCCAAACAGATTACAAGAAACTGTACAACGGCTATCGCGCGTTGCTCGCTTCGGAAATTTACATCGACGATTATTCTATGAACAGTCCCTCCGACGTGCTTTCAAAGTGCCGCAGGCTCAAGCGCGAAAAGGGGCTCGACCTCGTCATCATCGACTACTTGCAACTTATGTCCGCTCAAAAGAACGGCAGATCGGCAGAGAGCCGTCAAGTGGAAGTCAGCGATATGTCGAGAAAGATGAAGATATACGCAAAGGAACTGGATTGTCCGATTATTTTGCTTTCGCAAATGTCGCGCGGCATCGAGCAACGTCAGGAGCATACGCCGCTTCTTTCCGACTTGCGTGAATCGGGCTCGATCGAGCAGGACGCGGACATCGTCATGTTTCTCAACAATCCGAGCAAATACAACCCCGCATTGCCAAAGAACGAAGTCATACTCGACATCAAAAAGAACAGAAACGGCGAAATCGGCGAAATCACGCTCGACTGGGACGCACCCACAACCTCGTTCAAAGAACGTGTGGACGAAAACGCAAACACGACGGAATACGTCTACGACGAGCCGAAAAAGCGTGACGACGACGAAGAGGGCGGCGTGGATATGAAAGCGATATCCGACGTAGCAGAGGATTTGCACGAAATTGCGGCGGCAGATTCGGCTATGCCGTTCGATTCAAACGAGGGCGAGCAAACGCCACCGCCGAGCGACGACGACATACCGGACGAAGACGACGAATACGTCGACGAAGGGGACTCTTTCGAAGACGACGGCGATATGCCGTTTTAATCAAAAAGACGAGGCTACGGTGCCTCGTCTTTTTGATTAAAACAAAATACACAATTTCGAAGACGGAACGCGAGCCGCAACGGCGGCGAGAAAGCGAGCGTCGAGCTTGACGGATAGTACAAGTGAACGGGCGAGTGTGGATTTTTTCGCCCGTGAACGAGTGATATAACAAGGGGACGATACTTTTTTGTGCGAGCACCGAGTGTTGCCCCACGCGAAGCGGACGCCGTGGGTTCCCTCAAATT
>CAVKUX010000095.1:0-7236 GCA_963659595.1 Anaeroplasmataceae bacterium | reverse complement strand
CTTATTGAGTGCGTGCGGGGATTTGCCCAACAGCGATTGCTACCGTAGGTCAATCGCGTGCAGCCGAAAGGGGTTCACACGGCATTGCCGTGATGCGATTTTGCCAAAATCGCATAATCCACCACATTCCTACCAAAATGAAAAACCGCGTTAGATACGCGGTTTTTGCATTTCTGGTGGAAGTGCGGGGATTTGAACCCCGGTCCACCCGACCGTACTCGGCACTTTCTACACGTTTAGTTGGTGATTAAAATTTTTCTAAGTTCGGTTCACCTACAAACCTTGCCTCGATAATCTCGTATTGACAACAACCCTACCGAGAAATCAGATTGCGTTGTCTGTTTTTCTGACGCCGATTGACGAGGGAACAGAAAACCCCGTGTCGACGTGCCGACTTAAATTATGCAGCAAGAGCGAACTCCATATTGGAGCTCTTTTGATTGTTTTTTGCGTTTAATTTTAACGTTCCGTTTTAACGTAGCCGAGCCTACGACGTGCTTATCCCGCATCAGACCGAATGTCGAATCCAGAACACCCCCGAAAGCGGACAATCTAAACCGCCTTGGTGCAATGATTATATCACATATTATAAAAAAATCAACTCCGTTTTGAAAAATATCTCTTTTGATTGCGTTCGATTCGTTTCTCTAAAAGTTGCGAGCGATACGGCTGACAACTTGACAAATCCACTGTTTGGACGGATAATATAATATAGTAAATCGATAGATACAAAGACGGCGCGGCGTGAGATATGATCGCTGCGTTGTCGAATTCTATAAAGGAGATGTGATTATGTTTGAAAAACTCGATAAAATCAAGCCTGCAATCAAGCATTTGGTGCAAGAACTTCTAAAAGAGTATGCCTATGCTTCCGTGCTTGCGGTCGAGGACGAAAATCGCGGCTGGCGAATAAGCCGCACGGGCAAAAGAATAAACAGTCAAGGCTTGGGCGGAGGCTCGGGCTTTGTGGTGAGAGTGTTTGATAAGACGGGTTGCGCCGAGTATTCTTTCAATGAATTTTCAGAAGAAAAAATACCGCAAATTCTCAAAGAAATGCGCGAGCGCATTGCGCTTGAAACGAAGAATATTCCCGACGGTATCGTACCGCTTCCCACCCCTATTCCCGAAGACGAACCCGCAACCTTGAAAAAGGTGAGCGCGTTTGAAATTCACCCCAAAGAAATGGGCGACGAAGCGATTTTGACAAGATTGGAACAAATACGCAACAAGGCGTTGACCGTCGATGGCGTTTTGGACGCAATCGCGACGGTTTCGTACAGAGCGTTCAGAAAGGTGTTTATCTCCGCTCGTCGCGACCTCGATCAAACCGTTATGTGGACGAACGGCGCGATTATGGCAATGGCGGCAAGAGGCGAGGAAGTAAAGGACGCATACAAGGGCTTCTCTACCCTCGGCGGCGCGGAACTTCTCGACAAAATGGAAGGATACGCCGTGAAAGTTGCAAACGAGGCGGTCGAACTTCTCAAAAGCGAGCCGATGATTCCCGGCGAATACGAGTGCATTTGCGATCCCGACACAACGGGTATGATCGTTCACGAGGCGTTCGGACACGGCGTGGAAATGGATATGTTCGTCAAAGACAGAGCGCTTGCTTCGAGTTTTATCGACCAAAGAGTTGCAAGCGACCTCGTGACGATGCACGACGGCAATGCGGTTGACGACACTGCTACTTGCTGGTTCGACGACGAAGGCACGCTCACGGGCGACACCGTCGTCATCTCGAACGGATTTTTGAAGCGCGGCATGTGCGACGCGCTCTCGGCAAGCAGACTCGGCGTAAAACCGACGGGCAACGGCAGACGCGAAAGTTACGAGCGCAAAGTGTACACGCGTATGACAAACACATATTTCGAGGGCGCAAAGGAAGGCGTTACGCCCGAAGATATGATTGCTTCCGTCAAATACGGATTCTTGCTCGAATCGCCTTCGAGCGGTATGGAAGACCCGAAAAACTGGGGTATTCAATGTATGGTTACGAGAGCAAGAGAGATAAAAGACGGCAAACTCACGGGCAAAGTATTTTCCCCTATCGTGCTTACTGGCTACGTTCCCGACCTTCTCAAATCGGTGAGTATGATGAGTTCGAGCCTCGTGACCTGCGGAAGCGGATTCTGCGGCAAGGGTTACAAGGAATGGGTCAAAGTGTCCGACGGCGGTCCGTATATGAAAGCCCGCATTAGACTTGGTTGAGAGGTGACGTTATGATAGACAACATCAAAAAGGCATTGTCCGAACTTAACATAACTCGTTGGCGTATCAACGAGGTCAAAGAGGAATCGGCGGAACTGTTTTTCGTCAAGCATACTCTTGACACAAGACGTATCAAAGACACCCACAAATGCACCGTCACGGTGTACAGAGAGGGCGAAAAGGACGGCAAGAAACTGGTGGGCAACACCAACGCGAACATAATCGCTTCCATGACCTACGACGAGGTGAAAGAAGCAATCGAGGGCGCGTACTACGCCGCGCAATTTGCGATGAATCCTTATTTCGCACCGCCAGCGAAAGTCGTGTCCGACACGATTTACAAGCACAACGAACTCGCAACCGCACCGCTTGCGGAAAGCGCGGGTAAAATGGCGGCGGCAGTGTTCTCGCAAGACACCAACGAACATTCGTATATCAATTCGACCGAGGTGTTCTGTCACAAGACCTTCACTCGCATTATGACGTCGGAAGGCACGGACGTTTCCTTCACCGACGCGGTTTGCAAAGGCGATTACGTCGTGCAATGCAAGAGTCCCGAAGACGTCGAACTCATCAATCAATTCGAGTACGACGACGTAAACACGGACGCACTCAAAAAAGGCGTGAAAGAATATCTCGACTTCGTATACGACAGGGCTTTGGCGCAAAGAGTGCTTAAGAGCGGCAAATACGACGTGATTCTGAGCGGCAAAAACCTTGCGGAAGTGCTGTCCTACTACGAAGAAAAATCGGCGGCGGATATGATTTACCCCGGTTATTCCTCGTGGAAAACGGGCGACGGCGTGCAAGGCAACGTCAAGGGCGACGCTCTCGACCTCACTATGGTTGCGACGAGACCTTTCAGCGGCGACGGCATAAAAATGCAAGACCTCACTGTCGTTAAAGACGGCAAACTTTCGGCAATACACGGAAGCACCCCCTTCTGCCGCTATCTCGGAATCGAACCGACCGGCGCGTACGAAAAAGCAAAATGCGACAATCTCGGCAGCGTATCCTTTGAAGATATGAAGAAAAAGCCTTGTCTTTGGGCGGTTGCGTTTTCAGACTTCCAAATGGACACGTTCTCGGGTCACTTCGGCGGCGAAATCCGTCTTGCCTACCTCGTCGAAGAAGGCAAAGTCACCCCAGTTACGGGCGGCTCGATAAACGGCAACCTCATCGAAGCGCAACAGAATATGACGTTCTCGACGGAAAGATTCTCGTCCGCAAACTACGAAGGACCTTATGCGGTCAAGTTCACGGATATAGCAGTCGCTGGCACGGCGGACTGAGCAACGTCTTACGTTTTCAAACTTAAAAACACACGATTCAAAAAACCTCGCAAATCGCGAGGTTTTTTCGTTATCGACACTTAATTCATACTAATTCCGACGATAAACTATCCTTTGTAGTTGTAATGGCAATCGCAGTACGGGCCGCCGCTTGCAAGAGTATACTCTCTCGTAAACTCGGTGTTGCCGAGCGCCGCCATATCGTAGTCGAGCGTGCAAAGCGCGGGCGTGTACTCGAAAAGTCCGACCTTTTTCATCAAATGGCAGATTCCGCAAGTGTGGAAATACGCCGTGTATTGATTTATGGTTTCGCCGTCCTCGACGGTGAAAACCCACGAATACGGATTGGTGTTTTTCTCGCTTTGCTTTGCTTGTTTTTTCAACAGTTCTCTGCCCTCGGGCGTGTACGCTTTGCTCTTTCTCGAGGCGAGTTTCGTGAGTTTGTTGTCGCACATAGCGTTGCGATAATATTCCCTGACTTGCTCGACGGTGTACTTCTTTTTGACGCTCAAAAGAATGGAAGCGACCATTGCGCAACTGAGTATGTTCACCAAAAATCTGTCGCCCTTTTCAAACTCGTCAACGTCCGCAATTATTTCCTTGTACTTTTTGTGCGCGGCTTTCATCACGCCGCTCGGGTCGCTTTCGTCGAGCGTCTTTGAAAGGTGCTGTTTGAACGAGCCTTTGTAGCCCGCCCACATCGCTTTTTGCATAAAACCGTATTTCATATCGACCTCACTTTGCAAAATCCATTCTTACGATTTGCATATTCATTTTTTCGTCGCCTATCTTTGCCAAAAGTTTGTAGAACTTTTTGACGGACGGGTCGTCAAGGCTTTGATAGCCGAGCATATATCCTCTGCTCGAAACGTTCATATTGCCCAAACGCGACAATTCTTTCTTTGCGTCGGACACGGCAAAATACGCGCCGACGTCCTTAATTTTTGCGTCCTTTATCCACGTTTTGAGCATAAGTTTCACCGCTTTTGCGTTTGCGGCGTCAAAGACGAGTTTGCCGCCCTTGAATCGTTTTGCCATTGCGGCGAAAAGCGACTCGGCTTGCTCTTGTACGAAATAGTAAAACACGCCCGCGGCGAAAAACACTGCGCCGTCCGAATCGTCGATTTCGTCAAACCACGAATAATCGTTCAAGTCGCACGCGACGTTTCGTTCCCTATCGCCTGCCGGCAAGAGGTTGTTTCTCACCTCGGTGACGGGCGCAAAGTCGAGATTGTATATTTTGCACTCGCCGTTGTCGCACGCTCTGCCCGTGTTGTCGAGTCCGCAACCGAGATTGACGACCGCCGCTTTCGGGTGCGTTTTTAGATAGTCTTTGACTTCCCACGCAAGGTCGTTTTGGCGCATTGCGACTTCCAAAAATCCGAACTGTTGCATCATACTTTTCGACTTCTTTTCAAGCAGCGAAAAATCGTAATCGATTTGATTTATAAGCCTCACCGCCGTTTCGTCGCAAAACAGATTCGGGAACAATTCCGAACACTTTTTTCTTCCGTAAACGGGTATGACGAGCGTTTCTTGCACGGTGTTTTTTTGAATATGATACTTCATATTTCTGCCTCTTAATTCTGTTTATATATCGTCGTTTTTGCACGAATCGCGCGTTTATATTGCGATTTTGCTTACAAAAACGTCGTTTCGTCAATTTTGCTTCAAAAACGGCAACTTCGGCAAAGTGCCGTCATTTGCAATTCGTTTCAGCATTTCGCCAAAGCCTTGCGGGTCTTTGATTTGATACTGCATATGGTTATGCCCCTCGAATATCGGGAAGTTCGCGCATTTGTAGGTTGCCATAACGTCGCCGCGATATTTGAAGTGTTCTTCATTGTCGCCGAATTCGAAATAGGTGCGTTTTTGCATATCTTCCGAAAGGGGCGGGAACGGCTCGCCACGCAAACTGTCGGACATTTGTCTGCGGATATTGCCGTACGTCAGATTCTTGCCTGCCTGAATGAAATACGGCTTTATGTCGTCGTCCGCGCACCACATAATTTTGGCGAGCGTTTTGCCTTTGGACAAATACACGCTCTTTATCGCCGCATACAAAAACGGCGTCATAATTCGTCTCGTAGCCTTGTTGATTTTTGCAAACTGACCGCCGTCGAAAAACGCGTGTTCGACTTCGATTTTCGTTTGCGACATAAACGCTATGGCAAGGTCCGCGCCTATCGACGAAGCCACGACGAGAGCAAGTTTCGATACGTTTTGCTCTTTCAAAAACTTTTCGATTTGGCGTATCTCGTCGTCTTTCGACACGTACTTTTGCCCTTTGCAATAAACCGTAGACGTCGGCATTATGCAAAAATATTCGTCTTTCAAAAACTCTGCCACCCTCTCGCTGCTGTTTCCCGTCACGCCCATCGCGTGGAAAAACAATACGGCGGGATTGCGATTGTCGCCCATCGTTTCAAACAACATATTTTGCCTCGCAATTTATATGAGTTTCGCTCTTTAAGAGCCTTGTTTTCTCATATCGTTTCTTATGAAATTTTCTCTATACGAAAGTTGCGTTTGCGTGCGTTTTCTCTTACAGCGGCTCACTTGTTTCTTCTGAACCCTTTTTCGTCGACGTATTCGGGGTGTTGCTTTGCGTACTCGTCCTCGTCGCCGCATATGGTGTAGTCGCATTTGTCACCGTCAACGCAAGTGCCTTTGCGTATGAGTTTGGCGTGCAAAAGTTCCATCGACTTGTAATCGACGTTGCAAAGCGCGGGCATAATTTCTTCTAGTCCGTACTGCTTTGCAAACTGCGCCGCGGGACACGCCGTAAACTCGTAATATATCGGCTTTCCGTCATCAAGCGGCGCGACGGACATCTTGTAATCCTGCCACTTGTCGCACGCCGACTTTGCCGTCGTAAACGACTTGTACAGCAACTTTTTGAAAATCGGCTTGTTTGCGTTGACGAATTTGAGTTTTGAAAAGGTTGGAAGAATGAGATTTTCCTCTATTTCCTCGATTTCTCTGAACGTCACGACGTCTTTGCACACGACGTAGTAGCACATAATGGCAATGCAGTCGTACGTGCCGCCCTTGCCGTTGTGGAAATTCTTTTTGCCGCCCAAATCCGTGCGCCAGTTTTTGAGCAATTCGACGTATTTGAGTTGGACTTTCGTCCAAACTTCGTCTACATTTTGCGGATAGTGCGATTTTATGGACCTTTTTATCTCTTTTTCGCACGCTTTCGAGTACAAAACGTGGCAAGTTCTGTCAAATTGCAAGTCTTCGTTCTTCATATATCACCTTTTGTACGCTTATTTACTCTTTTTGCTTGCGGTCTTTTTGGATATTACGTCGCGGCAGCAGTCGCCGTCGGATAGGTCGGAATATCTCACGAAATCGACGTGCTTTGTGAGATTTGCATACGCTTGCGTGTCCGACATACAGAATATCTTGCAGTATTCCTTTATGCCGAAATGCTCGAACATCTCGACGTACATACACTTGCTTATGGTGTAGGTCACTTTGTCGTCGGTGACGGAAAACTCGTCGTAGGTTATGCTGCCGTCGCCGATTCTGCTTGCGTGGTCGTTTATGTTCCATTTTCTTGCGACGTTCCAAGCGCACGGCGAAGCGTCGATGATTTTTTCGAGTTTTGCAAAAAGTTGTTTTTTCGCTCTGAAACTGTCGTTTACGATGTCGATAATCTCGTCTTTTTTAAGGTCGTATTGCTTGAGCGTCAAGCACATCGCTATGACCGCATACACCTTGTAGA
>CAVKUX010000094.1:0-7263 GCA_963659595.1 Anaeroplasmataceae bacterium | reverse complement strand
CTTAAATGTCCAACTTTTGAGGCGCATCCGAAAACAGGACTTTTGCCATATATTTTTATTTGCACAAATCGTCTATGCTGGTTTGCTCGTAGATGATGAATTTGTCAAAGAAGTCGGCGACGTCTTTTTGCATTTGCTCGCCGCACCAATCGTAAAACACTTCGTGTCTTGCGCCGTGGTAGAGATGCAATTCGGTTTTGATACCGTTTTGTCTGTACATCTTGTCGAGTTTTTTTACGCCCTTGCCCATTTGCCCGACCGGGTCCGCGTCGCCCGAGAAGATGCCTATTGCGGTTGCGGGGTTGAGTTTTGCCTGCGCTTTTTTGCCGTACAGTTTGGATGTTTCCTTCATCATATAAAAGTCGAAGCCGACGGACATATTTTGGTGCGCGAGCGGGTCGGCAAGCACGTCCTCGCGTCTTGCGCGAACGCTGTTTGCCCACTGCAATTTGCCCTCGTCGCCCTTGAATTTTTGGAAGTTGTCGCTCACCCGATTGACGACGCGCGGGCGCCAGTTTCTCGCAACGAGGAATATGGGGGCGACGACGATTTTGCCGAGATTGAACAAATCTCTCATATGTCCCGAGCCTATGAGCGCGATTGCCTTTACGTCCGTACCCTCTTGCGCAAACGCCTGCGAGAGGAAACTGCCGTAACTGTGCCCCATAAGGAACACGGGCAGATTGTATTGCGACTTGAGCCACTCGCGGAAGAACAACTCGTCTTTTAGCGTCTTTTTAAAAATATTGCCGGGATGCTTGCCTCGATTTTGGTCTGTTTCGGTGAGTCCGTGCGCGCGGTGGTCGTCGCCGAACACTATGTAGCCTCTCGTGTTGAGGTAGCGCGCAAACTCGTCGTAGCGACCTGCGTACTCGCTCATACCGTGCACGAGTTGGATAACGCCTTTGGGATTTTCCACGTCGTCCCAAAGTCTGCAATAAATCTCGGTGTTGTCAAAACTTTTGAGTTTGAACTCTTTCATATGCGCATCCCTCAAAAACAAGGTTTTATAAGTGTATTATATACAATAAAACATACTTTTTCAATAGCAGTTTTGAAAAATACCGCGACAAAAATTGCAAAAATCGTTGCGTAGTGCTACACTGTTTTTATGCAAGTATCCATTGTTCTCAATTGCGGAAGTGAAATAAAGCGCAAAATCAAAGGCGACAAAGTCGTATGTTGCGACGGTGGTTTCAACGTATGCACCGTGACGCCCGACGTCATACTCGGCGATTTCGATTCTCTCGAAAAACCCGATGGTATCGACATTCCCCTCGTCGAGCATAATCCTCACAAGGACGCAAGCGACGGCGAACTTGCCGTGTACTACGCAAAAGAAACGTATAACGCAGACTCTCTCGTGTTTTACGGCATAACGGGCGGAAGAGTCGACCACGTCCTTTGCAACCTTTCCATTATGCGCCTTGCCCGTTCGCTCGGTATGAGCGCAAAAGCCGAGGAAAACGGTTTGGACATCTATTACGTCGAAGGCGAGTTCGATATGCCTACGCAAAAGGGCGAAACCATATCCATCCTTCCCTACGGCGAAAGCGCGCTGGTGAGCGATTCGAAAAATCTCGAATACCCTCTTGACGAACTTGTTCTCACCTCTTGCTCATCGCGCGGACTAAGCAACGTATCGCTCGGCGGAAAGATTCACATCAACGTCAAACGCGGCGGCGTGTTCGTGTTCAGATACATAAAACGATAAGTTTTCAAAAAATAAAAAAAATTTCTTGTTTTGTCCAATAAAACGAGCGTTTCGATTGTATATATACCGAAAACAAAAAAATTCATCGTTTTTCAAAACCTTTCTAACGGAAAAGCACGGCGTTGCCGTGCTTTTTGATTTGATTCGATTAATTTGTTTTATTCGGTGCGGGTGTTTTATTCGGGTGCGGGTGTCCCGCCATCGATGCATTTTATTTGAAGCTTCCCCATCCTCACCTAAATGATATCGCCTATGGCGATGATATCACGTTGTGATGATATCGTGCAACTCTGCACGATGATATCCAAACTTCGTTTGGGTTAAGGAATATTCAATTACTATTTATCCGTTTGCCATTTCAACGAACACCGAAGTTCCGACTTATAGGTCAAAACGAAGCCAAATTTCGCTACGCTGGATTCTCACGGTCATTTCATTCCCTCAGAATGACATATGGAAGATTTGAATCTTCCGCAACCCACACGCAGTGTGGATATCATCCGATTGATGTGAGGATATCATCCACGCAGTGGATATCATTGTGCCTTAGGCATTCTTTTCCGCCCTCGCTCGATTATTGATTGCTGTTTTTGTTTTCTTGATTTTCAATAATCTGTTTGTCTATCTCGTCCAGTTCTTCGTCATCGGTCGGTTGCTCGGTTTTAACTTCCGCCGCCTTGTTCACGTCACTCGACTTTTGCATGAGAGCGGAAAACGATTTCGAGGCAAACAACGTGCTCCCTGCAACGAGCGCGATGAGCATATCCACAAACGCAAACGAGTTGTACGCCATGCTGTACGCGATGGCCGTGTCGTACTTGTCAAGGTCTGCGTAGTCTGCAAACGCAAATACGCCCGAGCAAACGTGGCAAGCGTATCTAAGCACCACCGCAAGCACGCCGCCGAGCAAAAACGCAACCACTTTTTTGTCCTTGAACACGCCCTTTTCCATAAATATTCCGCTAACGCCGATAAGACCGAAAGCGAGAGGATAATCGAGCAAAAATTGCATCGGGTGAATGATGTATGGGTCTTGCAACGCTTGCAAAACGCCGTAGATCGCGCATACGATAAGTCCCCTTCTCGTGCCGAACATACAGCAGTAAATCATAAGCGGAAGAAGGCTTGCGAACGTAACCGATCCGCCTTGCGGCAGTTTGAAAAGTTTCGCATAGGAAAGCGCAAACGAGAGTGCAATCGAGATTGCGCCGTACACGATAGAGCGGGTGTCGCTCATCTTGCGCTTGTCGCCGACAAACCACATCGCAACCATAATCGCCATAAACACGACAGCGGACACAATCATTCCGACGAGATTCGCTTTGGGATAATACTCTGCGATGTCGCCGTAGTATTGTGCCATAAGCACCATCGTGGCAATAAAGCAACCGAGCGTCAAAACGGCGGTGACTATAAAGGAAATCTTGACCGCTTTATCGCTGAAAAGCGAACTTACGAGCATTGCGATTGCCCCTGCGACTACGGTTATGAGCGTTGCGAGTATGGGGTAAAAGAGTTTTGCCTGCATATCGTCGATGTTGCACTGAAATTTGACGTAGGCAAACACGACGACCATTGTCAAGGCAAAGCCTGTGGTTATGCTGACGGCATATTTTTTGAAATCGTTGAATTTTTCCTTTTTGAAAAACCACACGAGCAAACCGACGATCATAAATGCCGCCGCCAACGCAACCGCAAGGTAAAGCGCGACGAATTGCAGTTTGTCGGATAGGGTTTCGATATCCATAAAAAAAGTCCTCCTGCTATGGGGGAACTTGAAAAGAAAAGGCAATATCTTAAAACTTACGTTTTGTTGCTTCCTTACGCGAGGATTATCTCACAAGTTTGAGGGTATCATCTCAGCTTTACAGCACCCCTAGCGAGTTTCATTGTATGCGAGAGGTGGATTTAAGTCAATTATTTTGAAAAAATAGCCGAAAAAACACCTCAAATTTTGTCAAATCGCCCATTTTCTTGACTTGGAATACGAAAAGTATTATATTGTTTACTACATCAACGAAGGAGAGATAACTTTTATGAAAAAACTTAAAAAGCCCGAGTTCAAACTTTGGAAAGAGTTTAAGGCATTTATCAACAGAGGCAGCGTTCTCGATCTCGCCGTTGGTATGATTATCGGCAGTGCTTTTACCGCTATCGTAACGGCACTTGTTAAAGGTATTCTCCAACCGCTCATCAATATGATTCCTCTCGGCGACGGCAAGAGTTTGCAAGTCGTTTTGAGAAACCCGGTCGTAGACGAAGCAGGCACCGTGATAAAAGAAGCGGTTATAATGGATTTTGGCGCAGTGATAAGCGCAATCATCACTTTCATCCTCACCGCTCTCGTCCTATTTGCGGTGATAAAACTCATCAATTCGGTAAAAGGCGGATTTGTCGGACTTAAAAACGATACGAAATTCCTCGAATCCCTCACTCCCGAAGAAAAAGCAACCATCAAGGGCAAAGTCGCAACCAAGAAGGAACTCAGAGCAATCAAAGAGGCTCGCGACGAAGCGCAAGCAAAAGCGGACGCAGAAGCGGCTGCCGAGGCAGAAGCAAACAAACCCGAATCGAGCGAAGACTTACTCCGCGAAATCCGCGACCTTCTCAAAGCGCAACAAGTTGAAAAAGCAACCGCACTTCTCGACGAGAAAGCCGACAAGGAATAATCCTTTTCGAATATCCGAAAATTTTGCACAAACCGCTCTTTCTGAGCGGTTTTTTGCACCCGTTTGGAAAAAATGCGTGTCTTAATATAAGAAAAATACGCAACAATATGTATTCATATGTTTGACAATAACAAAGCGTATGAATATAATAAACCCGATTTTTTGAACAAAATTTGGCGTGTATACGCAAAAAGGAGATATATCAATGACTATCGGACAACTCATTCCCGAACTTCAAGGTCAGCCAGTGGCGGTCGTATTCACAAGTTTGGCTATCATTCTCGGCTTGTACATTCTGGTCTGCGCGGCAGATTGGAAGGTGTTTACAAAAATGGGCGAAAAAGGCTGGAAATCGCTTATCCCCGTCTACAACCTCTATCTGATATTGAAAAATTGCAGCAAAATGAAATACTTTGCCGTGACAATCGTTTTTGCGGTGCTTGCAGTCGTGCTTGAAAGCGCAGCGGTTGCAGTCGGCGAAGTCTACGGCAACGAAGCCCCTTGGTATTTGGTGTTGAGCCTCTTGAATCTCGCCGCTCAAATCGTGCTTTTGGTTGTCGAAATCAAAATTCACTATCACGTCTCGAAATCTTTCGGACACGGCGCGGGCTTCACAATCGGTTTGGTGTTCTTGCCCATCATCTTCAACCTCATTCTCGGTTTCGGCAAATCGGAATATATCGGCAACACAACCCTTGCAAAGCCGCAATCGGAAAACGAGTAAAACCCTCAACTCCAAAAATCAGTCCCGACTCAGGTCGGGACTTTTTTTTACCCTTACCGTTAAAAACACAAAGACATCAAATGTCGGGGGGGTATTAAGCATATTTGGCACATCGGCAATATATTCAAGTGGGGTTTTCGCCATTCAGGCATTAAACTTTTACATCTATATGCAACATTGGCATTAAAAAATGAAAGAATTATGTCGTTTTGACAATATTTTGCTTGCTATTTTATGCCAACGTGTTATAATAAAGCAGAGGTGATAACTATGACATTGAAACAATTACGAACCGAAAAAGAATTGACACAAAAAGCATGCGCCGAGTATTTGGGGATTCCTCTTCGCACCTACTGCCGATATGAAAGCGATGAGCCGAAGATAAACAACATCAAGCGACAATATATCCTCGACCGCCTCAATGCGTTTGGTGCGATAAGCGAAACACAGGGCATCCTTTCCGTTGAAAAAATAAAGACTATATGCACGGGCATATTAAATTTGTTCCGCGTTGATTTTTGCTATCTGATCGGTTCTTACGCAAAAGGCACCGCCACAGAAACAAGCGACGTCGATTTGTTGATATCTACGACGAGTGACGGCTTGAATACCGTCGAACTTGCGCAAGTGTTGCGAGAAACCCTGAAAAAGAAAGTCGATTTGATCGATACGACGCAGTTGTGTTCCGACCCCATACTTCTCAACGACATTCTCAAGTACGGAATCAAAATCTACGGATAGTCAATCGGAAACATTATTTGATACTTGCAATTCATTTTTGCGTGTGATAAACTACTTGTGTCATTCATGACAAAATCCTCCTATGTTTTACTGTCGCGGTTGGCGAACCCGCTACAGTTTAACGCAGGAGGATTTCTTTTATCTAATGATTGCTATACAACTTAAATGATGTGCTGTTGGCATAAAAAATCACAAGAATCGCCTTGTTTACATAAAAAATATCGCACACATTGTACGATATTTTTTTTGGTGGAGATAAGCGGGATCGAACCGCTGACCTCTTGAATGCCATTCAAGCGCTCTCCCAGCTGAGCTATACCCCCACAAGTTTTTTGTTTTGCTCAAATATATTACATCATTTTTGCGACATAGACAAGCGTTTTTTGCCGTTTTTTACAGGTTTATTTTACATCTCAAAAAAAACGCTTCGGAATGTTCTCAACAAAATTTGGATATATTTTGCTTTACCGCCGCATTAAAACGCTCCTCCGCCCTGTTGCCTCTCGGCAACAGGGGAAAGCGTCTATGAAAAATTGACCGAAGGAATTTTGGATAACGACACGGTTATCTCGGCAAAAAGCGCACCGAAAACAGGCGAAGTTTTCGTCTTAATCCGTAACAAAATTGTTATTATCCTCTCAAACAACTTGCGTCGCCTTGCGTTTTTGCCTAAAATCTCAATAGTTCTCGGCTTTTATTTCAAAGTAACTTTGCGGATGGTTGCATACGGGGCACACTTCGGGCGCTTTTGTACCGACCACAACATGTCCGCAGTTTCTGCATTCCCACACCTTTACGCAACTTCTTTCGAATACCTGCTTGTTTTCGACGTTGTGAAGGAGCGCGCGATATCTCTCCTCGTGGTTCTTTTCAATCTCCGCCACCTTTCTGAATTTCGCCGCAAGTTCGACAAACCCTTCCTCTTCGGCGGTTTTTGCAAACTCGGCATACATATCCGTCCACTCGTAGTTTTCGCCTTCAGCCGCAGCGAGAAGGTTTTCCTTGGTGTCGCCGATGCCGTTCAATTCCTTAAACCATAATTTGGCGTGTTCTTTTTCGTTCTCGGCAGTCTTCAGAAAAAGTTCCGCGATTTGCTCGAATCCTTGTTTTTTTGCGGTTGAGGCAAAGTAGGTATATTTGTTTCTTGCCTGACTTTCGCCTGCGAACGCCGCTTGCAAATTTTTTTCTGTCTGTGTTCCTGTGTACTTGTTTTCCATGACAAAGAACCTCCTTTAAAAATTGAATTTTCAAATAAAAAAGCACAGGAAAAACGATTGTTATCTTTCTTGTGCCGAAATTTCGTATACCATGGCAGCAACCTCCGTCGCGATATCGATTGCCCGATATTACACTTTTTCAAAATGTTTGTTGACAACTGCTCCCGAATATCGGATGCGCCACGCCTATATATGCGC
>CAVKUX010000093.1:0-7342 GCA_963659595.1 Anaeroplasmataceae bacterium | reverse complement strand
AATTCCACAAAAACTTCTGCCGCTATGTCCTTTGACAAAAGCCTGTACGCAATCATCCTCTCGTCAATCGGCAGACTTTCAAGTGCTGACGCTATGTCGACGGGGTTCATGTTCAGAAGCAACTCTTTGAGGCTTTTGTATCGCTTTGCACAAAGCAAATTGGCAATTTCGTCCACCTCAACCACTTTGCTTGCAACGCTTGCCGGAAGATTGTCGATTATCTCTATCGTATCGTCAACAGATACGTTGTCCATAACCTCGTCGAGTTTGCCCTCGCGAAGCCCCGACACGATGGTTTTTTGGCTGTCTACGTCCAAAAGAGGCAACAGCAAACTGAGCGTGTCTGCGTCGATGTAGTTGCAGACTTTGCGCAAATCGTCCTGCGAGAGCGCGCTCAAAACCTCGCGCGCACACTCGGTGTCCGTTTCGGACACAAAAGAAGCAATGCCTGCGTAATCGCCGACTTGCAACATCCTATTAAGTTTCTTTTCCATTGCTAAATCAAGTCAAAAGACTGACGAAAAAATCAAAATTCGGCACAAGTCATGCGCAAACTTCGATGGCCGTCTTCTTGTGGGTAATAATCCATTGACTTGTACCTCCTTGTTTTATTTCTTGTCAAAATATACCATAACGGATGAGATTAGTCAAGGCGAATTCGATTTTGAAAAAATATTAAAACGCCCTCGAAAGGACGTTTTGAATTGCATAAAACATATAACCTTTGTTTAAGGCACAAACAAAAGAATCGAAACCGAAAATCAGTCGTTTTTCTTGGTCATTTGCTCTTTGAGTTTGACAAGGCTTTCGATTTCGTCGAGCAAAGTGTTGATGTCCTTGAATTGACGGTGGACGGACGCGTAACGGACGTACGCAACTTCGTCTATACTCTTTAAGCCTTCCATAACCATATCGCCGAGCGCGGTGGAAGAAATCTCTTGGTCGAGCGAATTGAGCACCTTGCGTTGAATATCGCCTACGAGTCTGTCGATTGACGACATCGAAATGGGGCGCTTTTCGCACGCTTTCATAATGCCGATTTTGATTTTGTTGAGATCGAACGCTTGGCGAGAACCGTCCTTTTTTATGACCATTATAGGCGTAGATTCGACGGTTTCGTAAGTCGTGAAACGCTTGCCGCAAACCACACATTCTCTGCGACGGCGAATGGAAGTGCCGTCCTCGTTTTGGCGCGAATCCACAACTTTGCTGTCCATACTACCGCAATATATACATTTCATTTGTCTACATACCTCGACTGTTATTGCGAATATTATACAATATATTGTAAAAAATGTAAACCTTAATTTTTGAAAAAAATACCATATTTAGTGGGTTTATAGGTCAAATAGCACAACAAGCGAACAATGGCGGCGCATTTTATACATTTTTTGTGTTTCGAAGCGGATTTTGTCGGAATAAAAAAGGCGGCGCGGAATATCATTTAGTATGGCACAAAGACAATACTCGTTTGCGGAACTATCAAGAAAGACCGTGATAAACGTCGCCGACGGCAAGGAACTCGGCAAGGCGTGCGACATTATTTTTACGAATTGCGGAAACGTATGCGGAATCGTCGTGCCCGGCAAAAAGAGCCTTTTGAAAAGCATTACGAGCGCGGAAACCATATTTGTCCCTTGGAATCGGATTATGAAAATCGGCGCGGACGCAGTGTTGGTGGAACTCGTGGGCAACTATGCAATGGCAATGACGGAAGACGCCGCCCAAACCAATGAGCAAAACAAGGATATATCTTATTGATTTATAAATATAGAATAACTATATCGTTATCCTAAAATTTGAATTCGATTCATATCGAAAATACGGCGTGCAGCCGTATTTTCGATGGTATTGGCTTTTACGGTTCGATTTGGCAATCGGACAAAGGCTGAATATTCAAATCGAATCATAAAACCTATTGTATACTCAAACCTATTTTGTTATCAACCCTATTCCGTCTTAAAATCGTTACACGCTCATACACGATTTTATGCGCTTTATCGCAGATTTTTCAAGGCGAGAAACCTGCGCTTGCGATATGCCTACGATTTTGCTTATCTCGATTTGCGTTTTGCCGTCGAAATAGCGCAATCGCACGACCTCCATTTCGCGTTCGGGAACGTTTTTCAACGCCTCGTGCAAAGCGATTTTTTCCGTCCAATTTTCGCTCGTTTCCTTCTTGTCGGCAAGTTGGTCGATGAGTTCCTGCCCTTCCTCTGCGTCGTTGTAGACGGGTTCGTAAAAGGATACGGGTTCGCTCACAGCGTCGAGCGCGCAAGCCACTTCGCAAAGCGGTACGCCTATTTCTTCGGCGATTTCCGTCATAGTCGGGTCGTTTGCGTTGAGTTTGGACAAATCCTCTCTCGCTTTCAACGCCTTGTACGCCGTATCGCGCATACTTCTCGACACTTTAATCGTGGTGCGGTCGCGTATTGCTCGTCTCATCTCGCCTATTATCATAGGCACGGCATAGGTTGAAAATCTGACGTCAAGATTGACGTCGAAATTGTCCAGAGCCTTCAAAAGTCCGACCATACCGACCTGAAACAAATCGTCCGCGCTTTCCGACGACTTTGAAAATCTGCCAACGCAGGACAGCACAAGTCGCATATTCGCACGCAAAAACAAATCTCTCGCTTCACCGTCGCCGCGCTTGATTTTCACAAGCAATTCGTCGCATTCTTTTGCGCTTATCTTTGGTAGCGTTGCGGTGTCGATTCCGCATATCTGAACTTTGCCCATACAAGCCTCCTTTGAGTATGTACTTGTACGGGTAAATTTAATTAAGTGCGTTAGATATAGGATTTTACTAAAATTCTTAACAGATTGTGACGGATTCAGACCGAGCTCAGCCGATTCCGACAGATTTCAATCAGGCTCAACCGAGTTTTTGCATATCTCGCTTCAAGTTGTCCACGATTTTCTTTTCGAGCCGCGATATATAAGACTGCGAGATTCCCATCATATCCGCAATTTCTTTTTGGGTCATTTCATCCTTGCCGTAGAGTCCGAAGCGAAGTTCAAGTATCTGCTTTTCGCGCTCGGGCAACTTGTCGAAAGTGTCCTTCAATATCTTCTTTTCGTCGCACGCCTCGACTTTGTCGTATACGGCGTCGGGGTCTGTGCCGATTATGTCGCAAAGAAGAAGCATATTCCCTTCCCAGTCCACGTTGAGAGGCTCGTCGAGCGACACTTCGGCGCGTTGCTTGCCCGTCTTTCTTAGGTGCATAAGAATTTCGTTTTCTATGCACCGAGAAGCGAACGTGGCAAGTTTTATGTTCTTGTCGGGATTGTAACTTCCCACCGCTTTGATAAGCCCTATCGTGCCGATTGACACGAGGTCGTCCATATCCACGCCCGTGTTGTCGAATCGCTTGGCAATGTACACGACGAGGCGCAAATTATGCTCTATGAGCGACAATCTCGCTTCCTCGTCGCCCGCAAGATACTTTTTTACGGTTTCCGTTTCCTCGTCGAGCGTGAGCGGCGACGGTAAAGAATTGCCTTGCGATATGTAGTTGACAAACGATTTCTCTTTCAGTCCGAGTTTTTCGAGCAACTTTTGAAACAACGCTTTGATTTTGCCTTTCATATATTTTCTCCGTTATTTACGTTTTTATGAGCAGAAACGATATTTTTTATAAACGCTCTTTCCCACCCTGTCGAATTTTGCAAAATAACCGTTTAGAACATCGAATTTTGCAAAATTATGTCGTAGTCGCCGAAGTTTTGTTCGCAGAGCGCGCCGAGTGCGTTTTGCGGTTTACATCCGACCTTTACACTATCGAAGCGCACGATCGGCATACACTTGTCGCCGTTTACGGTGTGCGCGTTGACAAAGCCTTCTATGGTGCGCTTGCCTATTTTTTCGCAAGCGGATTTCGACAGTATCACGACGGGCAAGCCGCTCAAATCGTCGGTGAGCAGATTTCCGCTGTCGCACAAGCCTTTGAGTTTGAAACTAACGCCGTCAACGTCGATTTCGACGTCTTTTACGACTTTTCCGCTCGCGCTTCTCTTTTTGGCGATTACAAGCCCTACGGCGATACAGACAAACGCCGCCGCTGCGACGATACCGAGAATCGCATACGACTTTATATCGACGTTAAACGCATACGACAGACCATACACGATACCGCCGACGAAGTACGTTACGAGGCAGAAGCACGCAAGCGTTTTGAGATAGTCGCACATCTTCTCTTTTGCCTTGTCGCCGTCACATTTTGAAAGCAATACGCACATAATCGGCGCAAGCAAAACTTTGACGAGGATTTGTCCCCATTTAGGCGCAATCGCAAACGCAGTCGCCACCGCCGCGCCGATTATCGACGTCAAAGCGAGGCGGATTTTGCCAACTCTCTTCCGCCTTATCGCAAGCGTTGCAAGAGATATGCACAAATCAACTGCGAGATTGTTGAAAACGACAAGTTCGATGTACACGATCACAAAAAAAAAGATAGCGTAAATCAAATGAAAATTCTTTCTTTCCGTGTCGGTGAAAAAGCAAAAATCCTCGCTAAAATTTGCGAGGATTTTGTGGATAAATCTAAATTAATTTTTCGAATTTATGCGGTTAGATTGCCGATTTTGTGCAAATCTGCGCTTTTCGTCTCAATCAGTCTCTGTCCCTTTTCAATCTTCTGAGGAATGCGGGAACTTGTTTTTTGGTGACGTCGATTCTCGAAGATTGAACTTCGTTTTCTTGTGCAACGGGTTGCGGCGTCGGTGCGACTTGCGGTTGAACTACGGGTTGAACGGGTTCTGCAGGCGCAACGGGTCTTTGCATCTGTCCGAAAGTGGGTCTGTTTGCAAAGATATTCTGGTTGAACACGGGTTGTTCTACTTCCGCTTGTTGTTCTTCTTCCTTTTCGTCTTCTTCAACGTTGGAAGCCGCTTGCGAAAGCGCGGTTGCAAAGGATTTGGGCGGTTGAGGCGCGCTGCTTCTTGCAGGCGCAAGGTTTCTGTCCACAAATCCGGTTGCGATAATCGTGATTTCGATGTCTTTCTTGTCGGGAACGAACGCCGTGCCGAGAATGATGTTTGCGCTGGGGTCGACGACTTGTTTTACGATGTCGCACGCTTCGGTGACTTCGCCCAAAAGCATATCGTCGCCGCCGGTGATGTTGACGATGATGCCGGTTGCGCCCTCGATGTCCGTTTCGAGAAGCGGACTGAACACTGCGCCGCGCACCGCTTCGATAACTCTCTTTTCACCCTTGCCGTAGCCGATACCCATATGAGCAAGACCTTTGTTGGAAAGGATTGTGCGAACGTCGGCAAAGTCGAGGTTGATAAGTTCGGGATTTGCAATGACGTCGCTTACGCCCTGAACGCCTTGACGAAGCACGTCGTCGGCAATTTCGAACGCACGTTTGAAGGAAATGTTTTTGTCAAGCACTTCGATGAGTTTTTGGTTGGGGATAACAAGCAACGTATCCACGAAGTTTTTGAGGTTTTTGATGCCCTCTTCGGCATTTTTCATACGTTGCGCACCCTCGAAGTTGAACGGTTTTGTGACAACCGCGACGGTGAGAATGTTCATAGATTTAGCAATCTCTGCGATGACGGGGGCAGCACCCGTACCCGTTCCACCGCCCATACCTGCGGTGATAAACAAAAGGTCGATGTCTTTAAGCGCCGCTTTGATACGCTCGCGAGATTCCTCGGCGGCTTTTCTGCCGATTTCGGGGTCAGAGCCTGCGCCCAAACCGCCCGTCATATTCGCGCCGAGTTGAATTTTGCAATGCGGAGGAACGAGAGACATATTGAGCGCTTGCATATCCGTGTTCATAACCACGAAACTTGCGCTCTTGATGCCTGCTCTAATCATATTGTTGACGGCGTTGTTTCCGCCACCGCCCACGCCGACGACGACGATATTCGCCTTGCCGGGTTTCTTTTGAGAAACGGGTTGGAACTGCTCTTGAGTTTGCTCGGGTTCAATTTCCTCTACGGGTTGTTGAACATCCTCTTGCACGGTTTCTTCCGCTTGCACGGTTTCTTCTTCATCTTGGGAAGTTTCATCGCTCGGCGTCCAACCGAATTTTTCAAAATCTATCATTTTTTACCTCCGTTGAATAACTTTTTTATAAACGCTCCGAAGTCGAACTTCGACAGATTGTCCGCCATAACGAGGAGCGACGCTTTGGAGCAGTCGTCGGGTTTGACGAATCCGGGAAGTTTGGGAGTGATGATTTCAATATTTTTTCCGAGTTGTTCGCTCAGATACTTCTTTGCGCCGCGCATAGACCCAACGCCCTCGCCCGTGAGATATACGGGCATATACGACGGTGCGTCCTCCTCGACGCTTTTGAGAATGTCGCCGATGACGTCGGCAAACACGTCGAGCCTGTTCTTTGCAATCTCGCATGCGTCCTGCGCGTATACCGCGTTTTCGCCGTCGCTGACGAGCACCGCTTCGTCGCTGTAATTGAGATTGAGATCGACGAGGCGTTTTGCCTCTTCCGCCATATCGAAAGGCACGTCCAAAGCCTCGAATATGTCGGCGCAGATGTGCGCGCCGCCCATAGAAAACGACTTCATATCGAGGATTCCGTCGCCCTTTGCAATGCTTACGGACGAGGACAAATATCCAATGTCGATGAGCATATACACGTTGTCGCGCTGTTCCTTTTCAAGCAAAGCCATACACTCTGCCCAGCAGGTGGCAACGTATCTGACGTCGGTGAATCCGAGTTCGTTTGCGACGGTGTCGAACATCTCGACAAAGGCTCTTTCGCAAAGCATATAACTCACGCAAGCCTCGACTTGTTGAGCGTCCATATCCCTCACGTCGTTGTATATTTTGTCTTGTCCGTCAACGGCAAAATAGATTGCCGAAGTGTTGATGGTCAAAAACTTGCTTTGGTCGAAATCGTCGCCCTTTTTGAGAAGATAGGAAATGTCGTCGTCGACGACTCTGCGTTGTCTGTCGAGCCTCACCGAAACTTCTTTTGTGACGACGGTGACAAATTCGGCAGGTACGCCGATAAAAAGACGTTTGGTGCGAGAGTCCGCATTCTTCATCGCTTCGAGAAGCACTTCTTTTGCGATTTGCACGGTTTCCTTGCCGTCGAACCACTCGCCGTTTTCGTAGCCCTGATGTTGTTTTTCGACAACAGACTTAATGCCGAAAACGCTCTGCGCCCTCTTCGAGCCTACTATTGCGCTCACAAGGCGAGAGTTTACGTCCAAAACGGCTATGTCTTTTGTGAAAATCGAACCCATATTCGTCCTCTTTTTCTAAAAAACACGCTGTCGCGCGCATTATTTTATAATATAATTATATTAAAAATACTAAAAGTGTCAACGGATTTTTATCAAATTTTTGCAGAATTCGCCT
>CAVKUX010000092.1:0-7370 GCA_963659595.1 Anaeroplasmataceae bacterium | reverse complement strand
GAGTTGGGGAACAGAGCCGTGCGCCGCCTTGCCGTGTACGGTGAAACGTATCTCGTCGCCGTCGATAGTATATTCGTGTTCGATGTTGTTTTTGCTCAACACGCCGCATATTTTTTGCGCAATGTCGGCAGGGTTTTCGCCGTTTGCGTTGACCGTCAGCGTGCATATATCGGGGACTGCGTTTATCACGATTCCGCCGTCCAAAGATACGAGTTTTGCGCCCTTGCCGTCCGTAGATTCGCCCTTGATTTCTACGCTGTTTATGGTTTTTTCCGCAAATATCACGGGGAACTCGGAATCGGGGGATACGCCGTATGAAATGGGTTCTTCCACTTCGAGATAATGCTTCATACAAAGCGAGCCCGTTTCCTCGTTGCATCCGAATATCACGCGCACGCGCTTGTCGAATTTGAATCCGTCGTCCATAAGCGCTTTTATTGCATAGAGGGATATAATTGCAGGTCCTTTGTCGTCTATTGTGCCTCTGCCCCAAATCGCGCCTTCTTCGAGTGCGCCCGAATAGGGCGGATATTTCCACCCGTCGCCTTCGGGTACGACGTCGAGATGCCCGACGATGCCGACAAGTTCCTTGCCTTCGCCGATTTCGGCATATCCGCAATATCCGTCGAGATTCACCGTGCGGAAGCCGAGTTGTTTTGCAACCGAAAGGACATATTCGAGACAATCCTTGTTGCCTTGTCCGAACGGTCCGCCGAGTACGGGCGCGTCAAGCACGGTCTTTATGCGCACGGCATTTTGAATGGTCTGTATCATTTGAGGATAATATTTTTCGAGATCCATATTTGCCTCCGAAATTTTCTGTGCAAATTATACCACTTGCCGCTCGCGCGCGCAAGAGGATATAAAAAGAGTGTAAAAAATAAAAGGTAATTATTTTGATGTTTTTGTGAATACGCGGATAATGTTTATGAAACTCGAATGTTCGTGGTGGAATAGCGATTGCTACGCAAGTCAATCGCATCAGTGTTTGTTTCATTCGAGCCACTTCGTAGACGAATGTTTTTGTTTCTGGTATTTCGCTATCGCTCATACCCCTACACAAACTTCGGCACGCAATGCGTGCTTGTTTTTATATCCGTTTCAGTCGTTGTGCAAAGCACAGCCTGAACGAATATAAAAAACTGAGTGCACACAATGTATGCACTCAGCGAAGTTTGTGGTCGGAGTGGCGAGACTTGTAAGCCGCGAGCCTTGCCTTCGGAAATGCTCGCAGCGGAATAGCGATTGTTACGTTGTCAATCGCGTCAGTGTTTGTTTCTGTCGAGCCACTTCGTAGACGAAAAGACACGGACTGCATTGTCCGTGTCTTTTGTCTGGTCGGAGTGGCGAGACTTGAACTCGCGGCCTTACGGTCCCGAACCGTACGCGCTACCAAACTGCGCTACACCCCGAAAAATAAATATTTTGTTTCAACCTGCTGTGGTGCGTTTGGGAGCGCGTCGCGCATTTCCGTTAGGTCTTGCGTTTTCTGCAACAGATTCGTCGATATATCCTTATTCTTGAAATGTACTCGTTCGATTCGCTTATCTTATCGCAAACCAAACTGCGCTACACCCCGAAAAATATATGCAATCAACTTTGACTGCCTTTGCAATATACATCAATTTGCGCATTTTTGCAACAAAAACAAGTCAATTATATTAAAAATTATGTTTCCACTCATTATTTTTTTTGTCGTGCTAATCAAAATCGATTGCAAAACTTGGAGCGGTGATATATAATAACGTACGCGATGGAGCTTGGTGTAGTGGTAGCACTTGGGCCTCTGACTCCCACTGTGTAGGTTCGATTCCTATAGCTCCTGCCAACGCAAACACCCTCACTTGTGAGGGTGTTTCATTTATTTTACCGCACTTTATGCTCGCATAAATCGTGCGGTAAAATAAATGAAAAGTAACACGAAGTGTGTTTGCGTTGAGCGCAATCGGAGCGCAACGGAAGCACGTCGCCAAGACGTGCATTACTATCTCGCACTTTATGCTCGCATAAAACGTGCGGTAAAATAAATGAAAAGTGACACGAAGTGTGTTTGCGTTGAGTACAAACGGAGCGCAACGGAAGCACGTCGCCAAGACGTGCATTACTATCGCGCACGGATATGCTTGCATAGACTTGTGCGCTTTATAAAATGAAAGGTAACACAAAGTGTGTTTGCGTTGAGCGCAATCGGGGCGCAACGGAAGCACGTCGCCAAGACGTGCATTACTATCGCGCACGGATATGCTTGCATAGACTTGTGCGCTTTATAAAATGAAAGGTAACACAAAGTGTGTTTGCGTTGAGCGCAATCGGGGCGCAACGGAAGCACGTCGCCAAGACGTGCATTACTATCGCGCACGGATATGCTTGCATAGACTTGTGCGCTTTATAAAATGAAAGGTAACACGAAGTGTGTTTGCGTTGAGCGCAATCGGAGCATAGCGGAAGCACATCGCAAGATGAGAAAAAATCTTTGGTAGAATGACAAAAAAACAGCGATTTTGTCATACAGATGTATGATTAATTGCTGTTTTATTAAAAAAATAAAATATTTTGTCGAAAAATGTCGAAAAAGTATTGACCGCTCACGTTTGAGATGTTAAATTTTTGATAATAAACTACAAAATGTGAGATTATGAGACCGTTTGGGGGATTTTCTTGTATGAAAAATTCTAAGTTCGCCGTTTTTATACGGCTATTTTTTATTGCGACGCTTTTGGTTTTTGCAATGATTTCGCTGTGTTCTTGCGGTGATCAAGAGGCTGCGAGCAACAATGAGAATGCCGATGACGGCGGCTATACCGTTACGTTTGTTTTGAACAACGGCGAAGATAACGTCGTATGGCAAAAAGGCGATGACGTACCTGCTCCGACCAAGGAAGATTGCGCATTCTTGTACTGGTGCAGCGACGAAGAACTCACTCTTAAAGCCGATTTGGATTTCGCAAATTTAGCTCTCGAACAAAACACAATCTTATATGCGAAATGGAAAGAACTTATAGACTTCGAAGGCGTGGTTTTCGAGGACGCGACCTGCGTTTATGACGGCGAAGCGCATTCGTTAAAAGTGGACGAAACGTCCTTGCCCGACGGCGCAACTGTCGTATATGACAGTGAAAATGCGTTTGTCAATGCAGGCGAATACGCCGTTTGCGCAACGATAAAAGCGGACGGCTACAAGGATCTTGTGCTAAGCGCGACTTTGAAAATCGAAAAGGCGAAACTCGTCGGAATCACCTTCCCGAAAGTCGAAGTCGAGTGGGACGGAAACAAGCATAACGCGTCCGTCGTATACAAAGGCGGCGAATTGCCGAGCGAAGTGAAAGTCACATATGACGGAAACGGACAAACGGAAGTGGGCAATCATACGGTTACGGCAAAATTCGAGGCGGGCGGCAACTATGAATCCGTCGCGGATATGACAACTTCGCTTGTGATAAAAGAAAAATATTTCAACGTCACTTTCGACGACGGAATCACAGACAAAGTTATTCGACAAGTTGCGCACGGTCAGACGCTTTCGAACATTCCTAACCCGACTGCAAAAGACGGGTATTCGGCGGATTGGAACGTCGAAAATTTTGAAAATATCCTTGCGGACATCAACGTTGAAGCGGAATATACGCCGATAGAATACACGATTTCTTTTATATCCGTCGGCAATGTCGTGACAACGAAGAAGTATAACGTAGAAAAGTCCGTAAATTTCGACGCAATCTCAAGACAGCATTATGAGTTTGAGGGCTGGTACGCCAACGAAAATTGTACGGGCGAGAGCACGGTCAGCCTCGCAGTCGGCAACTATGGCGATAAGAGTTTTTACGCAAAGTGGTCCGCCGTCGAATATTTTGTGACGTACCATACCAACGGCGGCACGAATGCCGAATCCAATGCGAATTGCGACGGGAAATACAAATATACCGTCGAAAGCGATTCGTTGCTGCTTGCCGCACCGCAAAAATCCGACTATATATTCGGCGGTTGGTACTATGGTGAGGATTTCGAGGGAGAACCCGTCGCAACGCTCGTTAAGGGCGCAAGCGGAAATATCGATTTGTATGCAAAATGGACATCGCGCGAATATGAAATCACCTATGATTATCGCGGCGGCGAAACTTGCGACAATCCAACGACATACACCGTCGATACTAACGATTTCACTTTGGTTGCGCCTCAAAAATCGGGCTACGATTTCGTCGGCTGGTTTGACGAGAACGGCGACAAAATCGTAACCATAAAAAAGGGAAGCAGCGGAGCCCTTGCATTGCACGCTCGGTGGACGGCGACGGTGTACGCAATCACATTCGATTCGGCAGGCGGCAGCGAAGTGCTTAAGATAGAGTACACCGTTGAGGACAAAACGGTGGCGTTGCCTCAATCGGTAAGAATCGGCTATACTTTTGCAGGTTGGTTTGACAAAGACGAAAATGAGTATAAATCCGTGTCGGGCGACATGCAAAAGGGCATTGCGCTTACGGCAAAATGGAAAACCTCTTCGTATACGATAACTTACGAATATAACGGAGGATCACAAGTAAACAACCCGAAATCGTATACGATTGAGGACGAAATAACCCTGTTAGATTCTGCAAAAGACGGCTACACCTTTGACGGTTGGTACTATGGTTCGGACAAAAAAATCGAAGTTGTGGAAAAGGGTAGCAGCGGCAATTTGGAACTGTACGCCAAGTGGACGGCGACGGCGTACACAATCACATTGGATGCGGCAAACGGCAGTTATGCGACGACTTTGACGTATACGATAGAAAACGAATTCGTGACTTTGCCGCAACCGGAAAGAACGGGCTATGCGTTCGCGGGTTGGTTTGACGATGACGAAAAGAAATACGAAACGGTATCGGGTTCTATGCAAAAGAATATCACGCTCAAAGCAGAGTGGAGTGCCGTTTCGTATACGATAACCTATGAATATAACGGCGGCTTGCAAGCGGACAATCCGGAATCATATACGATTGAGGACGAAATAACCCCGTTAGATTCCACAAAAGACGGCTATACCTTTGACGGCTGGTTCAACGGCGAAAACAAGGTGGAAAAGATTGAAAAGGGAAGTTACGGCAATTTGACATTGACTGCGCACTGGACGCAAAACATCCCTGCGTCCGATTTCTATGTGGATAACGGCGTAATCAAAACCTACAACGGAACAGAACTGACTATCACCGTTCATTCAATCGAGGCAGGGCAGAAAGTGACTTCGGTTGCGGCGAGCGCGTTCGACTCGGTGCGTGAGTCCGTCACGCAAATCGCCGTCGAGGAAGGCGTACAAAGCGTTGAAAGAGGTGCTTTCGATGGCATGACAAATCTCAAAACTCTCGTGTTGCCGTCCACGATTTCGACATTGTATAGGGGTATGTTGAAGGACTGCGCTTCGCTTGAAAGTTTGACGGTTCCCTTTGCGTCGTTCGTCACCGCTCAAAACATAAATGACGTCGCAAAAGACGAAAACGCCGCGCTTTCCGCAACGGCATACGACGGTAGTTCGCAAGGTTACGCCGTCGGCTTTACATATCTGTTCGGCAAGCCGACAAACGAAGATTTGTTGTCGAAATTCGAAAACGTAAACGGATATTATAAAGAAGCCAATAGCAATGCGATAGCGCAAGTAAATCCCAACATCGAAACATATATTCCACTCTCGCTCAAAAATCTGACCGTACTCGGCGGCAGTATTTTGATGAAAGGCTTTGCAAAATTCGCCTTGCTTCAAAACGTCGTTTTGAAAAACGTATCTAACGTAGGACAACAAGCGTTTATGAGTTGCGTCGGACTTAAAGAAGTCAAAATCGAAAACGAAGAAACGACTTTCGACAGTGCGGTGTTTGCAGGTTGCTCGAATATGACGATATACGTTGCCTCTCAAACGCAAAAGGAAACGTTAGAGGCGCAGGGAATAAGTTCGCTCGAAAACGTCGTATGCGTGGTTGCCTCGAATTGACATTTGTGTTATTATGCCCCTGAGGTAACATATGAACGCGTTGACACTTGTACATAACGCAATAAAAGCATATTTGGTTGAGGGCGGCGTTGCAATCGACGCAACGGCAGGGCGCGGCTACGACACCGCGTTTTTGTGCGAACTCGTCGGAAAAAACGGCTCGGTCACGGCTTTCGACGTGCAGAAAGAAGCGATAGACAGCACTCGCGATTTGCTCGAACGCAAAGGACTTTCGGCGCGTTTGATTCTCGATTCACACGCAAATATGGCAAATTATTTTGAAAAGGAAAGCGTGGACTGCATAGTGTTCAATCTCGGATATCTTCCAAAGGGCGATCACAGCGTTTTCACCCGCTTTGAATCCACAAAACAAGCCGTCGAGAGCGGACTTGCGTTGCTCAAAAGAGGCGGACTTATGACGGTGAGCGTGTACTATGGCGGCGACAGCGGCTATGAGGAAAAGGACGCGCTTTTGCCGTGGCTCAAAACCCTCGACGACGAAAAATATCAGGTTCTTGCCACCTTCTTCTACAACTGGAAAAAAGACCCGCCCATTCCGTTTTTCATAATCAAAAATTGAAATATACGGTTAGAATATCGAAAACATTGCGTTTTTGACAAAAAATGCTTGCTTGAAAAGAGGACAATATGAACGATACCCGAAAAAAATATAACGTGCTTTTCGTTTGCTCGTCAAACGTGTGCCGAAGCCCTTATTGCGAGTTTATGCTAAGGCGAATGATAGACAACGACCGGGAGTTGCGGGGAAGAGTGGAAGTGCGCTCGTCCGCCGTGTTCAACAAGAGCAAAAGCATATTCCCCAAAGCCGTCGATATCCTCAAACGCGAAGGTTTTCCCGAAAGCGAGATTCTCGCGCATAAACCCTCTTTCAAAACCGACAAAGAGAGATTCGAAAACGCCGACGTCATCATCGGAATGTCGCATATGCACAAACTCTTGACCCCTCGCAAGTATCGCTCGAAGTACATCACGCTTTCGGAAGCCGCCACCGGCAAGTATTCTCCCGTTCCCGATCCGTTTTTGGCTACGTCTCAACAGGAGTATGACAAGACGATGGGGGTGTTGAGGGATTATGTTTTTCTCTATTTCCAAAAGTTAAAAACCTCGCTATTAGAGTTTAAATCTTAATTTGAGGCGTTTTCTTGTTCTTCATCTCAATAGCGAGGTTTTGTTGTTCTTCCTCTACAAGAGTAAAGGGCGTGTACTCTAAATAGAAGCACCCCCTCTTTCCCTCTCGGGCTTTTCTCCCACCACTCAAATAGGAGCATTTCCCTACTACAGTAATCGTCGTTCGCGGGGGAGACAGACGGCACTCGCATAGATAGGGACATTTCTCTCATTATGCCACTTCGCCTGCGTGGCGGCTTCGCAACGGAATGCCACGCATTCT
>CAVKUX010000091.1:0-7427 GCA_963659595.1 Anaeroplasmataceae bacterium | reverse complement strand
ACGCCCCTTCCATATCGCCGTTTTTGACATGAGCGATAAAGTCGGGTATGCGAACGCCTACGGGGCAACCGCTCATACACGGTGCGTTTTTGCAATTCAAACATCTTTGCGCCTCGTCGGCGGCAAGTTGTGCGGTATATCCGAGCGCAACCTCGTCAAAATTGTGTTTTCTTTCCTCTGCGGATTGAGTCGGCATACGGTGTCTTGCTTCAATCATACCCCACCTCTCAAATTGCAGTAATGTTCTTTTTCTTCTTCGCGATACGTTTTGCTTCTTGAAATAGCCTCGTCGAAGTCCACGAGATGCCCGTCGAATTCGGGTCCGTCAATGCACGCGTACTTGGTTTCGCCGCCCACGGTGAGTCTGCAACAAGCGCACATACCCGTGCCGTCCACCATCATAGAGTTCATGCTCACGATTGCGGCAATATCGAGGGATTTTGCGAGATTGCAAACCGCTTTCATCATCGGAAGCGGACCGACCGCGAAAACGCAATCGTATTTCTTTCCGCCCTCTACGAGGGATTTGAGCATATCGGTGACGAATCCCTTTACGCCGCTCGAACCGTCGTCGGTGACCAAATACAAATCTTTTGAATTTGCCTTAAACTCGTCGACGTACATAAGCAAATCCTTGTTGCGCGCGCCGAGTATAACGTCCGCCGCTTTGCCGCTCGAAAAGAGTTGCTTCGCTTGCGGATAAATAACGGCTGAACCTATTCCCCCGCCTATAAGGCAGATATTTTCATACGCCGACAAATCGGTTGCGTTGCCCAAAGGTCCGACGAAATCGCAAAGGCAATCGCCCTCGTTCATCATAGCGAGTTTTGCCGTCGTGTAGCCGACTTCCTGCACCATAATCGAAACCGTGCCGTCAGCGCGCGAATAGTCGCATACGGTAAACGGAACGCGCTCGCCGTCCTCGTCGGTGCGCAAAATTATAAACTGCCCCGCAAGACAGTGTTTTGCAACGAGCGGCGCGTAAACGACGTATTCGTTTACGTTGGGCGCAAGTCGTTTTTTTGAAACAATCTCGTATTTTTTCATATCTCTTTTATTTGCTCGCCTTTTGCGTCGGTATGCCCGACGTAAGTTTTTGATAGTATTCGCAGTAACCTCTCACGAGGCATTTGTCACATTCGGGACGTTGAGAGTGACAAGTGTATCTGCCGTGAAATATCAGAAGATGATGAAGGTGCGACCAAAGATTCTCGTCGAAAGCGGACATAAGTTGCGCTTCGGTCTGCTCGGGCGTTTTTGCGTGGACAAGCCCTATGCGATTTGCCACTCGAAAAACGTGAGTGTCCACCGCTATGGCGTTTTCGCCGTAGGCGACCGCCGCAACGACGTTTGCCGTCTTTCGTCCAACGCCTGAAAGTTTCATCAACTCGTCGCGCGTCGTCGGCATACCGCCCATATCGAGAATACTTTGGCTGAGGCTCTTTATCGCCTTTGCCTTATTATGGTAAAATCCGCAAGAAAATATATGTTTTTCAAGTTCGCATATGTCCATATCCGCAAATTCCTGCGGCGTAGAGGCGACCTTAAAAAGTTCGCTCGTGACCTGATTTACGCGCTTGTCCGTGCATTGAGCGGACAGCACGACCGCAACGAGCAACTCAAACGGCGAATTGAAATTCAATTCGCAATCTGCGTCGTAGTGCATTTTCTCGAGCAAGTCGTATATTTTCTTGTTATCTTCCGTCATATTTACGATTATCGCACAAACGAGGGTATTTTGCAAGGGTTTGCGTGTGTGCGAAAATATAGTTTTGTCGCAATATAAGTCTATGTTCGAGAATACTCGCCAATGCGAACTTGTTTATATGCCCAAACAAAATCCTCGCATAAGCACAAAAACGGTTGCGCCATACACCCGACAACGATTGTCCGCCCACTCCGACATCCCCGAAAAAGTAGCCTTATATTCAAAAACGAGCATTCTAATGTGCCCGAAAGCGCATGTGCGCAATCGGGCATTTCAGAGCGGTTCACACTTCAAAGTCTTATCGCGCTGCCGTTCGTGCCGAAATAATAAAAGCCTATGGCGGACGAGTATCTGCCTCGTTGAAGTACGATTTTTGCTTGCTGCATATCCTTTGCAAACAACTTCACCGACAATCCGCACCCCACTTTTGCAGACGAGGGCGTGTTGATAAGTTTGCAGGATATGGCATATGACGACAAATCCTCATAAAACCGCACGGCTTCGGCGCGCGAGCGGAACGCTACGAAAAATTCTCTCATAATCCCCTCCGAAAATATATGTAACCGCTCTCGATTTTAATATATTGTGCGAACACATTTTTCGTGCAAATTCGCATAAATTGCATAGATAAGGACAAAAAATGATATATCTCGACAACGCCGCGACTTCAAGATTCAAACCTAAATGCGCCCTCGACGCGTTGCTTTTCGACGTATCGCACTCGGCAAACAGCGGCAGAGGCAGTCACGACGAAGCGGTGGACAAAAGCATACGCATACAAAAATGTCGCGATTATCTGCTTTCTATGCTCGGCGCGAGCGAGGAACATTCCCTCGTATTCACGAAAAACTGCACGGAAGCGCTCAATCTTGCAATTTTCGGACTGATAAACGGCGGCGAAAAGGTCGTTACGAGCACAAACGAGCATAATTCGGTGCTGCGCCCCCTATTCAAACTCAAAAGCGAAGGCAAAATCTCGCTCGACGTTATAAAAGCGGACGTAAGCGGTCATATACGGCTCGAAGACGTGGAAAAGTGCGCAAAATACGCCGATATTATGGTTTTCGGCGGCGCATGCAACGTTACGGGCGCGGTTTGCGATATCGACGAAATAGCCGATATTTGCAAAAAAAACGACGTCAAATTGATTGTTGACGGCGCGCAAAGCGTGCCTTTGATTCCGTTAAACCTCAAAAACAGCGGAATAAGTATGCTCGCTTGCCCCGGTCATAAAGGACTGCACGGAATTCAAGGCACGGGATTTTTGATTGTCAAAAACGACATAAACCTGAAACCGCTGTTATACGGCGGCACGGGTACGTTTTCAAACGACGTGCTCCCGAAAGTCGCAATGCCCGAATCTTTCGAGGCGGGCACGCAGTTTTCGGGCGGCATATGCGCGCTTCATCAAGGCGCGAAGTGGACTTTCGACAACCTCTCAAAAATACAAAAACACATCGGTAGAATCACGAAAAACATTATTTACTCGCTTGAACACATCGGGGCGACGCTCTACACTCGCGACGCAATCACGGGCGTTGTCTGCTTCAATATCAAAAATGCGGACAGCGGCTATGTTGCGGACATACTCAACGAAGTCGGGGTATGTGTAAGAGGCGGATTGCATTGCGCGCCCCTTGCGCATCTCAATATGGGAACGGCAAATCAAGGAGCGGTGCGCGCAAGCGTGGGTTGCGACACACAAGAGAGCGAAATATCCTACTTTCTTTCTTGCATAGAGCGCATTTTCAAGGATGTCACAAAGTGAAAATCTTTGTTCCCATCACGTCGATTGAGGCGTTTAGAATTGCGGTTTTTGCTTGAAACGGTGTTATTTTGCTGTACTTTTGGCAAAGCAGACAGCACGCTCCCGCAATGTACGGCGCGGCAACCGAAGTTCCGCTCATACTCGAATATGCGCCGCCTGCCTGAATCCCTTTGATGTTCGTACCCTTTGCATACACGTCGGGGCGTTTGATTCCCTTATATCGTCCACGCGAGGAAAAACTTGCTATATTGTTGTTTTCGTCAACTGCGCCTACTGCTATGATTTCGTTGCTTATCGCAGGCGATTTCAAAGAGTTTTCGCCGCTGTTTCCTGCCGCCGCAACCACGATAAGACCGCTTCTTGCAAGCATTTCCGCGCCGATTTTCAGCGGGTCGGCGTAATCAAGAGGCTCTGCGCCGAAACTCATACACACCACTCTTACGCCGTATTGTCTGAAATTGTCGAAAAGCCACTGCATACCGTCGAGAATTTTGAACGTGCCGCTCTCTCCTTTCTTTTCTATCACCTTGACGGACAGCACGTTTGCCATAGGCGCAACCCCTCGTATACCCTTTGCAGACAGCGTTCCGTTGCCGACAGCCACGCCCGCTACGAAAGTGCCGTGTCCGTTGTCGTCGTAGGGATGTTTTTCGTCGTTTATGAAATCGACAGAGCCTATAATTCTGTTTTTAGGCACGGACAAATCGAGGTGCGGCGATACTCCCGTATCCATAACGCAAAGCGTAACGCCCTTGCCGTTCAATCCATCGTCGAAAGTCGGAATGGGATAAAACATGCGGTTAGATAGCCTAAAATTCGCTTCGACAGCATTATATTTTTTCGATATCTCGGCTTGCGATTCCTTTTGCCCCTCGCCACCGCTCGACGACAATCCGTCCGAAAGAGTAAAAGCTTTGCTTTGAGCGCAAACGTATTCCACCTCGTTCATTCTTTCGAGTTTTATTGCGTCGTCGAGTCCGCATTTTATGCCTATCGAGCAGATAAAAGGATAGCTCGCCGCAACCTCGAAGTTTCTTTCGAGCAAGCCGAGTTGCAACGGATTTCGAACTCTGACGAGTGCGTCCACTTTGCCGTTTTCTTTCGACAAAGTTTTTACAAGTCCGTCGTTGGTCTTTGTCGAGGATTTGAGTTGCTCGATGATTCGCGCGTCGATTTTGTCCATAACGCCTCAACCTTTGAGCATATCGATTATGCTTCGCATACGCTGTCTTTGCATTTCTCCGAGCATAGGATATGCGGTAATGTAGAGGTTTTCGAGCGCACTTTGGTCAAAACTGCCCTGCTCTTTCATACGCCTTGCCACGTCGAGAAGTTGAGCGGTGAGTTCTTCCTCGCTCTTTTGCGCATACGAGGCGAATTTCTGCTCGAAAGATTCGCTGCACTGCTCGCCGTTGCGGTTTTGAGCGGCGTATTGCGCTCGGTCGTGCGTGTGATTGTTTTGTGAGTTCATACCGTTGAAGTCGTAAAAATTCATAAATTCCTCCGCACATTCAATATATGTGCGCATAAAATGGTTGTGACAGGTGAACTATGAATTTGGATATGAACGCAATGTCTATGCTTATGCAAATGCTTTCGCAAAAAAACGACGGACAAAAAACGCAGTATGAGCAGTCAAACGCTCAAAACAGTCCTCGCGAATACGGCGACCGTATCGAAAAGCCTGCGTTTGCGCTTCAAAACGGCATCGGAGAACAAGTACGGCTCGATTTTTCGCCGCCCGAAGAAAATCACGACGTTAAAACCGATTTTCTAAAAAGCCTTGCGGGGCAAAATCCTATGCTATCCCTTCTTTGCAATATGCAAAACGGAAAAGCGGACGTTGCGAGTATGCTTCCACTCGTTATGTCGCTTATGCAAAAGCCGAAAACGAGCGAGAAAACCGACGAAAAAACCGACGATAAATGCGAGGCGAGCGGAAATATAGCCGACGGAGCAAGCGTACATACAAGTCAAAGAGTAGATACGATAACTAGCGATTCGGCAAATAAAAATAGCAATTCGACAAATAAATCGAATACGGAAAAAGAAAAAACGCAACGAGATCCGTTTTATCCCGTTGCGTTTGCAGGTTACGAAGTGATATCGTCGCTTTATTCGCTCATCAAAGCGTCACGGCGTCCTTGTAGATAGGATGCTCGTCGCAAAGGGCGATTACTCTCACTTTCACCGACTCCACCGCACTCTCGCCGCCCTCGACGATGTCGGCAATCATATCGGCGATTTTTATCATATCGTCCTCTTTCATTCCTCTTGCGGTGACTGCCGGCGTACCCACTCTTATGCCGCTTGTAAGCGACGGCGGTAGAGGCTCGTTTGGCACGGAATTTTTGTTGACGGTGATGTGCGCTTCATCGAGCCACGTTTCGAGTTGCTTGCCGTTTACGCCGCTGCCGACGAGATTTACGAGCATCATATGATTGTCCGTGCCGCCGCTGACAAGGCGAAGCCCCCTCTTTGTAAGTCTGTCCGCCATAGCCTTTGCGTTTTTGAGGATTTGTTCCTGATAAGTCTTAAATTCGGGCGAAAGAGCCTCTTTGAAAGCGACTGCTTTTGCGGCGATTATGTGCATAAGCGGACCGCCTTGACTGCCGGGGAAAACCGCTTTGTTTATCTTTTTTGCAATTTCCTCGTCGTCGCAAAGGATAAGACCGCCCCTCGGACCTCTCAACGTCTTGTGCGTGGTCGACGTGATGACGTGAGCGTAGCCGACCGGGCTCGGATGCAATCCGACGGCAACCATACCGGCAACGTGAGCGATGTCCGCCATAAGGTATGCGCCGACTTCGTCCGCGATTTCTCTGAATTTCTTGTAGTCTATAAATCTCGGATATGCGCTTGCGCCGGCAACGATAAGTTTAGGCTTGCATTCGAGGGCGATTTCACGCACTTTTTCGTAGTCGATAAGTTCGGTTTTCGGGTCGATTCCGTAGCCGACGCAGTTGAAAAGTTTGCCGCTCATATTCACTTTTGCGCCGTGCGTGAGATGTCCGCCGTCTGCGAGTGTCATTCCGAGAATGGTGTCGCCGCTGTTTAGCAACGCATAATACGCCGCAAAGTTGGCGTTCGAGCCGCAATGCGGTTGAACGTTTGCGTATTTCACGCCGAAAAGTTGCTTTGCTCGCTCGATTGCAAGATTCTCGGCGACATCGACGTATTCGCAACCGCCATAGTATCTCTTGCCGGGATAGCCTTCGGCATACTTGTTCGTATAAAAAGTTCCTGCGGCGGCAAGCACCGCTTCGGACACGATGTTTTCGCTTGCGATAAGTTCGAGATTATGCTGTTGACGTTCAAGTTCTTTGAGCATTGACTCGTAAAGTTCGGGGTCAACTTGTTTTATGCTTTTCAAATCAATCATCTTTCGTTCTTCCTATAATTATTTTCACCTTATAATTGCGTTATATGGCGTGATTTTGCAGTAAAGTTGCGCTTTTTGGCGGTTTGATTTTGTCAAAGATACTTGTCAAGCACTTCGGCGATCTGCATTTTTAGGCGATATCCCACAAGCACTTCCTTTTTCTCGCCGTCCTTAAAGACGATGAGGGTGGGAATCGACATAATGCCGAAACGGTTTGCGAGATTCGGACACTCGTCAACGTCCACTTTGCCGACTGCGACTTTGCCCTTGTACTCGATTGCGATGTCATCTACGTTTGGCGCCATCATTTTGCAAGGACCGCACCAAGTTGCCCAAAAATCCACCAGTGCAACGCCTTTGGATGTCACTTCGTCAAAATTTTGCTCGTTCAATACAACATAGTCGTTCATAAGCCTGTTTTTTCCTTAAATTTATTTTATATTATTATTTGCCCTAATGCCCTATCAAGCACTCGAAAAATAACACTTTCCCCCTTCCTCACGTGTTTGGACTTCGGCGTTTGCAAAGCAATCCGCCTCGTTCGCTTTGGCTACAACACATTCACTGGA
>CAVKUX010000090.1:4995-7755 GCA_963659595.1 Anaeroplasmataceae bacterium | reverse complement strand
AACTTGCCGAAAGCGTAAATAAAGAACTTTTCGTTTACGTCTACCAGCCGAGCGGAAAAGCCAAAGACTTCAAAGCGTCGTCTATAAATATTTCAACCACTATCAACGACAACATTTCGTATCTGAATTACAAACTCGAACTGTTAAACAGCAGCGGCGTGTTTTACAAATACAAAGTTACAGAGCTTACGGTAAAGGACGAAAGCGTGAGATATTACGCTATCAGTTCTATTTATCGTCCGTTCGACGAAAGCATAGATAAACAGGCAAGCGGCGGTAATACCGTAACCGAAGTAAATTATGCGGTCAATAGGCAGTATGCCTTCGGTTCAATCAACGGCAAACCGTATGTAAATTGTGTGGATATCGAAACAATCGTCGTTACGGATAAGTTCGTAGGTTTCGTAAGGTATAAAGACGGTTTCAAGCTCTACGTCGGAGCGTGCGACAGCCATTTCGTGGCGTTCAACACGGACAAACCCATAGACAAACTATTGGAAGCGGACGTGTATTATACGACACAAAGTTACGATTGGTCTTCCGCTCCCTTTGTCGGGGTAAATGAAACGTTCGGAGATAAAGCGGACAAATACGCCTATCTCAAATATACGGATAAGGTCGAACATACCGGCGACGGTTGGTTTGCAGGAACGTATAAATGGGATAGGATTCAGACGATTGACGACTTTATCAAGGGCGAAAACCGCGAGAATATCTACCACGGCGCAATTCTCGATGTAAAGACCTCATCGAAACTGACGGACGAAGCCTTGAACGAACTCAAAGGCAAGAAATGGGTATTGCGTTTTGCCGAAACGGACTATTCGCTGAACGGCTACGCATCAACCGGCTCTACGTTTGAAAGTTATACGCTCGTTGGCGACGTAACAATCCTTCGCTTGAAGTTTGAAACGGACGGAATTACCTACAACTTGGGCGTAATCGACAACAAGCAATCAGGCAGCACCGAACCGTCCAACGAAACGGAAATTGACATCAGTTTGAACAAACGTGGGAAGATGTTTTTATACCTACTTTTGCTCATACTTTTAATCGTTCTTTGCGCTCCGATTTTGCCTTATATTCTTCAAGGAATTGTATGGATAATAACACTGCCTTTCAAGGGTATTGCGGCACTGAATAAATCAATAAAACGAAGGCGCGCCGAGAAGCGTGTAAGTGAGGAATTTGCCGACCGGTGGAAGGATATCGGAAAGTAAAAAACAAACGAAAAATGCCGGCGGATCTGATGGTTCGTCGGCACTATTTTTATCATCAAAATAAGGAGAATTTTATCGTGAAAACACTAAAAAGAATAATGGCAGTTTTACTGCTATTCGTAATAATTTTAGCGGTCAGTTACATCGTTTATACGGTGAAACAAATACCGCCCGACAATATGATTTCGGAGGTGCTTTATGAAGTTGCAACGAAGGCTTAATATAGGGTTGACAATAGCCCTTACTGCCACCTTTATATTACTTGGAGCATTTGTCTTTAGAATTGCTTATGTTCGCACTTTTGAGGGTTTAATCGACTTATACGGCAGTTTTAAGTATTATTTCTGTGTATTATTCGATTTGCCAACAGACAACTTACCGACAGTCACAAAGTATTCAGAGGTGTTGAATTGGAGCATATTTTTACCTGCCGATTTTGAGTCTTTCAAAGTCAATGTAGCCACATTTTTCACTCTGTTTATAAGCAAAGAAAACTTCGTTTCTTGGATTTCCGAAACAGGTCAAAAAGCGGGCAATATATCGAAAATAATTGTCATAATTTTACCTTGTATTTTGGCTCTTTGGTTAGCCCTGAAAACGCTCTATAAAAAGCCTAATACAAAGCATAACGAAGATACCGTTCCATTGCGAATTTACAAGACGATTACAAGGTATACAACCGAGCCACTCAAACGCTTTCTAAAACAATATATCGAGTTCGTAAAGGAGCATAATTCTATATGGATTATCTGGCTGATAATTTGGGTATTTAATCTGAATCTCGCAACGGTAATTATAGAGTTTTTTGCTTACTATTTTTACTTTGCCGTATCGTTTGATTTGAGGTCGATTTACATTCAGATTGTCAAGCTTTTTATAGACTTGCAGGTGGTTATAAAATATGTCCCCATTTGGACACTTTTGATAATCGGCTACCTCATATTCGAGCGTTGGAGAATCAATCTTGCGCTCGCGAAATTGCGTCGAATGGAAAACTCAAATCGCGGATTTATAAGCGACCTTCCCATCGTTTCGATGACATGCGGAAGCATGGGCAAAAAGAAAACAACCATCATTACCGATATGACGTTATCACAAGAAATAATGTTCCGCAATATCGCTTATGGTAAGTTACAAGAAACAGATATGAAGTTCCCCAACTTCGGCTGGATCGCCTTTGAAATGGAACTAAGGAAATGTATGGAACACGGCACGGTTTACAATCTTGCGACGGTAAAGGAATGGGTAAAACTCAAACGAAGTCGCTATGAAAAACATCATAACGATACGCTGCAATTATACGGGTATGACAGTAAGCGATACGGTCTATGTTATCGCGACGGACTGAAAACGAGTTACATATTCGATGTGCTTTCAACTTACGCACAACTCTATTTTATCTATGTAATTCAAAGTAGTCTGATTGTGGCGAATTACTCAATCCGTGAAGATAATCGACTTATAGACGGCGGAAACTTTCCCGTTTGGTCAACCTATTTCTTCTCCAAGACTTCTCGCCCGTCAAGACACGCTCATATTC
>CAVKUX010000090.1:0-4985 GCA_963659595.1 Anaeroplasmataceae bacterium | reverse complement strand
AGGTTTTAGAGAATAATCCCAATGCCGGAAGCTTTGAGTTCGGAGTGGTGGCAATTACCGAAGTAGGAAAAGAACGCGGCAACAATCTTGAACTGAAAGAAGTCAAAAAAGGCACGGAAGAAACCAATCAGAAGAACGACTTGTTTAACTCGTGGCTGAAAATGTGTAGGCACTCGGCAACGGTTGACAACTATCCGTTCATCAAAGTTTTTACCGACGAACAAAGACCTTCTTCATGGGGCGCGGATGCGAGAGAACTTTGCGACATTGTTCATATCGTTTCGTCAGGAAATACTCGCCTTGCCTTGCCGTTTTTCACTATCGAGGAAATGGTCAATGAATGGCTTTTTAATCGGTTTATGAACTTATACGCAGACTTTCGCTTTAATCGAGGCGACAATACGTTGCTCATATATCTCATAAAACAGATAACGGCGTTCGTATATAAACGCAACGTCGTTGCTTACAATAACTATGGTTACAGCATATCGAATATCGAGAAAGAACGCGGCACTATGGACGGAAAAACGGAAAAGAAAAAGTATTACCTTATGCACAAGAAGATTTACAGCCAAAGGTTTTCAACTGACTGTTTTTCTGACTACTTCAACGATATAGCAAAAAATACAAGAATAGGACTAAACGACTATATGGAGTATCAAACTGAAAAAGCAAACGTAACGGAACTGAAAATGCAGAACAGTTATTTTATCAACGCATTGTATAAGAATGCCGACTCCGAATAGAGTTCTGCGAAAACGTAATTAAAATGGCGTCGGCATCTCTTTTACAAAAAGGAGGTCAAAATGCCATATGGCGAAACGAAAGTTTACTTTGACGGATCGCATTACATAGCAATCCCTCACACCACACGACCGACAAAAAGGCGTCCAAAACCGCCGGAAGAAAAGATTGTTGTCGTTGACAAGGTTGAAGAAGAAAACGGCGTAGAACCCGTTTCCGTGCCTTTTGAGAGCGATTTTGAAACAGCTCAGACATCCGAGGAAAATGTTACGGCTGGAGTGGTGACCGAGCCGTCTTCTTCTCAACCGAAAGTGCGAGAAATGACAAGGAAAGAACTCTTTGAAGAACTATACGAAAAGTCCAAAGAAATGCGTAAAGGAGAGCGTAAAAAGTTTATCGTAAACGGTATGAACGAACACTTTCTGAATAAGGAAAGAACCGAAGAATACGTTACGAAAAACCTTGAACGAAAACTGAGAAATATGATATGCAGACGCATACGATTGTGGCGAAAGATTCACATGCAAAAGTTCAACTATTTTTGCACTTTCACCTACGATAGTAAGAAGCATACCGAAGAATCTTTTCGTAAATCATTAAAGAGTTGTCTGAGTCATTTTTGCTCGCGTAAAGGCTGGAAATATATCGGCGTTTGGGAGCGTTCTCCTGAGAAAAAACGACTGCACTTTCACGGTGTTTTTTACATACCGGAAGGCACTATTCCCGACAATATTCCCGTCAACGATTACAACCTAAGAACGCAAAGACGGCAGATTACGTACCAAAATCCATACTTTAACTCCCGTTTCGGTCGTTCTGACTTTGAAGAGATAAACACAGAGTCGGACTTATCTGAAATGATGAGATACATTATGAAATATATGGAAAAGACAGGCGAAAGGCTTGTCTATTCCAAAGGACTACCGCAGTTTTTTATCTCGGATATTATGGACGAAGATATAGCCGGTCCTATAGGTTTGGAAGATAAAAAGTTGTTGCTTTTTGACGACTTTACCTGTTGGGACGAAGGTTGCTACATGGGCAAAGTTTCGCCCGAAGTAATAGCACAAATGCGTAAAGTAAACTAATGGAAAATAAACGTGATACAAGGCTTAAAAATAAGCGTCACGCACGACGGATAAAGGCGAAGGACAGCAAGCGGTTTAGCGGCTGCCTCGCCTTCCGTTCGTGCCCTTATTTTCCGAGTATAGTTTAGTGAATTTAGTTCGTGTGGCGTGTGCTTGTCTGGCGGAGCGAAGCGACGCCACTTGTTCAAGACAAGCACACGCCACACAGCCATTAGGGGGTTAAAGAATGGTTTTAGGTGGGGTAAAAAAGTAGTTAATCGTTATTGAATTTTGAAGTTTGGACGAATAACGCGAAATAAAAAATAGAAGTTTTGCATTTATTCAAAAATCACCAGCATTGCATTGATTATTTTTAGTAAATATGATATAATACAGTAACCATTTAACTAGTGATGATAGGTGATGTTTTATAGAAGGTAGTGATAGGGCATCAACTGTTTTGAGGGAAAGATGATACACCAGCGAGCTTGGAATAAATACGAGGTTGCTCTGTTAATAGAGGCATACACAAAGATTACATTCGACGGTGAACCTATAAATGAGACTCTTTCCCTACTCTCAAACAATCTCAGGTCCATGGAATTGCTGTCAGGTGGAGCTGTTGATGAAACATTTCGCAATATTAACGGAATGCACTGGCAATACGGGTTTATTAAACTTGCCTTTGAAAAACAGAATTTCGAAACGCGTAAACCGCCAAGATTATTCAGTGAGATGGTATTGTTATACTTGAATGACAGAGAAAGGTTTGATGATATCTTAAATGTCGCTCATTTAATGGTTGCAAAAGCTGAGGGGGAAAACCAAAACGTGACATCACTAAAGACAAAATTTATAGAATATTATGAGAATGCGTCTTACAAAAGATATACTGTTTCTCAGTGTGTAAACTGCATTGAGCGAGTATCTAATTATGCCAATGAACATAACATCTCAAGAACTTCCTTTTGGGATATTAAGGATGTAAAAGAGTTTAATGTCATAAGAACAGCATTATCTGCTAGCAGAATTTTCAAATATACATCACCGTCCGATTTTCGTCTTTTTGAAAAAATTGGAAAAATATATGGTGACTTTCTGAAACAGTTACCTATTGGTGTATCTGAAACTCCTCATACCAGCACATCTAGCACTCGAAATGAAACGGATACGGCAAAACCAAATATTAATATTGAGCCTGACAAAGAACAACATACAATTGAAATTTCCACTATAAGAACAGAACAAAAAGAACAGGGAGTTGATTTAATCAAAAATCACGCAACTGAACAGCGCGTCGATTTTAATAAATGCAACAATTTATCCTATTCTAAGCCGATATCGTATTCGTTTAATTTCGGGGAAAAGGTATTTGTATCTTCTTGGGCAGATCTATATGTTAGCCTTTTCCGTAAAATTTATTTGGAAAATAAATCCACGTTTACTATAGGGCAATCGTTCAACGGTGGTAAACGTATGGATATCGGTTATAAAAATTATATGGTGGCACCCAAATTGGTTTGCGACGATATTTATCTTGAAACAAATGTTAGCGCCTCTGGAATTATTGGCAAAATACAGGCTATTTGCAATCTGTGTAATATAGATTCCGACATAATTAATATCGAGTATGTCCAGAAAGAACACATTCGGTATCCAGATTCAGGTGCACAGATTAACTTGAAAGACTTTTCAACATGGATGATTGAAGAAAAGGGGCTCGGTCCAATAACAGTTCAAGGTTATGGGTCAAGTTTGTGCAAGCTTAATGCCTTTGCATTGAGCAAAGGTTATATTCCTTTCAGTTTGTTTGATATGGATATAGCTAAGTTGAAATGCGAGTCAGAGAGACTTCTATCGCACCCCGAATTTGTCGCATACAACGCAGAACAACACAATAGATTTAGTGCCTCATTAAAGGCGTTTATTGCGTATAAAGATTTTTGTTCTCAAAATAGTTGTGATAAACATTCTTCATCGATTGATATGCACATTGAAGAATTAAGGCAAATTCTTGAAACAAATTTCAAATATGGTTATCGAGAAGATTCCATGATTGATCGCTTGAAATTAAACAGTTTTGCGGATAACGCAAGTTTAGTCATACCGGATGAAAAGGCATTGAAGAAGATTATTGCAAATATTGGCGTGCAATATAACGGAAAGTTCTATTTCATTTCTAGCGAGCTGTCCTCAAAAATAAATGACATGTTCCAGGATATGTTTAGCACAGGTATTCAGGTTGTTTATTTTGAGATGTTTTATGAAAGTAAACATGAATTCTTTGAAGAAAACGGAATTACCTCACCAGAGTTGCTTAGAAATATTCTAGAAAAGAACAACTCGAATTTTGCAATAAGTCGCAACTATGTATCTTCTCTAAAAATTCACAATAATGAATTTTCTTTAGTAGAAAAAGAACTTGTTAGAGTGTGGGGAAATACATTATTGCACTCATATGATGAGCTGTATGCGTTGTTACCTTATATTCCACAGGAAAAAATTCGGTTCTATTTGTCTAGAAGTGATTTGTTTGTTTGGAACGCACACGAACAGTTTGTCAATATTGACTTAATAATCATTGACGATGACTCTAAAAATAAAATCCTTTCTTTTGTTTCTTCACAGTGCTTAAAAAATGGATATGCATCTATCAACGATGTACCCATAGAAGGATTGATGAATGAATACTACAATGTTTCTGAAGGCGCAATGCAACAAGCCGTCTTTAGGAAAATTCTAAGTGTGCATTACAGCATAAATGGAAAATTAATTTCTGAGAAGGGTAAATCGGCAGATTTGGAAACGATGTTGTATAATTATTGTGCAACAAAAGATATGTGTAGTTTCAATGACATCGCTGATTATGCGTATTCGGTTGCGGGCGAATCTAATAGACAATTAGTTTTTAAAGCTGCATATGAGCAGATGGTGAGAATTAATAAAAGTCAATTTATCGCAGACAAAAATATCGCATTTCATGTAGATTTAATTGATGATGCTATATCTAGATTTTTCAATCGTGAATATGTGGTTCTTTTAGATATTGTATCGTTTGCGATGTTCCCTTTGTGTGGGTATGCGTGGAACCACTATTTGCTTGAAAGTTATTGCTATAGATTTAGCAAAAAATATAGCCTTTTAACAAAAAATTTCAATGATAAAAACGTCGAA
>CAVKUX010000089.1:3409-7812 GCA_963659595.1 Anaeroplasmataceae bacterium | reverse complement strand
TGTTGCCCCACGCGGAGCGGACGCCGTGGGTTCCCTCAAATTTATGCAGAGGGGGGAACGGCGGTGGGGGAAACACGTGAGGAAGGGGGGAAGCTTTAATTTTTTATGGGAAAACCTCTGGTTTTGTTAAATTTTGTTAATAACATTGAAATTTTGAAATAAGTTATTGAAATTAAATATAAATCTTGATATAATGCAAGTATAAAGAACTTGGAGGTTACTTTATGAGAATCGAAATATTCGGCAAGAATTACAATCCCAGTGATTCACTCAGAGCAATCACCGAAAAAAAGTGCGCAAAACTCGAAAGACGTTTTGAGGACGAAAACGCAGAAGTTAAGTTCACCGTGACCTACGAAAACGGCGATTACACCACGGATATGGTTGTTTCGAGCAAGGGCATATCCTATCGTGCAAGCGCATTGAGCGGCTCTCCGTTTGACAATCTCGACGAGGTTATTCCAAAACTGCTCGGACAGATGAGAAAGCAAAAAGACATTTGGGGCAAGGACAAAAAGGGTACGCCCAACGTCTACGAAGAAGAAGTTGAGGGCGAAGAAGAATAAATGAAAGTCGGCATATCGACGGCAACGTTTTTTACAAAAGTTTTGACCGAGGACTCGTTCTCGGTCATTAAACGTTTAGGGGCGGACACTTGCGAGGTGTTCCTCACCACGTTTTACGAGTACAGAGCCGCCTTTGCGCAACTTCTTAAAGAACGCAAAGGCGATTTTGACGTTTATTCGGTGCACTCGCTCAACACGCAGTTCGAGCCGCAACTGTTCAACAAAGCGCCTCGTACTTATAACGACGCGGAAGAAATATTCCGCTCTGTGCTGTCGGCGGGAAAAACGCTCGGCGCAAAAGCTTACACTTTCCATGCGCAGGCGAGATTGAAACAAAGCGTGTACATCGACCCGAAGTTCGTGGGCGAGCGTATGACCAAACTCGGCGGGATCGCAAACGAGTACGGCATAAAACTCTGCCTTGAAAACGTGCATTGGGCAACTTTCGATTCGCCCGAATTTTTTAGGCAAATGAAGCCGTATGCGAGCGGTATCGGCACCGTTTTGGACATCAAGCAGGCAAGGCAGTCGGGTTACGACTGGCGAGAGTACGTCGACGTTATGGGCGGTGATCTTACGAACGTTCACGTCAGCGACGTAAAAGACGGCAAAATCGCAATGGTGGGCAAGGGCGAGTTTCCCTTCAAAGAACTCGTGGCAAGGCTCAAAGACATCGGCTACGACGGACCGCTTATCATCGAGCAGTACGCAGGAAATTACGATTCCGTGGACGAAATTGCGGAATCCGTGCAATATCTTAAAAACATTTTGGAGGCATAAACGCTATGCAAATCAAGTTTGATTTCAACAATATGATGGAATCGTCCATCGGCGAGCAAGGCATCACCGAGAAAGAAATAGAGTCCGTTCTCGACAGGGCGCAGGACAGTTACGCGTACTTCGAGAAGAATCGCGGCACAGGCTGGATGGGTTGGGCGGAACTTCCGTACAATCAAGAGGAAGTCGTAAGAGATATTATCTACACGGCGGCGGAAGTGAGAGCGCATTACGAAAACTTCGTGGTTTTGGGGATCGGCGGAAGCGCGCTCGGTCCTATGGCGGTGTTCAACGCGCTTTGCCATTTCAGATACAACGAACTCGACCAAAAAAAGCGCGGCGTGAAATTCTACGTCGAGGACAACGTAGACCCCGAACGTATGCTTGCGCTTTTGGACGTTATCGACGTTGAAAAGACGATGTTCAACGTCATCACAAAGAGCGGCGCGACGAGCGAAACGATGAGCCAATATCTCATCATCACCGACATTTTGAAAAAGAGATGCGGCGACGACTGGGCAAAACACATCATCGCAACCACTTCTCAAAGCAAGGGCAACCTCATCAAACTCGCAAAGAAAGAGGGATTCAAAACCTATTACATACCCGACGGCGTAGGCGGTCGTTTCAGCGAACTTTGCCCCGTCGGACTTCTTCCCGCGGCAGTGCTCGGCATAGACATTATCGGTCTTTTGAGAGGCGCGGCGGATATGGACAAGGCGTGCAACTCGTCCGACCCATACAAGAATCCCGCGCTTATGGCGGCGGTGCTTCAATATATCGCTATGGAGCAAAAGGGCAAGAACATTTCCGTTATGATGCCTTATGCGGACAGCCTCAAACTTATGGCGGACTGGTACTGCCAACTCTGGGGTGAGAGTCTCGGCAAAGCGGTGGATTTCGACGGCAACGTAGTGCATAAAGGTCAAACCCCCGTCAAATCTTTGGGCGTTACCGATCAACACTCGCAAGTGCAACTTTACACCGAAGGTCCGTTCGACAAGGTCGTCACGTTCATCGGCGTGAAGAAGTACAGAGGCGACGTGGTCATCGCAAACGGCGCAGAAGAATTTGCGGACGTAAACTTCCTTTGCGGTCACACTATGGGCGAACTTATCAACACCGAAAGGGAAGCGACCGAATACGCGCTCACTCGCTCCAAACATATGAACCGCACAATTATGCTCGATGAAGTGAACGCAAACACTATCGGTCAACTTCTTATGTTCTTCCAACTCGAAACGGCGTATTGCGGCAAGATGCTCAATATCGACACGTTCAATCAACCCGGCGTAGAGGAAGGCAAGAACGCAACCTACGCTATGTTTGACAGAAAGGGCTACGAGGCAAAGAAAGAGGAACTCGAAAACGCGCCCAAAAAGTCGGCAAAATACATCATTTGACAATGATTGAGTTAAAGAGCATAAGCAAACAGTATCTGTACGGGGCAAGGGTGCTTGCCTCGACGGATATGACGATAAAAAGCGGCGAAATCGTCGCGCTTTTGGGCGACGACGGAAGCGGCAAAACCACGTTTTTGAAGGTTGTGGCAGGCGTAACCGACTTCGAAGGGGAAATCCTTTTCGACGGCGAACCGCTTGCAAAAAAGCCCGACGACGTAGTTATGGTTTTTGACGACCTCGCGTTGTTTGCAAATCGCTCGTGCTATTACAATCTTGCCTATCCTTTGAAAATAAGAGGCGTAAGCAAGGACGTTATCGACCAAAAAGTCAAGGCGTGCGCAGATAGGGCGGGGATAACCGCATCCCTCTATTCGAGGGTGCGCAAACTCTCGCTTATCGACAAAAAGCGGCTCGCAATCGCAAGATTGTTCTTGCGCGATTGCAAAGTCGTGCTTATCGACGATATAACCAAAGGTTTGGACAAGGACGAAGCGGCGGTTTTATGGCAAGAAGTCGCGCCCGCTTTGCAAGATTTTGCAAAAGAGGGCAAGTGCGTGATTTTCTCAACGCGCGACTATAAAGAGGCAATTTCGATTGCCGACCGAATCGTCGTTATGCACTATCGGCAGATAAAGCAGATAGGAACGTACGAGCAGATATGCGCAACCCCCGATAATATTTGGGCGGCGCAAGCGTTCGACAAAGACTACGCTTTTGAAAAGGCGAAACTCGCATTTGAGGACGGCAAACTCTTTGCGACGACAGAGGACGGATACGAAATCAGCCTTCGTCATCTCGTCGGAAAAATCGCCGATTCGTACGTCGGAAAGGACGTGTATATAGGCTGGAGAAGCGACAAATACGACGTTTTCGGCGACAGAAAAGAGAAAGTCGAACACATTTTCGGAGCGACGGACGGCTACGTTTTGAAGTGCGGAAGCCGCAACGTAAAGAGCAGAGAAAAACTCGACAAAGTCGGCACTTTGCCGCTTGCAAACGCTACGCTCGTATTTGACGAAACCAACGAAAATTCGATTGTAACGAAATAAAAAATAAGGTAAAAAATACAAAAAAATAGCAACAAAAAGCGCGATGCAAAGGTGAAAATATGGTGATTTTGGGCATCGACCCGGGTCTTGCGACGATGGGATACGGGGTGATAAACTCGCTGAATGGCAACTATTCCGTAATCGACTACGGCGTTGTCACCACGCCCAAAGAATGCACTTTGCCTCAAAGGCTGCAACAACTCGAAGACGGCGTGAAGGAACTTATCCAGACCTACAAGCCCGACAACGTGTCTATCGAGGAACTGTTTTTCTCAAAGAACATCACCACGGGTATACCCGTTGCCGAAGCGCGCGGCGTGATTTTACTCACGGCGGTGAAGTCGCTCGGAAAGGAAGTGTACGAGTATACGCCGAATCAGATTAAGCAAGCGGTCACGGGTTACGGCGGCGCAGACAAAATCCAAATGCAACATATGGTGCAAGTGCTTCTCAAACTCAAAAGCGTGCCTCGCCCCGACGACGCTGCGGACGCTTTGGCGGTTGCCATATGCCACGCTCAAACGAGCCGTATCGCGGGCAATTTTAAGGTTCAATAACCTCGCCGCTTCTTCAAAAAACAACTCACGATAAGGTGAAATATGTACAAC
>CAVKUX010000089.1:0-3399 GCA_963659595.1 Anaeroplasmataceae bacterium | reverse complement strand
ATGTACAACTATATACAAGGCAAAATCGTTGACAAAACTTTTACGTCCATTGTCGTTGACAACAACGGCATAGGCTACGAACTCGGCGTGAGCGGAAACACGCTTTCGGACATCGCAGTCGGTGAAATAACGAAAGTTTACACGTATCTGTACGTCCGCGAAGACGAAATGTCGCTGTACGGTTTTTCTCGTATGGACGAAAAAAGGCTGTTTATGCGCCTCATCGAAATCAGCGGCATAGGTCCAAAACTCGCGATGCAGATTCTCGGCGGTTACGACCTCAAAACGCTCACCGTGGCAATCGCAAGCGGCGATGTCAAAACTCTTTGCAAAATCAAAGGACTGGGCAAAAAGACGGCTGAACTCATCGTGCTCAATTTGCGCGAGCAGGCGGCGGACGACATCACGCTTTTCGACAATCATCAAGACGCGGTCACTGGCGACGACATAACGGACGCTGTGTTTGCGCTTGAAAGTTTGGGGCTTACAAAGACTGAAGCGGTGCGTGCCGCAACCGAAGCGAGCAAAGTTGTAAAAGGCGTTGAAAACATCATTTCGTACTGTCTGAAACAACTCGGCTGAAACGCCGCAGCGATATTGCGCTTCGTGCAGTGATATTGTGTCTGCGACACAGTGATATTCTCGCTTTGCGAGAGTGATATTGCTGCGCTGCCGCAGTTGAGGTAAAAGAATGATATCGTCTGCGGCGATGATATCACTTCGTGATGATATCGTGCATTTTGCACGATGATATCCAAACTCCGTTTGGGTTGTGGAAGATTCAAATCCTCATCCTGCGCACAAAGTGCGCTTGTCATTCAGAGGAGCAACATCGTTGCGACGTAGGAATCAAGCGTAGCGGAATGCGGCTGTTGCCTTGATTGCCACGTTGCGACCTATGTCGCGCCTCGCAATGACGATTGGGTGGGGCACCCACACCCGAATAGGTATTCAAATATTCCGTAACCCAAACGTAGTTTGGATATCATCCGAGCACAGTGAGGATATCAACCGAGCATGGCGAGGATATAATCGCCAAAGGCGATATCGTCGCTTTGATAGAAGCCAATAACCACCATAAAGGTGCATATATGATCAAATCTCAATTCTTAAAAGAAAATCAAGATTTCGACGTAGACAATCGCGTCGTGAGTTCGCTCACCATCGAGGAGGACGAGCAGGAAAACAGCCTCCGTCCGCATACGATGGACGAATACGTCGGTCAAGCCAAAATCAAAAAGAATCTCGAAGTGTTCATTTCTGCGGCAAAGGCAAGAAACGACGCTCTCGACCACGTTTTGCTTTATGGTCCTCCGGGGCTCGGCAAAACGACCCTTGCGCACGTCATCGCAGGGGAACTCGGCTCGCAAATCAGAGTGACGAGCGGTCCTGCCATCGAAAAGGCAGCCGACCTTGCGGCTCTTTTGACCAACCTCGAAAAGGGCGACGTGCTGTTTATCGACGAGATACACAGGCTCAACCGCAACATCGAAGAAGTGCTTTATCCAGCCATGGAAGATTTTTCGCTCGACCTCGTGACGGGCACCGGTCCTATGGCGAGAAGTATTCGCATTCCGCTCAAACGCTTTACGCTCATAGGCGCAACGACAAGGGCGGGTATGCTTTCAAGTCCGTTGCGTGACCGTTTCGGAATGTCGCTTCGCCTCGAAATGTACACGGACGAGGAACTCAAACGAATCGTTATGCGTTCGAGCGGTATTCTCGGCATAGCAATCGACGACACTGCCGCCCTCGAAATCGCGAAGCGTTCAAGAGGTACGCCGCGTATCGCAAACAGACTTTTGCGCCGCGTCCGCGACTTTGCAGAGTACGAAAAACTCGACAGAATTACGCTCGATATCACAAGGAAAGCACTTACGCTTATGGATGTTGACGAACTCGGCTTGGACATCACCGACCGCACGGTTATAGAGGCTATAATCGACAAATTCGGCGGCGGTCCTGTGGGATTGGAAACTCTTGCGGCGGCAACGGGCGAAGAAGCGAGCACCATCGAGGATGTAGTAGAACCGTTCTTGATTCAACTCGGCTTTATCAGCCGCACGCCGAGAGGCAGAGTTTGCACCCAAAACGCATACGAGCACTTAAAGCGTGAGTATAACAAATAAAATTCATTTACAATCCGCTCGCTCGTCGCACACGGCGAGCGAGCGGAACGCAAATATAAAACAATCAACTTATGCAAGAAAACACAACGCTTAAAACGCACGATTTCTTCTACGAATTGCCCGAAGAATTAATCGCGCAAACGCCCATCGAACCTCGCGACCACTCGCGACTTTTGGTGTATAATCGTCAAACGGACGAGATTCGACACAAGCATTTTTACGACTTGCCGTCCTTCCTCAAAAAGGGCGATTTGCTCGTCATAAACAACACGAGAGTTATCCCTGCGCGCATTTTCGGACATATTGAAAATCACGAGAGCGTACTCGAAGTTTTGCTCTTGAAACGCAAGGACTATACGCATTGGGAAACAATAATGAAGCCTGCAAGAAAGGCTCGGCTCGGCTCGGTTATTCACTTTTGCGACGAACTCAGCGCAGTCGTCACCGAGATAGGCGAGTACGGTGCGCGCACGATAGAATTTAAGTTCGACGGCGTGTTCGAGGATATTCTCGACAGAGTGGGCAATATGCCGCTTCCGCCGTACATAAAAGAGAAGTTGCAAGACAAGGAAAGATACCAAACCGTGTACAGCAAAATCGAAGGCTCTGCCGCCGCACCGACCGCGGGACTTCATTTCACGCCCGAACTTATGCAGAAAATAAGGGATATGGGCGTTGATTTCGCAACGGTGCTGTTGCATATCGGTTTGGGTACGTTCAGACCCGTCAAAGAGGACAATATCCTCGAACACGAAATGCACACCGAGTATTACGAAATAGACGAGGAAAACGCCGAAAAAATCAATTCAGCGATACGAGAGGGCAGAAGGGTCATATGCGTGGGAACGACGAGCGTTCGCACACTCGAAACGGTCGCCGACGAAAACGGCTACGTCCGCGCCCAAAAAGGCGACACGAGCATTTTTATATACCCGGGATACAAGTTTAAGTGCGTAAAAGGACTTATAACCAATTTCCACTTGCCCGAAAGCACGCTGATTATGCTCGTATCGGCGTTTGTCGGCAGAGAAAAAACACTTGAAATATACAACGAAGCCGTAAAACAGAGATACCGCTTCTTCTCATTCGGTGATGCTTCGTTTTTTGAATGAATTGCACTTGATTCGGTGAACATTCACTTGTTTTAAGTGCACTTATAAACGGAATGTGCCTATTCGCAGACGGAACACGAGCCGCAAGGCGGCGACCCATTGCTCAAACGGCGTTGCGGCAGAGTCAATCGCCCACGTCGTCATTCAGAGCGTAGCGT
>CAVKUX010000088.1:0-7885 GCA_963659595.1 Anaeroplasmataceae bacterium | reverse complement strand
CATCTATTCGGGTCAATCGGCATTTATATGCGCGGATTCTTTTTCAAGTACGGGGTTGTTCACTCTCTCGAAATCGAGGGTCGTAGGCTCGCCGTGTCCCGGCAAAACCGTGTAGTTTCCTTTTAGAGCAAACAGTTTGTTCACAATGGAATTTTTGAGGTCTTTTGCGTTTCCGTCGTAGAAATCCGTACGCCCGTACGACATAAAGAACAGCGTGTCGCCGACGAAAATCTTGTCGGATACGACGTAGCAAACGCTTCCCTTTGCGTGACCCGGCGTATGTATGACTTTGACGTCGAGACCCGCGATTTTCAAGGTTTCGCCGCCCTTCAAAAGTATGTCGGGGACGAACTTTTCGGGGTTTGCGTTCATCGAAAAGCCCATATTTTTGTACGAACCGATTTTTTCGAGTTCGTCCTTGTGCAAAAACACGGTGGGCGCGTTTTGCGGATTCTCTTTTCCGTCCTCGCCCTTGCTTGCGATTCTGCAAAGTTCCGCAACGCCGCCTATATGGTCGAAATGCGCGTGCGTGAGCAAAATCGCCTCGAGTTTCGCCTTTTGTTTTTGAAAAATCGAATATATCTCTTGCGCGTCGCCGCCGGGGTCTACCACGAAGCCGACGTTGCCGTTTATGACGATATACGTGTTTACGTCAAGAGGTCCTGTGTAAAGGTGAAAATACTTTTGAGAAGTCATCTTCTCACCTCTATTACGCCCTCGATATTTTTGATTTGTCTTACGAGTTCTTCAAGTTCGCTCGCTTTCGAGATTTGAACGGTGACGATAACTTCCGCAATGCCCGCCTTTTCGTCCACTCTGACGTTTGCCGCCGTAATGCCGAGCCTTGCGTTTGCGATATGCGCGGTTATGGTTGCAAGCAAGCCGCCCTTATTCTCGCACATAATGGTGAGCGTTGCGTTGAATCTTTCCTCGCCGTCGCTGTCCCAACTCGCTTGAATAAGTCTTTCGTCTTCCATACCCTTGACGTTCGGGCAGTCTTTTCTGTGAATGGAAACGCCTCTGCCGCGCGAGATATATCCGACGATTTCGTCACCCGGGACGGGCGAACAGCATTGCGCCATACGCACGGTAAAGTTTGCGTTGCCGTTGACCAAAACGCCGCTCTTTGAGTGCTTTCTCGGTTTTTGCTCGGTTATGGACAAAGTCGCGTCGGCGATTTGAGCGGAATGGTCCTCTTTTTTGAAGTCCTGAATAATCTTGGTGAGAACCTGACTCGTCGTGATACCGCCGAATCCGACGGCGGCGTACAAATCGTCCTCACTGCTCATAGCGTGACGTTGAAGTATGCTTGAAAGAATGTCGGGCGTGAAGATGTCCGCAAGCGCGTAGCCTCTGCGTTTCGCCTCTTTTTCGAGCATTTCCTTGCCTCTTGCGATGTTTTCGTCCTTCTTCTCTTTCTTGAAGTAAGCGCGGATTTTAGAGCGCGCCGAAGCGGTATGAACGTATTTGAGCCAGTCGAGGCTCGGACCTTTCGAGGCGTTGGACGTGAGGATTTCGACGATGTCGCCGTTTTGAAGTTTGGTGGAAAACGGCACCATACGCTTGTTCACTTTTGCGCCGATACATTTGTTGCCGATTGCAGAGTGAATTTTATACGCAAGGTCGAGAGGTGTCGAGCCTACGGGCAAGTCGAAAACGTCGCCCTTTGGCGTGAACACGAACACTTCGTCGTCGAACACGTTGATTTTGACGGCGTCCATAAACTCTTTTGCGCCGTCGATGTCCTTTTGCGCGTCCATAACTTCGCGAAGCCAACGCACCTTGCTGTCGAGTTCGCTGTCCTTGCCAGTCGTACCCTCTTTGTACTTCCAGTGCGCCGCAACGCCGTATTCCGCCACTTTGTGCATTTCGTAAGTGCGGATTTGAATCTCGAACGTTTCGTTGAACGGCGTGACGACAGTCGTGTGCAAGGACTGATAGTTGTTTGCTTTGGGCATTGCGATATAGTCCTTAAAGCGACCGGGCATAGGCTTCCACATCGTATGGATTTCGCCGAGCATTGTGTAGCAGTCCTTGACGGAATCGACGATGATACGCACCGCCAAAAGGTCGTAAATCTGGTCTATATCGATATGCAGATTGTGCATTTTTTTGTACACGGAATAGAAGTGTTTGGGTCTGCCGTTCACTTCGCCGTGTATGCCCATTTCTTTGAGTTTTGCCTCGATTTGCTTGCAAATAGCGTCCAAAAAGCCTTGCCTTTCGGATTTTTTTCTCGCGACGTTTTCCGCGATGTACTTATACTCTGTCGGAAGCAGATATTTCATCGCAAGGTCTTCGAGTTCGCATTTGAAGAACGAGATACCCAGTCTGCCCGCAAGCGGCGCATAGATGTCGAGAGTCTCTTTTGCTATGCGTTTTTGCTTTTCTTCGGGCAAATATTGAAGCGAGCGCATATTGTGCAAGCGGTCGGCGAGTTTGATGATTATCACTCGCAAATCCTTTGCCATAGCGACAAAAATCTTTCTGAAATTTTCCGCCTGCGCTTCTTCTCTGTTGACAAATTGCAGTTTGTCGAGTTTGGTTACGCCCTCGACGAGTTCGCAAATCTCGTCGCCGAAATTCTCTTTGAGTTGGTCGTAAGTTACGGACGTATCTTCCAAAACGTCATGCAAAAACGCGGCTATGACCGTTGATGAGTCAAAGCCGAAATCCGCAAGAATTTCCACGACGGCGCATGGGTGGATAAAGTAATCCTCCCCCGAACTTCTCTTTTGTCCGCGGTGGGCTTCCTCTGCAAAATCATGCGCTTTTTTAATTTCCGCATAATTCGTCGGATAGGTTTTTCTGAGTTTTACAAGCAATTCGTCCATATTTTTCTTGATTGAACCATACGATACGTCGCGCATACGCGCAACCGCATCGTTTTTTTGCGGCAATTTATATTATTATACTTTATAAAACAAAACATTGCAATACGCCCAAACGCCGCAAAGAGCAAAAAATATTTCTGTTTTATGCCTTTGAAACGTTGCGATATGCAATGCTGTCGTCGAGGTTGACGGATTTTGCCGATATTTCGGCATACCCTTTGTCGTTTATGCGCACCGTGCCGAGTTGGTCGAAAATTTTGAGAGCGAGCATAAACGTGCTTTCGCTCGTTTTGTATCCCGAGCACACCATAGCGTACATCTTGTGCGGACTTGCCATTTTGGGCGTGCGACGAGATACGTTGACAATCTCTTTGTACACCTTACGAAGCACGTCTTTGCTTATTGAAATCGGCTTCGGCGAGCACTCTCCTAAAGCGTACATCTCGCTCGATTCCTTTTGAAGTTTTGCAAGATACCCCTCGCAAAGCGGATGTCCGGCAACGATGATGCGATTGTAGAAGGAAAATTCGAAACACTCTGCAGGACACAGCACCACGCAGTTTTCGGGATTTAAGCAACGAGGGGTCGCAACGAGAACGGGAAGCGACTTTATCATTTCGCTTGCACTGCACAAGTTGTCGTATTCATCGTGCGAAAAACACACGATTGCCGTGCCGAACGGCTTTTTGAGCCATTCCTCGACTTTTTTCACCGTTGTTGGCGGAATCTTCGCACTTCCCTCGCAATCGAGTTGGTGCAAATTCATTCTTATCGCCTCATCGGCATCTATGTCGATGTCCTCGAATTGCAAAGTCTGAATGATACCTTGCGCGGATTCTCTGTTCTGGAAAGCGTTTATGTCGAGCGAAATCTCAAAATCCACTCTGCCCGTCTTTGCGGCAAGGCAGGGCGCGAATTTTGAAAATCCCATAAGTTCGATGTTTTGCGCGACGTATTTGACGTGTTGCGAAAAGCCGATTCTGTCAAATCGAAGTCCTTGCGCTCTCACGAGGAAAGTCGGGCGCGGATTCTGATAGCCCGTCGGCTCCAACAGTTCGAGTTCCTTTGCAAAGGACAGAAAGTCCATGTCGAAAGGCAATTCCATCTCGCAATTTATCTCGTGCGTAAAGTCGATTTTGCCGTGCATATCGAGCAAGGATTTATTCGCTGCCTTTACGAAATCGTCAAACTTATCCTCGTTCATCGAAATGCCGGCTGCCTGAGCGTGACCGCCGAATCCCGTAAAGTATTCGGACAGCGAGCAGAGCAACTCGAATATATTCACTTGCGGAATTGAACGAGCAGACCCTCGAAGTTCGCCTTCGTCCGTGCGGGCAAACAAAATAGTCGGACGTTTGAATTCTTCAACGAGCCTTGCGCATGCAATACCGAGAATGCCTGCTTCCCATTCGTTGTTTTTAAGCACGATTATTCCGACGTCATTGAAATTTGTGCCTGCAAGTTGCGCTTTTGCGCTTTCAACCGCCTTTTCGCAAAGTTCCTGCCTTTGGGCGTTATCCCTTGCAAGTTCGTCGGTGAGCGTTCTCAAAAGGAAATAGTCTGTTTCGAGGAAAAGTCCCACGACTTTCATTGCCGAATTGAGCCTGCCTGCGGCGTTCATTCTCGGCGCGAGGCGGAACATAACGTCTTGTGCGGAAACGCTTTCCTGATTGAGGAGCATTTTCACGCCCTTGCGAGGAGATTTCGTGATCTGTTTCAATCCGTAATACGCAATGATTCTGTTGTCGTTTTTGAGGGGAACGACGTCCGCAATCGTCGCGATAGCCACTATATCGAGATACTTGTTCGCCTCTTCTCTGCCGCCCAAAGCCCCAACGAGTTTGAGCGCAACTCCTGCGCCGCAGAGGTCGAAGAAGCCTTTTCTTGCGACTTTTGGGTCAACCACGATACAATCGGGGATTTTCTCCTGCGGCTCGTGGTGGTCGGTGACGATGGTGTCGATTCCTTTCGACTTCAAAAATTCCACTTCGTCAACCGCCGTAATGCCGGTATCGACTGTGATGACGAGTTTCGGCGAGTGGTAAGCGAGTATTCTTTCAAGCGTATCGACGCTTATTCCGTAGCCGTCCTTGTTGCGGTCGGGAATGAAATAAAACACGTCGAGTTTGTCGCGAAGATACAGCATAAGCGTTGAAATGGCGCAAATGCCGTCGCAGTCGTAGTCGCCGTAAATAAGCACTTTTTCCTTGTTTGCAATCGCTTTTTTTATGCGCTCGACCGCCTCTTTCATTCCGTCGATCTCATATGGCGAGGACAGTTTGTCAAGAGACGGATGAAGATAGTCGAAAAGGCTATCCTCGCTCATTCCCCTACCGAGCAACAAACGCAAAAAGTCCTGGGAAATTCCAAGACGCTTTGCAAGTTCGACTTGCTCGTTTGAAAGTTGAAAACGAGGTGTTTTTACGACGTATCTCATACCGCTTCATAAAACTACGCCCTCACCTTTGTGAGGGCGCAGCCATCGATTATTTTTTCTTTTTGAACGTCGTGTTCTTCTTCGAATATTTGTAGACGACGTTTTGTTTTTGCTTTTGCTGACCCGCCTGTTTGACTTGCGGTCTGACCGTCTGTTCCCCGTCCTCGAAGACGATGATATCCGAATCTTCGTCTTCCTTCTTGTCGTAGGACACGGAATTGCGTTTTGCATACTTCGCTTTGGTCTTGTCAAGCGAGATGCTGAGCGCAGCCCACAGCGGCGTTGCGAGGTTGAGCGCAGAGAACAAACCTGCAATCAAGCCGAGAATGATAGGCACGCAGAACTCTCTTATGGTGTCACTTCCGAGGATTGCGAGGAAGATGATTGTAACCATGGTGGTGAGAGTGGAATACACGGTACGAGTGAGCGAGGAGCGCACTGTCATATCGCCGATACCCTTGTAGTCGATATCCTTTTGACCTTTGAGCGGTTTGATTGTTTCACGGCAGCGGTCGAAGATAACGATTGTGTTGTTGATGGAGTAAGCAACGATGGTTATCATAGCCGCGACGTAGGAACTGTTGATTTGCACTCTGCAGATGACGGTGAGAGCAAACATAACCACAACGTCGTGAAGCAATGCGATGACAGCCGCGATTGCGCTTGTAAACGTGAAGCGAATCATGATGTACACAAGGATCAAAGCGATTGAAACCGCAAGAGCGATACATGCTTTCGAGAGCAAGTCCGCAGCGGCGGTTGCGCCGATTGATTCGTACGTTATCTTGTTTGCGTCTGTGAGCGAAACGTTGGGATCGACCTTGTCGTCAACCGCCTTTCTTATCGCTTCGTTCATAGTGTTGATTTTCGCGTCGTCGTTGAATACGTTCTTGTATCTGAACACGATTGCGGTTTTGTTCTTGTCGTTTGCTTCCTGACGTTGCATATAACTCACGACGACGTGTTGACCGTCGACCTCAACGCCTTCGATGACGCCTTTGAGTTCGGCGCTCTTGTCCTCGTAAACCTTGTCGTTGAGGATTTCCTCGCCGAGCGTAACGGTGAGAATAGTACCGCCCTCGAAGTCGATGCCGATGCCGACTGCGTCCGAGTAACTGCCCGTTGTCGAGCCGATTGCGACAATCACGATGACTGCGGCAAGCACGATGACAAACGGAATGATTGCGGCATATTTCGCGTTTTTGCAAACGCTGTAGTTTTTGCAAAGATTGCGGAAGTTACTGTTTTTCATATTATGCCTCCTCCTTTGCAATTTGCGCGGGGACGGAATCGTTGTTCTCGTCCTCCTTTGCGCGTTTCAAAGCGTAGAATTTCTCGCTTGTGCTGTTGAGCGGCATAAACGCTTTGAGAACGAGTCTTGTGACGAAGAGCGAGCAGAACAAGGAGAGAATGATACCGATAAAGAGCGTCACGGCGAAGCCCACGATTGAAGCCGAGCCGAGAATCCAAAGCACGATTGCGCCGATGAGCGTCGTGACCTGACCGTCGACGATTGCGCCGGTCGAGCGTTTGAAACCGATCTTTATGCAAGTCGCAATGGGCTTTGTCGAATGTTTGTATTCGTCCTTCACCCTCTCGAAGATGATGACGTTTGCGTCGACTGCCATACCGATCGAGAGCAAAATACCTGCGATGCCCGGCAGAGTGAGTTGCACCCACGGAAGCACTGCGCAGAACCAGATGAGAAGCACGATGTACACGCAAAGCGAGATGTCTGCCGCAAGACCGAGACCGCGATACACGCACGCCATAAAGATGAAGATGAGCGCAACGCCGACAGCGCCTGCGATGAGCGCGACGCGAATGGAGTTTTCACCGAGCGTTGCGGAGATGCTTCTGACTTCGGCAAGTTGCAGCGTAACGCCGAACGTGCCCGATTGAAGTTTGGTTGCGTATTCGTAAGCGGATTGATATGTGTAGTTGCCGGTGATGATTGCCGAGCCGTTGGTGATTGCCGCGTTGATCGAGGGCGACATAATCTTTTGTCCGCCGACGTAGATGTAGGTCGTTTTGCCGACGTTTGCGGAAGTGATTTCACCGAAAATCTTTGCGCCTTCGGTGTTGAACTTCAACCCTATCGCATAGTCGCCGCTGTCCGAAGTTGTGACGTAGGCGTTTTCGAGGTGGTCTCGACCGTTGAGGAACGCTTCCTTTTCGAGATCCGCGTTGCTTGCTTCGCTGCCGAGATCGGTAAGGGTGAAGTAAAGCGAAGCGGGACGACCGATAAGTTCGAGCACTCTTGCAGGATCGTCAACGTCGGGAATTTCGACGCGGATTGTGGTGCTGTTGTCACTCGACGTGCCTTTTGTGACCGTCGCTTCGGTGTAACCTTTGGAAACGAGCAGACTTTGAAGCGAACTTATCGTACCGCTCACGCGGGTGTCGAAATTGCCCGCATCGTCGTTTGCGACCTTAAAGACAGCGGACACACCGCCCGACATATCTAAACCGAGTTTGATTGTCTTTGCATAGCCCGTGTAATCGTAAACCGTGCCTGCGATCGGGAAGGAAACCACGGCAAACACAGCCATAAGAATGATAAATACACTCACTATACACAAGACGACAATTGACTTCTTCTTGTTCACAGGAC
>CAVKUX010000087.1:3956-8015 GCA_963659595.1 Anaeroplasmataceae bacterium | reverse complement strand
GGGCATTTCTCTCATTATGCCACTGCGCTTTGTGCGCCAGGCAGTGGCCAACAAACGGCGCAGTCGCTTGTACTATCCGTCAAGTTCGGCGCTCATAGGGTCGCCGCCTTGCGGCTCGTGTTCCGTCTGCGAAGTCGCACATTCCGTTAATAAGTACGCTTCGAATGAGTGTTCGTTAGAAAGTCCGCTCTACAAGTTCGCGGACGGTGGTTTTTATCTCGTCTGCGAAATTGCACATACCGTGTATAAGTACGCCTTGAATAAGTTTTCGCAATTCGATTGCGCTTTATTTAGCAAGAACCCTCACATAGCCGTTGCGACCGTCGGGTTTTTCTTGCGAAATCGACCACTTTTCACGCGCAAGACCGTTATCCGCAAAAAAGTATATTTGCTTGTTCTTCCACGCGTTTTCAAGTTGACGATTCATAATTCCGCTTTCAAAAACCATATCGAAAACGTCTTTATGCGCGCCGACGTAAACCGTGTCGCACTTTTGCTCGATAATGAAATCGACGAGGTCGTCGCGAAGCATAAACGCAAGTTGCGCGTCGCTGATGACGAAACCGCCAGCGCAGTCCTTGCACGGTTGAAGCATAAATTCGTCAAGCGGCAAGCGCGTCTTTTTTCTCGTGAGTTCGACGAGTCCGAGCGATGTGAAACCGACCGTCGAAGTTTTCATTCTGTCGCGTTTCAATGCCTCTTTGAGCGTTTCGAGAACGCGTTGACGATGTTCGTCCGACGTCATATCGATAAAGTCGATTATGACGATTCCGCTTATATTGCGTATGCGCAGTTGCAAAGCGATACATTCCGCCGCCGCAAGATTGGTTTTGAAAACCGTATCTTCGAGGTGGCTCGTGCCAACGAATTTGCCCGTGTTTACGTCGATGACGGTCAACGCTTCCGTCTTGTCGATGACCAGATACGCGCCGTTTGGCATAACGACTTTTCTGTCGCAAAGGTGATTTATCTGCGACGAAACGCCGTAGTGTTTCATTATGTTGCGCTCGCCCTCGTAAAACAACACGGGTTTGCCTATGTGTCCGTCGAGTTTTTGTTGAATCTGCCTGTCGTTCACCACGACTTCGTCGACGTCCTCGTGCATAGTTTCGCGCATAGCGCGTTCAAACAAACTCGCTTCTTCAAAGACCAACGTCGATTCTTTCGCGTTTGCGTAGTCTTTGCGGATTTGTTCCCAACGCTCTTTGAGGGTTTCCATTTCGCTTGTCAAATCCTCGTCGCTCGCTTTTTTTGCGGCGGTGCGGATGATAAAACCCATACCCTCGGGACAAATCGACGAAACGTACTGTTCGAGATAATCGCGTCTTTTGCCGTCCTCGATTTTTCTCGACACGCCGACAAACGTCGATAGAGGAATCAACACAAGGAAGTACCCCGGGATCGTCACGTCCGTCGTGAGCCTTGCACCCTTTTGCCCGAAAGGTTCTTTGACCGCTTGGCACATAATCACGTCGCCCTGCGACACGTTGAACAACTTGCCTTTGGGCATATCGCCGCCCTCGAATCCTCTGCTGTCGACGAGCGAGTCGCCTGTGTACAAAAAGCCGTTGCGCTCCTCGCCGATATTGACGAAAGCCGCCTGCATACCGCATATGACGTTTTCGACCTTGCCCTTGTAGATGTTGCCTACGATACCTCTGAAATGTGCGCGCTCGACGGAAAAGTCCTCTAATTTTCCGTTTTCGACTATAGCCGCGCGCGTACAATACGGCGTGTAGTCGAGGATGAGTTGTTTCATTGCTATATATTCCTAAAAAATGTAATCTTTTCAGAGCGCAAAAACGCAAAAACGAACTATGTCCAATTTAGCAAGTCCGTTTCTTATTTTTGCAAATATTCGTCCACGTCGACAAGTTTGCCGTCAACGTCGACGTATTGCGCGATTTTTTCTATATCGCAAAGTTTCAAATCCACGCCGAGCGCGGAATTGAGTTTTTCGAGGATTCTGTCGGGGCGAAGATTGACGCTTCCCGACGCAAGACGAGCGACAAACTTACCGTCTTTTTCAAAGAACGAATATATCTTGTCCGCAACGTTTTCGGTGACAATTTCGCCTTTCTTTTGATAACTTATCTCGAATTTGCCGTCAACATCGACAGGTTTGTACGGCGTGTCGAACGCAAAGTCCGCGCACACGACTTTCGCTTGCAGATTTGGATTCTTTTCGGACGCGAAAACCTTGCTTGCTTTAAGGTCGTCGGGCACTGCGCCGTTGAACTTTTCAAGCACTTCTTCCTTTTGCATATCGCAGTCGAGCGTAAGATATTCCGCCCTCGACGAAACGCCCAGAGACAGTGGCGGCGAAAAGTACATCAAGGGGTGCGGATTGAACCCTTGCGAGTAGTTCACCACGATTTTACCCCTGCGAATAATTCTGTCCATATGCCTCAAAAGGTCGATGTGGGATATGAAACATATACTGCCCGCTTTTTGGTATTTTAGCACAATCATATCGTACACCTTCCCAGTCTGTTCGCGCCGCAACCGTTGCAGCCTTCGCGGCAGTTTTTGGTGGTCACAGCCTCATATGCGAGTTCGCGCTGTCTGAGCAAATACGATTTGCTTACGCCCGAATCTATAAATTCCCACGGCAAAGTTCTATCGAGCGGAATCGCGCCGTAGTAGTCTTCCATTTTGAGTCCGCAATCGGCAAACGCTTTTTGCCAAACGTCCCACTTGAAATGCTCGCTCCACCCGTCGAATTTCGCGCCGAGTTCGTATGCGCGTTCGATGACGTAAGATTGCTTTTTGTCGCCTCTTGCCAATGCCGCTTCGAGTACTGACGTTTCCGCGCCGTGCCACGAGAACGTAACGCCCTTTATTTCGCGCAAAAGTCCTCTGAGATAGTTTTGCTTGCGCTTCATCTCGTCCATAGAGATTTGCGCTTCCCATTGGAAAGGCGTGCACGGCTTTGGAATAAACACCGCGCAACTTACGGATATGCTCAAACCTCTTTTCGAGCGTTTTTGCCAGTACAGTTGTTTAAGGCGATTGCAAATTTGAGCAATGCCTCGAATATCCTCGTCCGTTTCTGTGGGAAGTCCCATCATAAAATAGAGTTTTATGCTGTCGTACCCCGCCTCGAACGCAACGGAAATCTTGTCTATTTCTTCTTCGGTGACGTTCTTGTTTATGACGTTACGCAACCTTTGCGTACCCGCTTCGGGCGCGAACGTAAGCGAACTTCTTCTCGAATTGTTTGCCATATCGGGCTTGAAACTGCTTATTCTCAAACTCGGAAGCGCGAGATTTATGCGCTTTTGTTTGCAGTATTCGCCAAGTTCGTTTTCGAGGTCTTCAAGCCCCGTATAGTCGCTCGTAGACAGCGAGCAAAGAGATATTTCGTTAAAGCCGGTGCTTTCCACCATCTCTTTTGCAATCTGTGCGCAACGTTTTGCGCTACGCTCTCTTATGGGGCGATACCAAAATCCTGCCTGACAGAATCTGCAACCGCTTGCGCAACCGCGATAAAGTTCGAGTGTGGCTCTGTCGTGAACGGCCTCTATGTTCGCAACGAGCGGACGAGTGGGATATTCGGCGTTTTCAAAGTCTTGCACGACGGCTTTTACGACCTTTTCGCCGTCTTTATGCAACGACGGGACGTACGCGCCTTCCATACCCTTGACTTTTTTGAGAATTTCCGCTTTGGAAAGACCTTGCTCTCTGCCTTCCGCAACGACTTTGAGTATCGCAATATCGGCGTTTTCGCCCTCGCCCACGAGAATTATATCGAAAAAGTCCGCAAACGGTTCGGGATTGACCGAGCAAGGTCCGCCCGCGAGCAAAATAGGATAGGAATCGTCACGGTCTTTGGCTCTGAACGGAATCTGCGCCAAATCCAGCATATACAAAACGTTGGTGTACAAAAGTTCGAATCCCACCGAAAAGCCTACGACGGTAAATTCTTTGAGCGGTTTTTTGGTTTCGAGCGACAAGAGCGGAATGTTGTTTTCTTTGAGTTTTTGCGCAAAATCGGGCGCAGGCGCATAGCAACGCTCTGCGACGTAACCGTCTGTTTTGTTGACTATATCGTACAAA
>CAVKUX010000087.1:0-3946 GCA_963659595.1 Anaeroplasmataceae bacterium | reverse complement strand
GTACAAAATCGCAAAGCCAAGATTGCACATACCGATTTCGTAAAGTTCGGGAAAACAAAAGACCATATCCCCCTTGCGCTTTTTTTTCATATCGGGGATATTCCACTCGCCGCCTGCATATCTTGCAGGCTTTTCCACCTCGCCGAGCAAAGCGAAATATTTTTGTTTGTAATCTTGATTTTGCATCGCCGTATCGTAGTTGTTTTTATTAAGATTCAAATAATACTCTTACTATTTTTGGGGTGTGGGGCAACGCCCCGCCCGCAATTATTAATTATTCATTATTAATTCATGCACAAAGCAGAAGCTCCGATTATCCCTGCATCGTTTTTGAGAGTTGCGGCAACCACTTTGACTTTGGGCGTATATTCCGCGCCGTACTTGTTTCTCGAGACGTATCTTTGCAAAGGCTTGATGATGTTGTCGCCTTGATTCGAGATTCCGCCACCCACTATGATGACTTCGGGCGCAAAGATGTTGGCGTAGTTGACGAGACCTATGCCGACGTACTTGATGTAGCGTTTGACAACCGCAATCGCCACTTTATCTCCCTCTTTTGCGCAATCAAACACGATTTTGCCGCTGTTGCCGTTTTCCTCGACCTCTTTTGCAAGCAAACTGTCGGGGTGTTTTTCGCAAGCGGATTGAATCTGATTCATAAGCGCGGTTGCCGAAGCGTACGCCTCGAAACAACCTTTCTTTCCGCAGCCGCAAGTTGCGCCGCCGAGATTGATAGTTATATGTCCGCCTTCCGCGCCTGCCGAGCGATTGCCCGTAATAAGTCTGCCGTCGGCAACTATGCCCGTGCCTACGCCCGTGCCGAGCGTAACCATAACGGAATTTTTCGCGCCCTCGCCCGCTCCGAAAAGCGTTTCGCCGAGTGCGGCGCAGTTGGCGTCGTTTGAAAGTTTTACGTTTTTAATCTGCGTTTTTTCGGCAATCATTTTTGCCATCGGAGTGTTGCGGAAATTGATGTTGCACGAATAGCGCACGATGCCCTTTTCGTCGTAAATAGACCCGGGGCAACCTATGCCGACGCCCTCGATTTCGTCTTTGCAATCCTTTGTCAAATCTTCGATGAGATTTGCAATGTCCTGCACGATAAGATAGTCCTCTTTTCCCGGGGATGTAACCACGACTTTTCTTGCGAGAATATTGCCCTTTTCGTCGACGATGCCGCCCTTTATGGTCATACCGCCGATGTCAATGCCAACGTATTTCATAAAACGCCTCAATATTTATTATTATGTATTCTATTATACAGTTATATAAAAGTCAAGAAAACGAGAATCGGAATCGTTTGAAGCGACTATGCAATCGTAAATTCCAATACGTTTTCGCCTTGTTTCAACTCAAGAACGCAATATCCGCTTTCGTCCGCCGCAACAGTCTCATTGTTGAAGACGACGTTTTGACCTTTTATTATCAGTTGACCGCCGTCGAGATCGGTTGTTACGACGACTTTTTGTTCATTTCCGTCCAAAGCGGTTGCAACAACGGTGATTTTTTTGTTTTGCAATGGTTCAATCGTCTGGCAAAAATCCCTCAAATAGGAAAAATCGGGTTTGACGGAATAAGTCGCATATCCGTCGGACGTGGGATTTATGCCCGTCACATACTTCGAGATGACCGAGAGAGTGCCGCCCGACCAAGCGTGATTTTTTGTTCCGACGTTTTTGTCCCACGATTCCCAAAGAGTGGTATAGTCGTCGCCTATCATATCCGAATATCTTTCCTTTGCTCTTGTCAAAGCGAGGTCGACCCTACCCAAAACGCATAACGCTTCCTCCACATATTTTTCCATATACGGAGAACTGTTTCTCTTTGAGAACAGCATTTGCGCCAACTCTTCGGATTTTGTTTCGTCGTACAATCCCGACAAAACCGCTATCGCGTTGCCTCTGTCGTCGGCTTTCTTTCCGCTCTTATACCCGTCCGACGAATAGAAACGTGCAAACGCCGTTTTGATTGAAGCCATTCTGTCCTTACAAAAATCCGAGAATTCTTGCTCGCCGAGAGCGGTTGCAAGCGGCTCGATTTTCGTCAGAGCGTAATAGTACCATGCGTTTTCAAGCACTGTCATATCGACGTTGGTGCCCCAGTCTCCCCAATCCCAAGAGCCTTTTCTGTGGACGATAAGTCCGTCTTTCATATCCCAAAGTTTGAGATAGCCTTTTGCCATGGAGAGGATTATGGGCTCAACCGACGTATCTCCCGTGTATCTGACATAATCCGTGCAACCCACCAAAAAAGCGAGGTTCTGCACGGGCAGTTCGTATGCCTCTACGCCGTCGGGAACGACGGTTTGAATCACTCCGTCCACATGCGCCCAGCCGTATGTCGAGAGTATCGCCTTTTTGAACAGCGCCGCGCTTGACGGCGACGTCGAATAGTAACTCATTTCGCTTTCGATAACCGCGTCGCCGATCCACTGTGCGCGCTCTCTGTCGGGACAATCCATATATGTGTCGCGCATGGTTATGAGCAACGTGTTGATCGATTTTTGCCAAAGGGTGTTCAACGCCTCGTCCGAGCAGGAAAAATCGTCGTAGAGCGCGTCCGTTCTGTATCCCGTCCGCCTGTACCCGACGCTTTTGAGAGTGATGCCCTTGTCGAAAGTCACGATGAGAGTTTCGCCGCTCAGCCATGCAAAATCGGTAAATTCGTTTTCGCCCTTGACGGCGGTATATTTATTTTTGTAATTAAGTTTGCGATTTTCGGTGTAATAGGTGATTTTTCTGCCGTCCTTGTCCGAAACGAATTCGAAATACGGACAGAACTGCGTATTTATGCCCAAATCGAAACGCAGAGTCGTTCTCTTAGAAAAAGTTTTGTTTTGCTCGATTTCAAATTCGACAACGTCGTCCGCATACTTCAAGGGCAGCGGATTGAGAAAACTTTTGCCGAAGCATTTGCTTTCCTCTTGCGAAAGGACGACGACGTTGCTCCAATCGTCCGTTGAATAATCGGGATTCCAAAACTCGAAATAATTTTCGCCGCGGATGTCGCTTCCCCTCTCGCTCAGACGGAAATTCAAGTTGTTGAAGAATCCCGTGAACGCATTGTATTCGTAGGCGAATTTTTTGCCTTTCCAATCCGCGTCGGTACAGAAGTCCTTATCGCCGATTTTGCCCTGAATCAGCAGTCCGCCACGTCCCGAATCTTTGTGTGAATAGCCGTCGTCACCCAAGTGCCGCACGAGAACGGCTATGCGATTGTTGCCTTTTTTGAACAAGTTGTCGACTTTGACGCTGTCATAGTAGCCGTCCGTCGGGGTGATTCCTCTTTTCAACGAGCCTTCCCAAACGACTTCCTCGCCGTTGACCCACAGCCAGTAATATGTGTCGCAGGTGATGTCAAAGGACGCTTCGGGTTCGTCGTTTTCAAGATATACGTCCTTGACAAACGCCGCCCAAACGGCAGTTCCGTTCTCGTCTATCCAAACATACGGACTTGTGAACTCCTCTCGAAATTCGAGATATTCTCTGTCCGTTGCGTACACCGTTTTGTCGTGTACGTTGAATGCTCCCACGCCAAACTTCGAGCAGGCGTAAAGACTCAAACCGAGAATTGTTCCCACAATCGCCGTGACCACGACGACTATGATGATGATTTTTGCTTTTTTGCTTAATTTGCGATGAGCGAGCGCCATAAAATTCCCCCGCGACAACGGATTTCAAAACGCGCATATGTTGCCGTTTTTGCTCCGAAAGTGCCGTATAAACACATTATAAACCACCCTAATAAGTTGTCAAGAGAATCTTATTTCTGCGCATTTCTGCGCACGCTTGCGTGGAATTGTTTTTTTGGGCAGTGATATTACGCTTAGCGCAAGTGATATTGGGACGTTGCCGCAGTTGAGGAAAATTAAAAAATCCGCAACCCAAACTAAGTTTGGATATCATCGTGCAAAATTGCACGATATCATCACAAAGTGATATCATCG
>CAVKUX010000086.1:0-8053 GCA_963659595.1 Anaeroplasmataceae bacterium | reverse complement strand
GGGTATGATTGAATTAGGTTATAGAGCTCCCGATTCCTTTGATATAGAGTTTGAGTATGAACGATCACGTTCAAAAGCGAAATCATCAAAAGAAGGAAAAATCAAACTAGTTTCATTTAGAAACTTTTGTCCGTACCAAATAGATGTTGAGCAATACAAAGAAGCCCGAAAAGAATTTACAACAGAAGAATGGATCGATTTAGTTTTGGGCGCCGTGGACTATAACGCCTCTGGTTATAAATCTCAAGAAGAAAAACTCACCATGCTTACGCGACTACTTCCTTTTGTTGAAAAACGCTTAAATTTGATTGAGCTCGCTCCTAAAGGAACTGGAAAGTCATATTTGTTTGGCAATGTAAGTAGATATGGTTGGCTATCAAGTGGCGGCATAATGAGTCGCGCAAAAATGTTTTACGATCAAAGTAAGCGTCGCGAAGGGTTAATTTCAGGCAGTGATTTTGTAACACTTGACGAAGTGCAAACCATTTCATTCACGGATACTGATGAAATGCGTGCGGCATTAAAAGGCTATCTTGAGCAAGGAACTTTTACTATAGGCGACTATAAAGGTGTTGCAGATGCTGGTGTTATATTATGTGGCAATATACGCAAAGAAATAATGGATGCCGATGGTTATAGCAATATGTTTGTTGAACTCCCCGTCGTTTTTCATGAATCTGCGCTAATTGAACGCTTTCATGGTTTTATAAAAGGATGGAATATTCCGCGTATGAACGATGATTTAAAAGTGTCTGGCTGGGCATTAAACTCTGAGTATTTTTGTTCAATCCTTCACGAGTTGCGCGGCGATATGAGTTATCGAACAATTGTCGATGAATTGGTTGTTGTTCCTGATGGTTCTGATACAAGAGACACTGAAGCGGTAAAGCGCATAGCAACAGCATATCTCAAATTGTTGTTCCCCAACGTACAAAGTGTAGACGATATATCTGCATATGATTTCAAGCGCTATTGCTTAGATCGAGCTAAGAGAATGAGAGATACTATTAGATATCAACTAGGATTATTAGATAGCGAATACGCAGGTAAAGATATTCCACCATTTACGATAAGCAAAAAGGATTAACAAATGCATAAAGAAATAAAATCGTGCTATGTCTGTGGCAAAACACCTCTTTCAAAAAATGAAATTGGTCTAACTAAAAAATTGATCAATAAATCATCGAAAACATTCTACTGTCTGGACTGCCTTGCTGAACATCTCGAGGTAACAACAGAGGAATTGGAAAGTAAAATCGAAGAGTTTAAGGAAGAAGGCTGCACGCTTTTCAAATAAAATAATATGAAATCGATAATCTATGCCGACAATGCGGCAACGACAAAACTAGATAAAGATGTTTTTAATGCAATGATTCCGTGGCTGACTGAAGAATATGGAAATCCATCTCAACCATATTCTATCGCTAGAAAGCCGAAGCTTGCTATATCTCAAGCAAGAGCAGCTATTGCAAAATGCATCAATGCAGATGAAGATGAAATTTTCTTTACTTCAGGAGGAACAGAGGGAGATAATTTTATTCTAAAAGGCGTTGGTGAAAAACTCGGTCGTATTGTTACAAGTGAGATTGAGCATCATGCAGTACTAAATCCTTGTAAAACCATTGAGAAAACAGGTGTTCAAATTAATTATCTTTCACCATCTATAGAAGGATATGTGGATGAAGAATCATTAGAACAAGCTCTCAACTCTAATGCTGGATTGGTTTCTGTTATGTTTGCGAATAATGAGATTGGCTCAATTCAGCCAATTAAGAAACTATGCGAGGGAGCACATGCAAAGGGGTGGCTTTTCCATACTGATGCTGTTCAAGCAGTTGGTCATATTGAAATTGATGTAAAAGATTTAGATGTTGATTTCTTAACCGCATCTGCGCACAAATTTAATGGACCTAAAGGTATAGGATTTGTATATATAAAAAAGGGTACGCCAATTTATCCCCTATTGGAAGGTGGAAATCAAGAAAAAGGTGTTCGTGCAGGCACTGAAAATGTTGCGTCAATTGTTGGGATGGCAACTGCGCTAACAAATAATTGTAAGAATATACAAAGTTCTATAAAACACCTAAAATACTTAGAAACCATTTTTTTTGATGAATTAAACGAACATAATATCGATTTTGTCGTAAATGGCGGCGAAAATAAGTTGCCAGGGTTGATAAGTATAAGTTTCAAAGATTCTGATGGTGAAATGCTTTTACACAGGCTGGACCTTATGGGGATAATAGTTTCCACAGGCGCGGCTTGCGATAGTAGAACAACTCAAATTTCGCACGTGTTAAGATCCATTAAACTAGACAGTAAATACGTGGAAGGAACAATTCGCATTTCCTTAGGGAAATATAATACTGTTGAAGATGTAAAAAAAATAGCTTTATCTATTGTGAAAATCTTGAAGTAGCACAATAAAAAACGAGTTGGTTAGTATCACTACCCAACTGAAATTAAAAGCCGAGAGTGTTTGCTCCCGGCTTTTCGTTTACGTTGAGGTGATTTTTAGTTGTTGGGAATATAGATTTTCTCACCGACTTTTACGGCTTTATAGGTCGTTCCGCCTATGTTTTTTTCGAGATATTCAGGTTTACCTTCTGCATGAGCGCGTAAAATAAACTTATCGGGTTCTTTTGCAGTCAATTTATCTATATTCACGTCGATAAATTGTTCATCGCTCGATACTTCGAGTATTTTCAGTCCGCGTTTGATTAAATCGGCGGAAAACTGCCAAATCTTTTCAAACATTCCGTATGTGTCCATAATGATGGAAAAGTCGTGGTTGGGTTCGTATGCGGTAATTCTAAAGTAATTTGTCATAATTGTTTCTCCTTTGCGGTTATGCCGCTATTTGTTTAAGTTTTCTGTTTGCGTAAGGCAGCCACTTCTTATTTACGAATTGCATTATGTTTTCGTTTGGTTTGCTGTCGTGGTCACCGTAACATTGAAGAACCTTTTTATCTTTCAAAGAGTATTCAACAGTTACAAGCGGCTTTTCGGGTTCGTCTTTCATTCGGATAAAGAAAATAAGCGATTCTTCGCGAGCAAACTTTTGGTCGTAACCCATACGTCCGACACAGTGATGAAGCAATTCGCCTTCGCGTATCAAGTCGGACGGTTTTTGTGCGATAATCGCTATATAGACGGACTTTTTATCATATTCAAGCCCTAAATACTTGCTTGCTACGGCGGCGAATTTATCGTAAAACTCTTTGCGCTCCTGTTCGTCTTTCAATGCTTTTGCAGAGCGATATTCGTCGATTCGTATATCGTGCCAACGTTTGAAATCGTGGGGATAGCGGTTTTTTTCCTCGGTCATATCTAAGCCGAGATACTGGCAAGCATTGAGGTAATCTCTATAGGAAAAAAAGTTCGTATTTTGCTGTTCGATATAGTCCAAAAACTTACCGACTTCGTTTTTTACAAGTTCCTTTACGTTACTAATCTGTTCTGCGTGGTCAAACTGTATTTTTCGTGTCGCAAAGTTGTCGATTTCTCGTATCGGTTTGCCGGTCTTGTAAGCCTTGATTATTGAGGCTACGTAGTAAGAAGATAACGCTATATCATTTCTATTTGTTGCAAGCCATTTACAAAACTTTTTGTCTTTACCGCAAAGACGTAAAATCTGCGTTGACATTGCGATATTATGCAAACCGAGTTTAGTCAGATATTCGATTTGCGGAAACTTCTCGTAAAGTCGCAAATATTTGAATACATGTATGCCCGTGTATCTGTCAACGGCGCTGTATTTGTATTCGGGAAAGTGTTGTAAGATATAATCGCGATTGACTATCGGGGCATAAGGGTCAAACGAATCATCAGATGACCAACCCCATTCTTTGCTTTCATACCAATCGGGATATTTTGAAAGCCCTTGATCGTGCCAACCGACAGTATATCCTGCAATGTATGTAAACTTTATGTCTTTGCCAAAGCATCTGTCTGAATGAACACCGTGAACGACAACAGGCTTACAATACCATTGTTTTTTATACTCTCGAACGGCAACCGTAACTTTGACAAGTTCGCCGTCGTTTTTCGTAAAGTAAGCATAAAAGCGAGTTCTGCCTAACGGCGCGGATTTTAATTGGTCGTCGTAAAGTTTTATCTTTTTCTGTATGTATTTCGGAATAGGTTTTATCTTTTCGATTTTCATTTTATCTCACCTCAACTTTGTTTCCAAACAGGGCAAATATCTCATTCGGAATAGATTGTTTTGTTACTGTTTCGGGTTCGTCAATGCCTTGCGGTTCGTATATATCACCGTCAAATTCTCGCATTTCTTCTTCGGACAATATTTCGCCCGTATCTTCGTCTATAAGCCGATTATCGATATGTAACAGGCTTGGAATAAACTGCGTTTCGCGTTCGTTTTCGATGATATAAAGGTCGTGTTTTCTTACGATTTTAGCGAAATAATTTTCGGCAGCGTGGTAAGGGAAACCAATCATCGGAACACGTTCTTTCAAACCTACATCACGGCTTGTAATAGTAAGTTCCATTTCGTTCCCGAGCATTACGGCATTGTCGCCTAAAACTTCGTAGAAATCTCCGCGCCGTAAAGCCACAACAGCCGTAGGACGTTCGCTTTGATACAACTTGTAATCTTGGTAAATTCGATTGCCTTTCGGTTCTTCTTCAACAGGCTCTACGGCCGCTACAATCGACGTTTTGTTTTCTTCAGGTTCTTCATCGTTTTCAACGCTTTCGGCAGTTAAAGGCTCGTTTGTGGGTTCTTTAACATCATTTTCGTCGAATTTGTCAAACAGTGAGAATTGCAGGCTTTGTTGTTTCGGCGGTTGCGGTTTTACTGTTACAGGCTTTGTTGTAACGACCTTTTTCGGCATAGGTTTATATTCTTCACCGTCTATCGTATAAAGAGTGCCTTCAATGGAATCTTCCTCAAAGTAATGAATAGCCCAGCCGTATACAGTCGGATCATCTATAATCATTACTTTGGCATTTTTTCTTGCAAGTTTTCTCGCCTCTTCATAAGCGTAATCTGTGAAGCCTGCAAGAGTTTTTTTGTTGATAAGCGGCTTTCCGTCTTTCTCAAACGCAGTGCCGTTATTTATCTTGCCTGCAAGAGTTTCGCTTGCATTTTCTTGTAAATAAGCAAGTATTCTTTCTTCTTGCTCATCTTGGGCTATAAGGTTCAGTTTTATCATTTTGTTTAACTCCTTGTTAGAATAGAAGAAAGGTCGTCTTAAAACGGACAACCTTTCCAAAGCGTTTTGTATTCGATATATGTTTTGATGGGGATTACAACCCATACGACGTTTGTTATTGGCTTTCTCGTCTTTCTGTCCGGCGGAGAATGTGTTTCATACCAACGAACTTCCCAGAAAGCCAAATCATAGGAATTGGTTACAAGGTAAATTTTGAGCTTTCGTTTGCCGTGTTGTTTGTAGCAAACTTTATAACCGTATTTGTTTTCAGTCATAAGCCGTAAACCCTTTTCGCAAGTCTTGGCAAAGCCGAAAAGAAGTTGCAGTTCATAATCGTTGAATGCAACTGCCTGTCGTGAGCAAAATAGTTTTTGTCGGCATATTCATAGCCTTGCCTTGTAAGACGTTTCAACTCGTAACGGTCGCTGCCGTCGTGGTGGTATCCTTCGATAATAAGATGTCCGTTACGGTCAATCACTTTAATATTATCGAGGTGCTGTATCATAGATTGAAAATCTCGGTAGCAAGTAATGAATTTACCACCCTCAACGTTTCCGTTCCATCTTCCGCAAGTGCCTGTCATAAGGTAATAGCGGGTTTTGAAACTGTTTTCGAGAGCGTCTTTCAAATCTCTCCACGTTTCTTGGTTCTGAAAGTCAATTTCTTTGTAGACTTCATCGTCGGGGATATTTTCTTTGCAAGCCCAACCGTTTTCATTGGCATAAACTGCAAAGAGAAAATCCCTTGTTTCATCGAATTTTTTGTAGTTTTCGGTATCGTCGTAAAGCACGACTTCTTTTATCTTTTTCATTTGCGTTCTCCTTAAAAAAGTTTTGAGATAACTATCTTCTTATACTGCAAGCCGTTATCCCGTCTGAATTTGCTTACAGCCTGTTTTAATGTGTAAAACACATAAGATTGCGAAACGTGAGTTTCTTCGTCGTAATAGTCAAATACGAGCGTTCCGAAGTGGTTGTAATGGTAGAAGATATATCTCATTTATCAACTCTCCTGTAAACATCGTCAACATAGAACTGACAGACAAACCAATTAAAAAGGGCGTGACATTTCACACCCTTATAATCGACTATGTAATCATTGTTTCCGACTTCTTCTAAGACGGTTATTTCCGCCATTTCGCCGTTCAGCGAGTTTATATGTGCCATTGCTTTATAACTCATTTGAGTCTACCTCCAAAATACGTAATTCAAGGAACTCGTGCAGATACCAGTCAAGTTTGCAAGAGAGATTCCACCAAAGTTCGTGTTCTTCGCCGTCGGTAAAAGTTTCGTTGCAATCCAATTCATAGTTCTTTTGCAATTTATCGTTTTCAAAAGCGTTTCCAGCCCAACTCATATCAGTGTTCTTTTCGTTTTTGATAATCTCATTAAAGCGTTCAACGGCTTTTTCGTAAGTGGAAAAGGCTTGTGTGTCTACGCCGTCGCAATCGTCTGTGCAATATTGAAATAAAACAATATAAATTTTCATATTTTCACCTCATATAACTCTTTTGATTCCGCCACCGAACGAGCGAATACCGATTGTGCCGAACTCCGAACAAAAGTCATCTGTTTTGTTCCAGACGTAAGCATAGGCATAAAAACATTTACCTGCGGAGAAAAGAATATCATTCCATTCTTCCTCATAATCGGGAATGTACAGAAAATCATAGCACTCGCCAAATTCAGTGTATTCGTGCGTGACGGCATAAACGAGAACGTTGTATTCTTCTTCAAACGCCTTGATTTTAGCTATCAATTCAGGCTCTTGGTAAGCCCAAAATCCGCCAAAGTTTTCGTAGAAACAAACGCTGTTTTTATCTTTGAAACCTTTGATGTAGAGCTTGTAAATGTCTAATTTGTTCATAAGTTCGATTGCTTTTTGTTTTTTTATTTTATTTGCGATTCTCATATGCGAAACTCCTTGTTTTTAATGGATTGATATAGTAAATTTTGTATTCGTGATTTGTTTCTTTTTCATTACGTTTCATTGCAAAACTCCTTATTCAAAGTTGATAAAATTCATAAGGCTGTCCATATCGACCAAAACCTTATTTCCGGCGTTAAGAGATTTTATTTTGCCTTCTTTACACCAAGTTCTGATAGTATGAACTGTAATACCCGTTTCCGGATCGCCCGTTTTTACGATGTCAAATGATTTTTTAATACTTCTTAACATATCTTCAAACTCCTTATTGTATTTCGATTAAGCCGTCACTGTATTCTTGCAGGTATTCTTCGCCACAGTATCTTCCGTAGCGTTCAAGGTCTATAAAGTCGATTATGTGCTCGGGTATCTGATAACCGCAACAGTCAAGCATTTCTTTGCCGTAATCTTCCCAACTATACCCGCTCCAAAGATTTATATCATCGTCCCAACGGTCGCCGTGAGATTTAACCTTTTCTTCAAAATCGTCGTAATCACGAACTTCGAGAAAAGCAGAAAAGACTTTATATTTGTAATCGTTGTCTAAAACCCCGGATTCTTTCAGTGTATTAAACAACGTTTCGGGGTTGACGTAATCCCAATTCACAGAACGGTCTGCAATACCTTCGATGTCCTGTATAAACAGTTCTTCGTCGATACCGTCAAGTTCAAAGCCTTCTTTTTTAAGTTCTTCTACAATTTCATCCCAATCGGAATAATCCGAAAGGTCAAGCCATTTCGAGCCTAACGCTCTTTCGTTACACTCGTTATACGAGCCCCAAGATCCGATAACAATACTGATATTTCCTTTCATTTCACATTACCTCAAAATCTTCGATATAAATTCTTTCGTAATCGCAACCGTATTCAAAATACTTGCCGTTTTTATCTTTGTATAAGTCGTAGGTCAGAACGCTAATTCTGCCGCGATTCGTAACGGCAAGTTGGAC
>CAVKUX010000085.1:0-8081 GCA_963659595.1 Anaeroplasmataceae bacterium | reverse complement strand
GCATATAATATTGAATAATACGAACGTATAACATTTTAATGAAGCGCATTTGCGTGTCTTTTCCTTGACGGATTGACGCTTGCAACATATACTTGACTAAATCGACTTAAAAAACGCTTGCACGCAAAAACCGATTTTATGCGTTTTATCGTGCCTCAAAGGAGACCTCCGATATGCTCGGCGAAACACAAAAACAAAAATTGAATTTCAGACAAACGCTCGTCATTGCGACAATGCTTTTCGGCTTGTTTTTCGGAGCGGGCAATCTGATTTTCCCCATATATATGGGCAATCTCGCAGGCAAAGAAGTTTTTGTTGCTTTGATAGGCTTTTTGATTACGGGAGTAGGACTTCCCCTCTTGGGCGTTGCGGCGATGGGCATAAGCAAAAGCGAAGGTCTTATCGAGCTTTCAAGCAAAGTGGGCAAAGGCTACGGAATCTTTTTCACTTGCGCACTGTATCTAACGATAGGTCCGTTTTTTGCGGTGCCTCGCTGCGCAACCGTTCCTTTTACCGTCGCCGTCGAGCATATGCTCGGAAGCGACGTCAACGTTCAGGGTGCGCTTGCGATTTTCAGCGCGGTGTTTTTCATCGTAGTGCTTATATTTTCGCTGTTTCCCGGCAAAATTCTCACTTGGGTGGGGCGAATTCTCACTCCGTTGTTTCTCGTTTTTCTTGCCGTTCTCGTCATCACCGCTCTTGTAAAGCCTATGGGCGACGTGTCAGGCATACCTGCGCAGGGCAACTATGCGGACAAATCGTTCACGACGGGATTTTTGGAGGGTTACAACACGTTGGACGCTCTTGCGAGTTTGGCATTCGGCATCGTCGTCATCGACGTAATCCGCAAGCAAGGCGTATCCGAGCCGACTTCCGTTGCAAAAAGCACTCTCAAATCGGGCGCATTGAGTTGCGCTTTTATGGCGTTGATATATCTCGGCGTTGCCATTGTGGGCGCGCAGAGCGGCGCATTGTTTACGGGTGCGTCGAACGGCGGCGAAATTTTTGTCAAGGTCAGCAATTACTATTTTGACAAAGCGGGTATAATCATTCTCGCAATCACCGTCACTCTCGCCTGCTTGAAAACCGCAATCGGGCTTGTCACGAGCGCATCGGAAACGTTTGTGAAACTGTTCCCGAAATTCATTCCGTATCGCGCTTGGGCGATTATATTTTGCGCGGTTTCGTTTTTGGTTGCAAATCTCGGCTTGACGGCAATCATCACTTATGCGATTCCAGTGCTGATGTTTTTGTATCCGCTTGCCATAACGTTGATTTTGCTCGGCCTTTTCGGCAAAACGTTCAAAAACAGACGCTGCATATACGTTTCGACAACGGCGTTCACACTGATTGCTGCGATATTCGATTTCATTGCCGCGCTGCCGTCAAACGCAATCGAATGGCTTAAAGCACAGCCCTTCATCGATTTTATGGAAGCAAACTTTCCGCTCTACAAATATGGTCTCGGATGGCTCATACCTGCGCTTGTCGGACTTGCGCTGGGCATAATTTTTGCGCTTGCGACAAAAAAACAAGCCGCTTGGAAATACGACATTGCAAAAAACGAACAAAGCGAATATATCCGCGAATGCGCAACGCTTTTGAGCGAACAATAACGGCTATTCTCTTGACGAGATGTGACCTTTGCAATACAATATCCTTATGAAAAACGAAAAGAGTAAACTTCAAAAAGATCTTTCAAAACAACTCGCCTTGTCAATCGCACTCACAGTTTTGCTTCCTTTGGGCGTGGTGTTGACGGTTGTCGGCGCAATCCAAATGGAAAAAGGCGCACTTTTCACCGCTATTTTGGCAATCGGTATTGTGTTTGTCGTGCTGGGATTTTACGGCTCGCCCATTGCGTGGTCGCGCTACTCGCCCAAAAAGAAATATCCGCGCATCATCGACGCAATCGAGCGCGAAGGATTCAGAGATACAACCGAGATTGCAAATCACCTTTCGATGCCGCAAAAGGACGTTGTTGAGGCAGTGCGCGTGTGCGTAGACAAGCAATATCTTTGCAACTACACAATCGACGGCACAAAAATTCTGCCCATCAACAATCGCCCCGACGACATAGGTATGTACACCGTGCGCTGCCCGTACTGCGGCGGCATAACGCAAACAAGCAACAATCTACAAGTCAAATGCGAATACTGCGGACGTATGTTGGACGTAAAAAAGAAATAAGAAAACACAATAAGCAAATAAAAACTCGACATTCAAAAAGCACTCTCGTGAGTGCTTTTTTTGCAATAATCGCTTCGAGATTGAATTTAGATTCGCAAGCAAGATACAACCGTACGGTCGTGCCGAAAATCCGATTGCCGTAATTCGATTATCCGACTTCAGTCTCGCTTTGCTCACCTGCAATGCGCTCGTACACGTCGCCGTCAAAAGTTTTGTCTATCATTTTGTCGTTTATGAGCATCATAAGTCTGCCTATGCCGACAAACAGCAACATCCCCGCAATAAGCACGAGGAACATCAAAAAGTACGCAAGCGGACAATTTACGTCGCCTTTTGAGAATATCGACCAAATAAATTCGGGACGATAGAACGGATAGGGATAGAAGTGCATTCTGCCAACCGCGCCGCGAATTATGGAAAAGAGCGAATACACGAACGGATATATCGCAAACGCCCATACGGTTTTGTGATTCGTGCGCCTGTTCGTGAATGGGAAAAACCACAATATCAGCATAATCGGCGGTATAATCATATGGAAATACACTTGAATGAAACTGCTCATTGCGTGATATGAATCATGCCATTTGAACGGAGGCGTAAACCCCATCGGAATCCCTGCGGTATAAACGAGCCCCGTCACCAAAATATAGGTTGTTGCCATTGCGCCCACAAGCGGATTGTATGCGACTTTTTTTACGCCTTTTACGCCGAGCGAGGCAAGCCCAGCGCAAATAAGATAGACGTACACGAACACGTTAGATTGAATCGTGAAAAATGACAAAATATTGAATTTTCCGTAATCTACGGGACTGAATTTTTCGTCATACTCGAATTTATAGCAGCACAATCTATGTATGATAATCAAAAATCCGAACACGCCGAGAATCATCAGCAAGATTCCGAACGCCTTGTTTTTTGCGAGTTTGCTTTCTTTGTACATATTACCCCTTATCTTTTCCGAAACGACGCAATGCGTCATAGGATTAAAACATATATGAATATATTAACATTTATTAACAAAAAGTCAATATACACTTTATCGAAGTAATTCGACGCGACTTAACGCATTGCAACGCTTTCGCCTAAAATCGCAGATTTGTATTTTACAAAAGCCGTTCTTTTTAGGTCTTTTGCACAAAATATTGTCGATAGGAAACAATATTTTCTACTTGTGTGTGTTATTTCTCATATATGGTATAAAGTGTTGTTGACTGCAAATTTGAGGCATATATAATATGTGTAGAAAACAAACCGAAAGAGGTAAAAAATATGAAAAAATCAACAACTATTCTATGGTTTTTGGCAAGTATATTGATGATTGCGGCAGGCGTGGTTTGCTTCTGTCTGCCCGTTGACACGACGATGTCCGTGCTTGCGTACATCGTAGGCGCAATCGTGCTTGTGATAGGCATTGTTGAAATTGCGGGATTCTTCACCACGGCGAGATTCGTCGGTGGCGGCGCATTCCTCGCAGACGGCGTAATCACAACCATTCTCGGCATCATATTGCTGGCAAACGAAGGCGTTGTGGCAGGCTTTTTGCCCTTTATCTTTGCAATGTGGTTCATCGTGGAAGGCATTTCGGAATTATCCCTTGCAATCTCGGCAGGCAGATGCCACGTCCCCTACTGGTGGTCGCTTTTGATACTTTCGATACTTGAAATCATCTTCGGCTTCCTCACCTTCTTCGACCCCATCGGCGGAGCAATCTCGCTCACGGTTATGGTCGGCACGTTCCTCATTGTACACGGCATTTCGATGCTCGGCGACTGGATTGTGGCACTGCGCGTCAAAAAGTTCTTCAAAGGCTTCTTCGGACGTCCTGCGGTGTACAACGAAGGCGAAATCGACGAATCCCGTTGCGACGATCAACGCTAAACAAAAAACAATTCATTTGATTGTTCCTAATAATTTTCCCCCCTAATGAAAAAAGCACTCGGCGAGTGCTTTTTTCGATATCTAACCGAGTGAAATATAAAAAATAAACGCGGACGCCGATAAAAACAATGATACCGATAAAACGAAAACCGCAGCAAAACTGCGGTTTTCGATATCGTATCGTTTGAATATTCGATTATTTTGACGTTCGATTATTCTGCGAGATAGTCGCGGCAAGCGTCTTCGAGCGCACGGCAAATCGCAAATGCGTCTTCGAGGTCTTTGCCTCTGACCATAACGCCGTGATGTCCCATAAAGCAAGCGGGTGCGTCGCCGATTGCGGCAGAAACGTTTTTGACGAGTCCGCTCGTGCCGGGGAGAGCCGCTTTTGCGCACGGAATTTCTTTGCCCAAAACGTCTTGATACTTTTCGGGAACGGGCATAGCCTTGCCCATTGCGGCGAGGATGCAGCCGTAGAACGGGTGCGTATGAATTGTTGCGGTGATTTCGGGGTTGCCTTTGAGCAAAACCGCATGGATACCTTTTTCGCTGGTGGCTTTGTTTGTGCCCGTCCATTCGAGAGTTTCCATATTGACTTTTGCCATTTGTTCGGGCTTGAGCATAACGTAATCGATTCCGGACGGCGTTGCGAGCATATATTGATTGTCGAGTTTGACGGCGATATTGCCCCAAGTGCCTTGCACGAGGTTTTCGTCGAGAAGTCTTACGCCTGCGTCTTTGATGTCTTGTGCGACTTTCTTTTCCTCTTCGGTGACGACTGCGGTCGGCCTTTCCTCGCTTTGTTCCTTCTCACCGCTCTCGGCAGCCTTTTGTTGCTTTTGGTTGGTTTTGGAATATTTGAGTTTGAACACGACGTGTTCCAAAAGTGCGTTGAAAGCGCTCATATGTTGCGTTCCGCCCTTCTTTTCGGCAAGGATTTCGGCATTGCAAGCCTTGTCGAGAACAAGCGTTGCGGTGAAAACCTCGTCGAGAGTGCGTCCCGTCACGACAGCGCCCGCTTCGGGAAGCAAGCAGCAGTTGCGTTGCCCCGAGAGAGCCGCAACCACGTCTGAAGCAACGTTCTTTTGCGCGCATTTGATTGAAACGCCGCAAACTTGCGCCATATCGTCGAGAATAGGCATAAGAGTTTTTCTCTTCTCTGAAAATTCGACTGTGCTGTCGCTGTCGACGATTGCCGCCGCATTTGTCTCTTTGTCCTGACGGATTGCGCAGAACAAGATAACCGCCGCCGCGCGGAAGTTGCCTTCAAGCGTTTCGATATTCTTGTCGTTGACGAAAGCCAAATCCTCTTCCTTGAGGTCGGAATAATTTATTCTCGGACGAGTGACGACGATGCCGTCTTCCTCTCTGACCGCGATATAACCGCTTTGCAAATATTTCTTTTCCGCGAGCATATTCGCGTATTTTTTGATGTTTGCAACAATCAATTCGTTCATACTTTTCTCCTAACTCTGCCGCAATGCGCACGACAGTTATTATTGCTTTATCGATATTATATCAAACGCAGACGAAAAATCAAGTCGTTATTTTTGCGGCAATACGGATAAAACCGCATTTTGGTCATTTGACGTCTTCGCATGCAAGGCAAAACGAGTCGCCTTAAAAAATGTCGGCGCACGTCTTTGTGCGCCGACGATGTTATCGCTTAGTGAGGTTTCTTTTCGAATCTTGCATTGTCTTCGCACTTTACGACTGTCTTGAACACGTTGTCGAAGCGGCGGAGTGCCTCGTCGATGATTTCGTCCGTGTCAGCCATAGATGTGTAAAGACGGCTGCCTGCGAGGGTGACGATTCCGTTTGCCATATACGCCGCGCCCATTTGCTCCATAGCAACCTTTCTTCTGAGCATTTCGGGTTTCTTTTTGAGCATCGGGATGACGGAGCCGAGCAAGCACATATTCGAGAAATCGTAGCTCATTGCGCCCGTGCATTCGAGGTGGACGATGCTGCCTTGATTGTAGACGACGTAAGGAAGATTGTATTTCTTCACGAGCGCTTTAAGACCGGTTGCAAGACGATCGCCCGCCTTGCCTGCAACTTCGCAAGCGTTGTTCTTTTCGATTTCGCAGATTGCGAGGTAGCCTGCATAGGAACTGAGCGGGTTTGCTGCGAGAGTGCCGCCGACGTACGCTTTCTTGCCCATACCTGCAAGACCTGCAGCCATAAGGGAAACGTATTCTTTCTTGCCGCCTACGCCGCCTGCCGAAGGATATCCGCCTGCGACGATCTTGCCAAAGACGGTGAGGTCGGGATAAATATCTCTGCCTGTGCCTTGACGTTTGAATTTGACGACTTTGCCGTCGACGAGTTTCTTGTCCTCGATGATCCACGGCTTGCCGTCGATGGTGACGGGTTTGTTGTCCACTTTGTAGCCGTATTGTTCGTCGAAGAAGTAACCTGCCGCGCCGTGAATGCCGACTCTGAAACCGGTGACGACTTCGTCGAAGATGAAGAGCGCGCCGTATTTCTTTGCAAGAAGTCTTGCTTTGAGGTTGTAATCGACGTCGATGGGACGAGTGCCGGATTCGGGACCGACCGGTTCAACGATGACTGCCGCCGTGCCGCCGCGCAAAACGTTCTTTTTGAGCATTGCTTCGAGCATTGCAAGGTCGTTGGGACGCACTTCGTCTGTTGTTTTGTAGCAGCCGGGGATGCCGTGAGATTCGAGGAATTGACGGCTTCCGGGAATCTTCAAGCCGTAGACCATTTGATCTGACCAGCCGTGATATGCACCGCCGCATTTGATGACGCGTTTGTTCTTGGTGGCGCAACGAGCGACGCGGATTGCCGCCATAACGGATTCCGTGCCCGAGCCGAGCATACGGAACATTTCGCAAGCAGGCATCAATTCGCTGATTTTCTTTGCCAAAAGAAGTTCGCCTTCGTGGAAAAGACCGGTTACGGGACCGCAGTTGTTGAGAAGTTCGAAAACTTTTTCTCTGACCGCCGGGAAGTTGCTGCCCAAAATGGTGGGACCGCCAGCTTGAAGGAAGTCGATGTATTGATTGCCGTCACGGTCGAAAAGATATGCGCCTTCCGCTTTTTCCATACACATCGGGAACGGGAAGTTGAACGCAAGGTTGTGTTGAACGCCGCCCGGGATATACTTCTTTGCCTCAGTCGTAATTTCTTTTGACTTTGCGCATTTGGTATCGAAATGATTGAGGGTGTCTTTGAGAGCGTCTTCCGATACGCAATAGATCGGTTGATCGGTCAAATTCTTCAATTCTTGATTGATTTGCTTTGCATCTTGCCATTTGGAAATGCCGTAGCCGTTTGCCATAATTCGCCTCCGATATTTATAGGTTTGATATAATTATACCAAAGCCGAAACGGAATGTAAATACGCAAAACGGACAAATAAACAATACAAAACCGCATTTATGTCAAATACGAAACAAAAATCGCAAACTGATTCGAACTCGTTCAAACTAAAAGTTTGAGGGCGACAGCAAAAGACAAAAAACCGCTATTTACGCACAAATATGAAAAAAAGTATTGCAAAGGACGGTTTTTTCGTCTATAATGCAAGTACAATCCCTAAGGAGGAAACAAAATGAATAAAGCAGAATTTATCAAAGCAGTAGCAGCAAAAGCCGACCTTTCCATCAAGGACGCAACCGCAGCGGTAGACGCATATGCAGCAGTCATCGCAGACGCACTCAAAGCAGGCGACAAAGTTGCAATCGCAAACTTTGCTTCCTACGAAATCAAAGAAAAAGCAGAAAGACAAGGCTTCAACCCCCTCACGAAGCAACCGATCACGATCGCGGCAAGCAAAGCGCCCGTCGTCAAATTCGGCAAAGCGTTCAAGGATTTGTTCAACTAATTGCTTTGATTTGAAATTAGCATAAAAAAGCACCGTCGACGACGGTGCTTTTTTATGGTGTCGACAGGCAAATATCACTACACCGTAGGTGTAATGTCACTCTCGCAAAGCGAGGATATCACCCGAGCATAGCGAGGATATCACCCGAGCATAGCGAGGATAT
>CAVKUX010000084.1:0-8108 GCA_963659595.1 Anaeroplasmataceae bacterium | reverse complement strand
GAACAATTGTTTGATGGTAAAAGGGGCAAGACAGGTTGGAAAAACCTATCTTATTAGAGAGTTCGGAAAAAAAGAATATAAGAGTTTCGTTGAAATTAATTTTATTAAAAATCAAGAATTGAAACTCATTTTTGATGGTACATTGGATGCTGAATCCATTTATAAAAGAATGACCGCAATGATAAACGGCGTGCGCCTTATTAAAGGTAATACTTTGATATTTTTGGATGAGATTCAGGCGTGTGGCAATGCGAGAACCGCATTAAAATTTTTGGCAGAGGACGAACAATTTGATGTCATTACATCCGGTAGCCTACTTGGCTTAACTTATGGCGAAGATGCGGATGAAAATACTGAAGAACCGGAATCGGTTCCGACAGGATATGAAACATTTTTGACAATGTATTCGCTTGATTTCGAAGAATTTCTTTGGGCAGAAGGATATGAAAATGGTGTTTCATATTTGAAAGAGCTTTTTGATAGGCGAGAAAAAGTACCGTCAGTGCTTAATGAAAAATATGAAACACTATTCCGCGAGTATATGGTGGTTGGTGGAATGCCCGAGGTTGTGGCAGATTATGTTGAACATCACGATTTCACAAGAGTTACGGACATACAGAACAGGATACTTGAAAACTATCGTTTTGATATCTCAAAGCATGCAAAAGGTGCAGAAAAAGTTAAAGTGCGCAAATGCTACGATGCAGTGCCAAAACAGCTTGCAAAAGAGATAACGAAGTTCCAGTATTCAACCGTAGAAAAAGGACAAACAAGCAAAAAATATGGTGGAAGCGTACAGTGGTTGAAAGATTCCAACATTGTCAATCCTTGTTACAATATTCATGAACCATACTTGCCATTAATGGCAAATGCAGATGAAAATCAGTTTAAGTTGTATATAAACGATACGGGCTTATTGTGTGCAATGTATGGTTTTGAAACAAAAAGAGCAATCCTTGAAAATACGATAAGGGGAAACGCAAAAGGCGGTATTTATGAAAATATTATTGCCGAAACATTGGTTAAAAATGGGTATGCTCTTTATTACTATAAACCCGATGATTCAAATGAACTTGAGTTTTTGATGGAAAAAAGCGGTGAAGTAATACCGGTTGAGGTAAAAGCAGGAAATACCGCAACAAAATCTCTGAACAGATTTATAGTAGCGTATAAACCGTCTATTGCTTACAAAATTATTGACGGAAATATCGGCATGAATGATAACAAATTGACTATACCGCATTATATGGCTATGTTTATTTAAACATAAGTAAAAAAGTAAATGCTATCGAAAAAATATTTACAGAATTATTTAACGGATGCCAATATTTGCATGACAAGTTGAAAAGCATATCATAATCGAAAAATTCAAAACATTTTTTGAGCGATTCTTTGGGGTTCGATTGTATAACAAAAATATGCGAGATAATCTATAAGTGACAGACTGATAACAATTCACATTACTTTATAAGTCATCGGTACAGGCTAATTAATAATATGGAAATTGAGCAAAAATGCTTTGCAAGATTACATTCGTGATGTATGATAAAATAAGTGCGAAAAATCTCTGCTATATAGCAGGTGAAAAATAGTCAAAAGACTGGAAAACTTCGTATTTAGTATAGACATGCAATGGACAACAGTAGCAAGACTAGCGATGTTTCGCTCTCTGTTTGTACTGTATTAGCACATACCAATGCAAAAAACTCGGACGTTTATGGTACTTCGTCTATCGGCTCGTTCCTCGGCACAAACTTCGGCACGCAAGACGTGTGCTATGTTTTGCGGTATTTCGCTGTCGCTCATACCAATGCAAAAAACTTGAATGTTTGTGGTACTTTGCCTATCGGCTCGTTCCTCGGCACAAACTTCGGCACGCAAGGCGCGCTCTTAGTTTTGTGGTACATACGCCTATCGGCTAGTTCCACGTCACAAACTTCGGCACGCAAAGCGTGCTTGTTTTTATATCCGTTTCAACGTTTGCGCAAGCGCAAGTTGAACGGATATAAAAAACTGAGTGCACACAATGTATGCACTCAGCGAAGTTTGTGGTCGGAGTAACGGGACTTGAACCCATGGCCTCTTGACCCCCAGTCAAGCGCGCTACCAAACTGCGCCATACCCCGATTGAATTATTAAACTTTGTTTTATTATGCAATCCCTTTTGCCACCAAACACTTATGTTTGGGAGTGCGCAGCGCTTTCCGTAAGGTCTTGCGTTTTCGATGTATCGAGACACGGCGTCTATTCGATTTACAGTGCACCCTGTTGGATGATTGCGGTTATCGCAAACCAAACTGCGCCATACCCCGATTGAATTTATTAAATTTTGTTTGTTTGCTGCCGATTTATCGCTCGATTTTGCCAATTGCCCTTGTAGCATAGGTATTGTAACTCATATTTTCGATTTTGACAAGCGGATTGAAAAATATATCGAAAAATCCTTGCCGCCTCGCCTCCTCGTTTTTCGCTATTGTGTCTATGTGTTTACAATGCGTGCAAAGCGTGCTAATATTAGAAGTAGCGTGTTATGGCAGTGACGAGATGAAATGCCAAACGAGATTACATCCGCAAGCCTACGGCGTACCTGCCATAGAAATCTGCAAGATTTGACAAAATAGCACGATAGATGTTTGATTTTTCATCCGACATTTGATATTATAAAAGCGCAAAGCAACAGAAATGTCCGTGTACCTCAGTAGGATAGAGGGTTCGCCTCCTAAGGGAGTGCTTAACTCGGTAAAAAGCACAATATATAGTGCTTTCGCGTAACAAATACAACTAAATATTGTGGTTTTGCCCTTAGTAAGTAATACTTGGTATTGTTTTAGGTATTGTTTCGGTATTGTAAAATCTTTTGCAATAACTTTCAAATCGTGCTAAAATATCAAATATCTGCCTGTACCTCAGTAGGATAGAGGGTCCGCCTCCTAAGCGGAACGCCGTTGGTTCGACTCCAATCAGGCAGGCCATTTTTTCAGTCACTTCTTGCGTGGAGTGACTGATTTTTTTATACCTATACGAGCCATATATGTCTTCCATAATTTGCTTTCGCGACTGTTTATTTTCTATTTCAATACGAACCAAATCAATTAAAAACCGACCACACTCTTACGAATGTGACCGGCGGTTTACTTATTCTTTTTTAATTCTCTCGGTGGAATACATTTTTAATAATAGCGCCTAATTCCGAGTCGGATATCTTTGCGGAAATTTCAGTCGTTTTTTGAGTGCCGGCCTTGACGTATCCTTTTTGCGCTGTTGAAACCCACTTCTCGATTCTCAACAGGTTTTCGCATTGATTGATGTTTATTGATTGAAAATGATTTGAGAAACCTCGAAAGCCTTTGTATTTCGTCTTTTTCCAAAACTCGTTTACATCGTTTTCTATATCTACTTCAGGGGCGTTCACTGCAATTTTTATTACATTTTTGACTGCATTCCCCAACTCATCTTGAGAAATCTTCGTCGGCAAAATTATTGTCGGTTCGATAGCAATTCGACACTTCATATTCCGCTCGATCGCATAAGGTACAATCATAAAACCAAATGACTGATTATAATACACTACGGTTAGACTTGTTTGTTTTTTATCCATACTTGAATTCCCATTGTTTTTAATTATTGTATCATATTTTTCCACTTTTTTCAATAGTTCTGCTACCTGCACGTCACTTCTTGCGTGGAGTGACTGATTTTTTTATACCTATACGAGCCATATACTCTTTCCATAATTTGCTTTCGCGACGATTGATTTTCTTGAGGTGCGGCAAGAGTTGGTCGTAGTTCACAATCCACTTATTGCCGAACTTATACTTAAACACCGTCGTATCTGTTTTCAAAAAATCGCGTATTTCATCGGCGTGTATAAAGCGGTCGCCTGTCTTTCGATGATTATTCCACTCTCTCGCACAATCTTTAATACACCTTAACTTTGGTATTTTGTATTCGTGTGCCTGCAAATCATATGGGTTCACTTTCTCAAAGAAATCCTTTGAGTCAATCAAGATTATGTTTTGCGTAAGCGTATTCTTAATCCCATTTTCGAGAGCAATTCGGCGAACATTATTACGCCTTATGATTGTGCCTTCATCTTCTTGCTTAAACATTCTGTGAATGTCACCTGACGTTAGATACTTCATTTTACTTCTCCTTTTTGCCGTTTACAAATAACAGCAATTCGTCCATATTGACAACCCAAGCGTTGCCGTATTTGAGTGGCGTTATTACTTCTTGTTTCATTAGTTCAATCAACATATTGCGAGTAAGACAAGTGTCGGGATCGACTTGTTTTACTTCGTTCAATACGTCTGCAATTCTTCTTAATCGCGGTAAATACATTATTGTTTTCTCCTTATAAAATCTAAGCGAGTCGCTTAGTCGTTAAACAAGTTGCTCAACGCATCGGTGACTCGCTCTTGTGTGTCTGGGATAAAGTGACTGTAAACTTCAAGAGTTATAGTCGAATCGCTATGTCCGAGATATTTGCTGACCGTCTGAATAGGCACATTTTGGGACAAAAGAATGCTGCAATATGTATGCCTCAATCCGTGTGGAGAAACCTTTTTAAGTCCGTGCTTTGCCTCAAATTTAGCAAGCCATTGTGCCGTGCTGGATACGCCTTCAGGCTCTCTCAATATATTGACGGAAAAGTAGTATTCGTCTAATTTATTGTCAAATTCATCGTCGGCGAGCCTGAACCAATCCATATACTTTTTAAGGTCGTCCATTAGTTCAGCCGGAAGCGGTATATCGCGTTTTGACGTTCGTGATTTCGGATCTTTTTCATAGATACCGAAACCCTCGGTCGCAAGTCTGTTACGTCTGATGTGGACAATTCTCTTGTCAAAATCAAAGTCCGCCCACCTTAAACCGTGCAATTCGGCTGTTCGCACGCCCGTTAAGACCATAAATTTCAACGTAACGCGTCGATATATCAAATCATCGGGTAATTCGTCAAGAAGTTTGATGAATTGTCTTACTTCCGCAAGCGAAAATACTTCTTTTTCTTCGACGGGCTTTATCGAAATGTTGCCGTTTTTTGCCGACGCACCGATTTTTGTCTTGCATACGGGATTTTTTGCAATCCATTCATACCTGACCGCCTCGTTAAAAAGGGTTCGGAGTATTCTTCGATGTCCTTTTATCGTTTCGGGCGAACATTCCTTTATCTTGAAGATTGGTTCAAAATAATCGTCAAATTTCAAGTGGCAATATTCGCAGATATTCTTCGCCGTCTGAACCCTGATTGCTCCGTTGAGATGTTTCAATCTATATAAACTGTTCGTATTTATAACGTTATCCCTTATCATTTGCCTGCCATTTATAGTATCGGGCAATGGAGTTTTCAGTTTTGCCAAGCCGGACGGGATTTCTTCGCCCGAACAAAACGAATTAAGGAACAACTGAACGTGGCGAACAGTAATTTCCGAGATTGGTTTATCGGCAAGATGATGTTCGACCAAAAAGCTCGTAAATAGTTTTTCGGTAACACATATCCTGCCATAGTAATTTCTTGATAGATTTTGTAGCACGGACGTTTTCCATTCTTTTACAAGCTGCGTAAAGGTCAGAACTCCGTCTGTTGAGGTCTTTTCGATTGCCGATGTCTTTCCCGTCAGTTTTATGCTTTCCTCAAATTCAATTTCTGCTTTTGCAACGTACTTTTTGAATTTTGCCTCGGAAAGATTGTCTGTATTATGAATGGTTTTGACATACAACTTCGATTTTCCCGTCATAGGGTCTAACCCATACGCTTGAATTTTCGCTTGTAAAACGCCGTGTTTGTTTGTTGTAATTTTTGAGTATGCCATTTATACCTCCGTGTTGTCTGTTTTGATTGCGATATAATCTAAGAGGCTTTGCATATCAACAAGAACCTTGTTGCCGGCAGTCAGACACTTGATTTTTCCCTGTTTACACCAAGTTCGGATAGTGTGAACAGTGATGGCTGTTTCCGCGTCTTCGGCTTTGATTATATCGAATGCTTTTTTGATGCTCCTTAACATTCACCTTGAACCTCCTTTTGTTGAATTGAAGTCAATCGGACGCTGTTTTTCATATCGCTCGCTAACTTCTGAATCAACGTTAGCATACTCGGAGTTAAAAGTGTGAATGGTTGAAATTATGGTTTCAAGGCCTTTTTTCCATTTTCAATGGTTTACTATTATCACTACGGCATATCCATAATGCCTCTGCAATGGTCTGACAATGGTTTACGCCAGTTCACCTCCTTTTATTTTTTATTTTGTCTTTCGACAGAGGGCGAGAATAATCGAATGCAGCGAATCGTCAAGGAAAAAGCAACGCGACGAACAAAAAATAGCATAGTAAAAATTCTCATTTTCGTTTTTATATATGTCAGCTTGTTGTCATTGATTGAATGTTATGATGTTTTTGCCTTTCGAATCTTATTATTTTTTGTGAGCCTTGACCAGTCGATGCAGGCGATTAGGCTATACCCCCGAAAGACAAAATGAACTTGTAAATACGGCTACAATAAACCCAAAAAGTTCTCTATTTTGCTTGTTGAATGTCGAGATTAAGCATACTGATTTTTGCGAAAAACGTTAAAAGGTGCAAACAATCGACAAAATAACACTTAAAAAAGTGCAAATAATGCCTTAAAAAACACCGAAAAAGGTGCAAATAACACGCCCAAACTCTTGCAAAACAATTCGATTTCGTGTATAATAAGACTACAAAAGGAGCAATAGCTATGGAAAGATTGGCAACACAAAAACTTATAGAATGGAATAAAAGCACAAACAGAAAGCCTTTGATTGTTTGGGGCGCGCGTCAGGTTGGCAAAACTTATTTGGTTAAAGATATTTTTGCCGATAGATATTATAAGGACAGTTATATTTACATTGATTTCAAGAAAGAAGATGAAATTCGTGAATTTTGCTTTTCTACCGCAAACGCAGAAAAGATTATTGAGTTTATATCCCTTCAAAAAGGCAGACAAATAGACAGCAAAACCTTATTGATTTTTGATGAAGTTCAAGAATGCCCGAACATTATCTCTGCACTGAAGTATTTTTGCCAAGATTTCAAAGAAATTCCGGTTATTGCAACCGGTTCTATGGTAAGAATAAAACTTCAAAGAGAAACTAATAAGCGTGGCGCGGAAAACAATTCTAAATTTTTGTTTCCCGTCGGCAAGATAAATCAAATTACAATATATCCGCTTACTTTTGAAGAGTTCCTTTTGAATAGCAACAAAATGCTATACCAAAAAATAAAAAAGGCATATTCGGAAAAGATGGCATTAGATGCAAGCGTACATGAGCTTGCATTGGAACAAGTTTATAAATATATGCTTGTTGGCGGAATGCCCGAAGTCGTAGATAACTATATTACGACGAAAAATCTTTTCGAGTCGAGAGAGATTCTTAAAGTTCTATACGACAATTATCTTTCCGATATGGAATTGTATCAAGCAAGCAGAGAAGCTATATTGCGTTCGCGTTCATTGTTTTCAAATATATATAAAGAGCTCAATAAAGAATCAAAGAATTTTTCGCCGGGGCTTATAGAAGAAAAAAGCAAAACTCGCGACTTTGCGACTGCCATCGATTGGCTTACAATGGCGCACATTGTAAACAGGTCATATCAACTCAAAGAACATATTACTATGCCTCTTATTCAAGATAACGATAGTAATTTCCGTTTGTATCTTGCGGATACCGGTATGTTTTCCTATCAAAGCGGAATAAACGCATCGTCGTTTGTTTCGCCCGACAAAGAAAATATGTTGTCCGGCATATTCTTTGAAAACTTTGTTGCAAACGAGCTTATTGCGCAAGGCATAAACCTCTTTTATTGGAAGGGTAAATTGTCCGCCGAACTTGAATTTATCGTGGAATCCAACAATAAGTTGTTCCCGATTGACGTTAAGAAAGGGCGTGGCATGTTGAACTCTTTGGAAAAGTTTTCAAATCACAATAAATTTGAGTTTGCAATTAAGGTATCAAGAAACAACTACGGTTTTGACGATAAGCAAAAGTTGCTAACCGTTCCTTTTTACTTCTGCTCTTTTATTGCCGAAGATTTGGCAAAAGGAACGATTGTCTAACAAATTAAAGTAGGAGCCACTCGACTCCTAC
>CAVKUX010000083.1:0-8235 GCA_963659595.1 Anaeroplasmataceae bacterium | reverse complement strand
TCGCTTTTTGGACGTTGGACTTTCGCAACAGCAAAAGGCGTACTTCCTCGCCCTGTTTTTCATTCCCCTCGCACGACCAAAGATAAGGAAATGATTTTGCTCGGACAAAGCAAGGCGCAAGTGAAACTCAACATCGAAAAGAGATTTCGAAAACACACGATTTGCTTGCAAATCGACGAGCAAGGCAAAAAGAAAGTCGCAGTGGACGGCATACCCGTAAATCGCGCGGGCGAACTACTCGGCATACTCGGCGTGGTGTTCTTTTCCCCAGACGAAATGAAACTCGTCAAGGAATCGCCATCCGAAAGGCGTCGCTTTTTGGACGTTGGACTTTCGCAACAGCAAAAGGCGTACTTCCTCGCCCTGCAACGCTACAACAAAACCCTCAGACAAAAAAACAATCTTCTCAAAGAATACAGGTTCAATCCGAACGTGGACGATATGCTCGACGTGTGGGATACGGGGCTTGCAAAGGAAGGCGCGATTATCATCGAAAAGCGTATGGAATATATCGCAACGCTCAACGACGCGGCGGGGAAATTCCATAATGCGTTGAGCAGCGAAAAAGAAACGCTCACCCTCTCGTACGAAAGCGGCTCGAAAACCGACGTGCAAAAGGATTTGCAAGAGGAACTTTACAAAGCCATAGTTGCGGCAAGACAAAAGGACAAGGAACTCGGATTCAGCACGATAGGTCCGCACCGCGACGATATAAAAATCGAGATAAACGGCAAAGACAGCCGCAAGTTTGCCTCGCAAGGACAGCAACGCACCATTGCGCTTGCAATGAAACTCGGCGAAGTGGTAATCTACAAAAACGAGATAGGCGAACCGCCCGTACTGCTTCTCGACGACGTGCTTTCCGAACTCGACAACACGCGCCAGATGTTGCTGTTGGAAATGACCAAAGGTTTTCAAACGATACTCACTTGCACCGAATACACGTTGCCGAATAAGGCAAAGAAGATAAGAATAAACGAAGGGGCAGTTTTAGAAAATTAATAATTAATAATGAATAATTAATAATTAATAATTGTGGGTGAGGTTTCACCCCACACCCCGAAAAATAATAAAACACACACTTTAAGGGTGTGTTTTGTTGCCATAAAGCCTGTTTTTGTTTTTTATCAAAAAATAATCTTCCTCTACAAGACTAATCGTCGCATACTCTAAATGAAGCTTCCCCCTTCCTCACGTGTTTCCCCCACCGCCGTTCCCCCTCTGCATAAATTTGAGGGAACCCACGGCGTCCGCTTCGCGTGGGGCAACACTCAGCACTCGCATAGATAGGGACATTTCTCTACTTGTGCCACTGCGCTTTGTGCGCCAGCTTCGCCCCCAAACGGCGCAGTCGCTTGTACTATCCATCAAGCTCGGCGTTCGCTTTTCTCGCCGCCGTTGCGGCTCGCGTTCCGTCTTCGAAGCCGCACATTCCGTGTATGAGAAGTCTTCGAATGGGTTTTCGTTTGGGCGGGGGCAAAGCCCGCCCTCAATTATTAATTAATCTCAAAGTTTGTCGTTATACTTCAAGATTTGCACGAGGGCGTAGATTCTGTCAAGGTCGTCCTTGTTGAAATAGTCAATCGTGATTCTGCCCTTTTGGTCGTTGCCTACAAGTTTAACCTTCGTTGCGAAAATGCGTTTCATATCGCCAACAAACTCTTTGAGTTCGAGCGGCAACGCTTTGGTGTCTCTCGGTCCGGACGGAATGGCTTTTCTCGTGAAGTACAGACGGACGCGGTTTTCGAGGTCGCGCACGGAAAGTTTGTTGTCGCACGCTTGATTTGCGAGCGTCACGAGATAGTCCTTATCGTCTATGGATATGAGCGTTCTTGCATGTCCCGGTGAAAGTTTGCCCTCTCTCACGAGCGCGGTCACCTCGTTGGGAAGTTGCAAGAGACGAAGCGTGTTGGTGACGTACGGACGAGATTTGCCGATTCTAACCGCCACTTCCTCTTGGGTGAGTCCGTGATTGTCCATAAGTTCGCGCATGCCCTCTGCCGCTTCGATTGCGTTGAGATCCTCGCGATGCAAGTTTTCGATGAGCGAAATTTCTTGAATTTGTTGCGGCGTGAATTCGCGTATGATAGCGGGTACTTTTTTGAGCCCTGCAAGCAAACTCGCTCTGAAACGACGCTCGCCCGCAATGATGAGGTATCTGCCGCCGTCCGTCTTCACCAAAAGCAAGGGTTGCAGTACGCCGTACGTTGCAATGGACGTCGCCATCTCTCTCAAACTGTCCTCGTCAAACGTTTTTCTGGGCTGATTCGGGTTGCGATCGATGAGCGTAATGTCGACTTCCTGTGCCTGAATGTCATCGGAAATATCGACTTTGACGTTTTCTTCATTGTCGTTGAAAAGAGCATTGAAACCTTTTGTTCCGAGACCGCTTTTTGTGTTTGGCATAATTCACTCCTTAAATTTCGATATGTATTCTTTTGTAAGTTTTTCGTATGCGATTGCGCCGCTGCACCGACGGTCGAACTCGACGATCGGCTGTCCGAAACTCGGCGATTCGGCAAGGCGCACGTTTTGAGGTATAACGGTTTCAAAAACCTTGTCTTTGAACGTTTCCCTCACGTTCTGCTCCACTTCCCTTGCAAGTTTGGTCTGTCTGAACATCGTAAGAAGGATTCCGTAAAGCCGCAAACTCTCGTTCGAGTGCTTTTTGACGAGCCTCACGGTGTTGAGCAGTTGATTGAGCCCTTCGAGCGCGAAGTATTCGCATTGAAGGGGTACGATAACGCCGTCAGACGCGCTCAGAGCGTTTATAAGCGTCAAATTTATACTCGGCGCGCAATCTATGGACACGAAGTCGTATTTGCCTTTTACGGGGTCGAGAGCTGTTTTGAGGACGTAATCCCGATTCTTTGCGTTTGCGATTTCCAGTTCCGCGCCGGCAAGGTCGCGCGAAGACGGAATGAAATCCGCAAATCTGCCCTTCCGCACGCAAGAGGTTGCGTCGCCTTCGAGCAGAGCGTCGTATATCGAATTTTCGATTTTTTTGTCGAAGACCCCCATCGCGCTCGTCGCATTGGCTTGCGGGTCGAAGTCAACGAGCAAAGTTTTGTATCCCAAAGAGGCAACGAAGCAGGCGAGATTCACGCACGAAGTCGTCTTGCCCACGCCCCCTTTCTGATTGGAAAACGATACGACTTGCGCCATAAAAATAATATATCATACAATGAAAAATTTTTCAACGACGTTTCACAAATAGTTTCACATAAAATATTATTTGACAAAAAATTACGGTTTTTAACGCAAAAAACGGACGCAATTTGCGCCCGACTTTATGTAATTTTCATATGCGATTTTTTTGTAAGAGGTTTTTTGTATGTGTTGATTTTGTGCGATTCGTTTTTTCGTCGTCGGCTGGGAAAATCGTCTTACAGCGGTTTTTTCTTGATAACGCCGTACTGACGAGGATATTGCTTAGGGGTGGGCGCGGTCTTTTCAAAGACCAAAAGCGCGCGCTTTTCGCCGTTTGCAAAAGTGAGAGATTTGGTTTCGATATGCTTTGCGTTGAGCGTTTTTTCGGCGTTTTGAGAGGTTTCGAGTTCGCTTTCATCGGTTTTGTAGGCGATAAATTTGCCTCCGACTTTCAAAAACGGCATTGCAAGTTCCAAAAGTATGCGCAACGACGATACCGCTCTTGCCGTGACGTAATCGAACGTGCCGAACAATTCCTTTTTGTCCTCCGCTCTCGCGCTTATCGTTTTGAGATTGCTTACGCCGAGAGTTTTTGCCGCAGACGAAAGAAAAGTCATTTTTTTGGCGGTGGAATCGAGCGCGGTGACAGACACGTCCTCTCTTGCAATCGCTATGGGCATACTCGGAAAGCCTGCGCCCGCGCCGATGTCGAGAAGTTTTGCGCCGCTCGTCAAAAGCGACGCGCCTGCAAGCGAGTCTTGTATATGCTTCACCGCAAAATCCTTATCTTCGGTGATTGCGGTGAGATTGAACGCTTTGTTGCTCTCGACGACCGCCTCTTGATAGCCGCACAGTTTTTCGAGTTGCGACGGGGTGAGGTTTACGCCGATTTGCTTTGCGCATTCGCTGAGATATGCCTTGTCCATAAAAAACCTCTTTTTCTCAATATATCATTTTTTCTACGGATTTTCAACGATATAACGCCGTTTTTCAAAAGCGCGATGAATCAATAAAAAAACAATAAAATTTCAATAGTTTTTGCAAATATTGAACTTACGGCAAAAACGTGCTAAAATATATAAAATAAAATTTTTGAGGCGCAGTATGAGAATTGCAATCATAACGGCTATGGCGGAAGAAACTCTGCCAATCTTCAAAAAACTCGGCAACGTCGTGGCGCAGAACACCATATCGGGCGTTGCGATAAGTCAAATCGAATACGACGGCGATACGATATACCTCGCAACGTCTGGCGTGGGCGAAATAAAAGCGGCGCTTGCCGTCCAACTCCTCGTCGATTTGTTCGACGTGGAAGCGGTGCTAAACTTCGGTTTCGTCGGCGCGATAAACAAGAACCTCGAACTTTGCGAACTTGTCGTGCCGAGGCGCGTCGTGCACTATCAATTCGATGTCACGGGCATCGATACGGACAGAAGCGTCGGACAGTACAGCGGTATGCGCGACAACTATTTCTATCTTGACGAAAGTCTGATTCAAAACACCCTTGCAAACATCGGCAAACAAATGAAACTCGTCACCGTCGCAAGCGGCGACGTGTTTGTGACGAGCAGCGAGGATAAACATCGCCTCGCAAAAGAGTTCGGTGCGGATATTTGCGAAATGGAACTTGCAGGCATAGCGATTGCGTGCGAGAGAAACAACGTTCCGCTTTTCTCGGTCAAAGTGGTAAGCGACAAAGCGGACGAGAGTGCAAATGTGAGTTTTCTCTCTATCGTGGAAAAAGGCGTTGCGGGATACGAGAAGATTCTTCCCGAAATCCTCAAAGCGGTCAAGGACGGCGCAACCGCGCTTCCGCCCGTCAAGCACGAAAAAGCGTAATTTAGCAAGATTGTAAAAACCAATCGCACGATAACGAAGGCGCGCAATAAACGGCGTAAAGATATTGCGGGCAGAATAAAGCCGATTAGACATTTTGTGTAGTCGGCTTTATCAAAAAAAACCGCGCTAAATACAGTAATTCGATGAAAGATATAATGGTTTACAAGTAAACCATTATATCTTTTTATATATCATGCCTTCTTCTGTTTTATTTGTTTGTCGTTGCATTAAGCGTGATTTTGATGTGTTTGTATCGGTATGAATGCACGCTGTAACGCAAGTGATTTTGGTGCGTGTATATAAACGATTGAATGCCGACAAAGCAAATACATCGCAAAACACGGAAGTTCTGAGATGTATGGTTTTGCAGGGTAATTATATGCAGATTATTTATTTGTGGCAGAAAGTAAATATTATAGTTGCCTTTAAGATTGTTTCACGTGTAACGTATAGAAAATAAAAAACCGCTTTTCTATTTTTTTATTTGAAAGCGGTAAGACTTTTGATTGTTTGCGAAATGCTTTTACAAATAAGACAAGTGCAAGATTTGCATTATTTGTCGCACCAGACGTAATTGCTTATGGACTTATATTCGAGAGATTCGGCGTTGTATTCCCCTTCCGATTCGCCTAAAATTGAGAACGTTCCGTTCGGCACGTAGTTTATGCAATAATAACCGACTTTGTTCCGATTTGAAAAGTCGTATTGCTCATATACGATTTGACTGTCGTTTGACATATATTCTTCGATGACGTTTTCGCCGTCGTATTCGGTGACAATCACATAGTAGCCGACCGCCTTTTCGCCGTTTCCAAAATAAGGGAAAAGTAGTCGACGGTTGCCGTCATAATGTGTCAAATAAACGACGTCTATTTCGTTGTGCCCGCCGACGATACAATCTATCCTCTTTACTTTGCCGTTTTCCTTATAAAACTTGTTGTAATATTTGCAGTTCGGACGTATAGATTGCGATTTTTTAACACTGTAGGATTTCATTTCTGCAAGACCTGCGATTCCGCTTTTCATTCCCATCAAATTTCTTTTCTTTGTGCAAACGTACGTCACGTTGGCGGTTTGTGTGTCAGAAAAATCGCATACAAAATCGTTAAACTTTTTCTGCGTTTCGATTATTAAGTTTTTTAAGTATTCCTTCGAGGGTTTGTTCATAATGATTCCTATATCCCGAAATAGCGTCCTACGATTATTGTATCACCGCATATGATAAAAATCAACAGGGATTATAATTGGCAGTGAAACGGCAAAGCCTAACTGCGCGGTAGAACAACAAAACGACAAGGTTTTCTATAATTGTTTCACGTGTAACAATCAGAAAAATACGACTACAATGCTACTAAACAGTGGCAAAAGAGCGATTTTGCAATTTTGGAAAATTTCGAGAATGTGGATAATTGCAAAACAATGTTTTGTAACAACAAACGATAACGTCTGATGTGGTTGTTTATGATATTGAGGGACGGACGTGATATTGCGGATGTGGTGGCATTTCGATGGTTCGAGCGGGGGTATAGATGTTGGGTGTGGCGTAAAATGATTTCGATAGTGAGTGATATTTCGGTGTTTGCATATGATAATTTGAGGATAAAACCGAACGAAATTGCCCATTTTTGCGCTCGATTTTGAGGGTATAAACGGTGGCTTTTAATGAATGGAATTCGAGCAAAATGGATGCATCTACGGGCTGTGATAAACTATAAAAAAAAGTATATGTTTCACGTGGAACGGTTTAATTTTCGACGTCGGTTTCACGTGAAACGAAATCCGCGAAAAACCCACTAAATAGTGGGGTTTTTGCTCGCTTTTTGGTCGATTTCGGAAGTTTTTGACCTTTCTCCTTGTAAATTTTGCATGAAAAATTTTGCGCTTTCACCCGAATTTTTCACAGTATTTTGTTTCTCAATTTTTCTATAAAAATTTGTCTGTTTCACAATAATTCTATGTTTTTGAATGCGCTGTGAAAAGTTCTGCTTTTCTATGCGGCGTTGTAGAATGTTTGTTATGTTGTTTTCTATGTGTTTTTATGTGGTTTGAGTGCGCGTGTATATGTTGAAAAGGTTAAAAGCACAGGTCGATTTGCTGTTTGTGGGCGTTAAGCGGTTGTTTATTGGCGTTGAATTGTGGTTTGCGCTTATTCGGGCGACTAAGGCGGTATGTTTCGACGATATATGACGTTTCGTTTTTCCGAGTGTGGCACATGCTTTGACCAAGTACGCTTTTCGTGCGTTAGGCGAGGGATTTTACGCCCGAATATGCCTCTGTTTAGAGGCGTTTCACGTCGAACAAAATTTCCACATATAAACATATCCACATCACACTTCGAGATTGTGAAAATCAACAGATAGAAAAATTCGCTGTAAAAAGGTTTACAAGTATACTATGTTTGTAAAATTAATGCTTCGCCTTGCGCCGTGTTGCCGCATTTGCGAAGCATATTGTTTTACGCGATTATTTGCATGTATGTTGCCACGAGGAACAGCAGGGGACCTACAAGCACGAAAATGTGAAATAAGCAATGAACGTAGCGTTTATGCACGCCGAACACCGCCGCACCCATAAGGCAGGTTGCAAGCCCTGCAAGATAGACGAAACTCGTTTCGGGTGAAATGCCTTTTGGCGAGAAATACGCCGTGAAGAACGCTGCAAACATCAATCCCCCGATGACGAACGTCGATGCGACGGACACTTTTCTGAATATATCGAAGCGATAAAGGCACAGCGCAAAGATTGTGATTGCGATTGCAAAGGACACGCCGAACGCGACGTAGCCGTATACGTTGTCGTACAAAAGGCAGGTTGCCGTAGCGCACGCAATGACGTTGAGGTTGACGGCAGGAAAGTCGAGAGTGCGCCACATCAGTTTTTTGCGCATATCGGACACGCCGTGATAGATTGCCGACACACTGAACTCGATTGCTATCAAAATACAGGACAGCACTGCAGACGCATATGCCGCAGGCGTGGTCGCTTTCAAAAGCATAAAAATCATAAAAACGAGAGCCGCCGTCGCGCCGAGCGCGTGGGAAGCGGAATTGAAAAGTTCCTCTTTCGGCGTGTAATACACAAGCCCGTTGTCTTTGTAGATTTGTTTGAGTTCGTCGGTGTTTGACGGCGTTTTCAGAGATTCCTTTACGTTCATATTCCATATAGTATAGCAAAAGCGCCGCGAGGGCAAGCGATATAAAGTCGTTAAACAGCATTAAATCGCAAAACGGAGCGGCTGTGTATCCT
>CAVKUX010000082.1:0-8347 GCA_963659595.1 Anaeroplasmataceae bacterium | reverse complement strand
AGTAACAACCGTCGGTGAACCCAATCTCGAAGCCATGAGCGAGAGCGAACAAAAGGCGTTCTACGTTTCAATGCTCATGCGGATTTTGGATAAGCGCCGGCAGCAACTGGAAGAGCAATCTTCCGTCAATGCGCAAAAAGATAATGCCGTACCGAAACTGTAAAGTCTATTCGGACGGGAGTCATTTTATCGCAATACCGCATACGACAAGACCTAAACGAAAAGCAAAATCGCTTGAAGACATAAGCGGAGGTAATACGGAAAATGTAGAAGAAAAATCAGCTTGTAAGAAACAATCCATCAGCCCCAAAACGTTGTTTGAAGAAGCATACAAAGAGAGCGCGAAACTACCTAAAAAACAGCGCAAAGAATTTATACAAAATCAGTTAAAACCGTATTTCGAAAATCCTCAATCCGCACAAGATTTTGTGGATGTCAACATAGAGCGAAAGAACACAAATTCCATAGCCAGAAAAGTAAGGCTCATACGCAAAGTGAACCTGCAAGAATGGAACTATTTTTGTACCTTCACATACGATTCGGCCTTACATACGGAAGAAACCTTTCGCAAGAAATTAAGCAATTGTTTCAAGCATTTATCTTCTCGTAAAGGTTGGAAATATATAGGCGTTTGGGAGCGTTCGCCAACAAAACAACGCTTACACTTTCACGGCATATTTTACATACCTGAAAACGGTATGCTCGGCACACTCGAAGAAGTAAGAGATTTCAGCACTAAAACGCACAAAATGCAGTTGAGTTATATAAACTCGCACTTTAAGTCCTTGTTCGGTAGAAACGACTTTAAACTGCTGAATACGAAACAAGATGTGTATTTGTCCGTAGGATACATCGTGAAATACCTCGAAAAGTCCGGCGAAAAGATAATATATTCGCGTGGATTACCGACATATTTCAAGTCCGATATTATGGACGACGACGTTGCGTGCAGGATAGGCATCGAAGATAGAAAATTACTTCTATTCGACAATTTTACTTGCGTTGCGGACGGTGAAATTATAGGCGAAGTGAGTCCGCAAACAATAAGTCAAATGCCAAAGGCAAACTGACAATTTTATATCGTCTTTCGCATCGGGAGCGTAAACGAAAACTGCGGTTTGTCAAGGGTAAAATGCAGTGCCTTCCGCACCCCTTGACAAACCTATAAAACCACTATGATATAAACAATATCGTTTCCGTTTTTCTCTCTCCCGTCGCAAGACGAAATAACCACAAAAAAAGGAGATAAAAATAACAATATGAAAACAGCAGCAATATATGCAAGATACTCTTGCGAGAACCAAACGGAACAGTCCATCGAAGGACAGTTGAGAGTGTGTCAGGAATACGCTGCAAGTCTTGGCATTCTCATCGTTGAAACGTACATAGACAGAGCGATGTCGGGTACGAATGACAATCGTGCGGCATTCCAACAAATGCTCAAAGATAGCGATAAAAAGCAATTTCAATACGTCATCGTTTACAAGTTGGATAGGTTTGCGAGAAATAAAGTCGAGTCGGTCATCAACAAAAAACATCTTCAAGATAACGGCGTTGCGCTTTTGTCCGCAATGGAACGAATTACTGATACGCCCGAAGGACGAATGATGGAAACGATACTCGAAGGTTTCAATCAATACTTCTCGGAAGAACTCACACAAAAGGTAAATCGCGGACTTCGTGAAAGTTGGCTCAAAGGCAACGCAACTGGCGGACATAGTGTTTTCGGATACGATGTTATAGACAAAAAATACGTTCCCCACCCCATAGAAGCACCGCTTGTCGTCGAGATGTTCACCAAGTGCGCACAAGGCTATACCGCAAACGCGATAGAAAAGTATTTCAAAGAATGCGGATATAGAAATCGTGACGGGCAAGCGATACGAGTCTCGTTGATATATCACGTTTTACGTAATACAAAATACAACGGAGTCGTGGAACGTCAAGGTGTGAAATACGATAACATATTTCCGAAACTCATATCGGACGAATTATGGGCAAAGGTCTGCGCCGTACACAAAGAGAATAAACGCGCACCCAGTCGCAAGAAAGAAATTTACGATTACATCCTATCCGGCAAACTTATTTGCGGAGATTGTAAGCGTAAAATGGTAGGAATAAGCGGAACGTCTATGACAGGCGATATACACTACTACTATTCTTGTCTATCCAGAACGCGAAAGAATATACCCTGCAACAAGAAACCGATACAAAAGCAATTTATAGAAGACCTTGTTATCGATACCACCGCAAAAATCGTAGCGACGGAAGAACGCATTGACAGTATTGCAAAGAAAATATGCGCCGTTCACGAGAAGTCCTGCAAAGACAACACACAACTTAGGATGCTTGAGAAAAACAGGCTCGAAGCGGTTAAGGCGCAAAACAATCTCGTAAAGGCCATTGAGCAAGGCATATTCAATGCGGCAACAAAAAGCCGACTGGACGAATTGGACACGTTGATTACACAATACGATTTCGATATACAACAAGAAAAAGATAGGCAATTCTCTTTCTTGACGGTTGAACAAATCAAAGAATACTTGCGAGAATTTGTAAACCCCGACACCACAGACATGGCAGTTAGAAAACTTCTAATAAACACGTTCGTGCGAGAAGTAATACTGTATGACAACTCAGTCACGATAACTTACAATTTCATAGACTACGATGTCCCTACAAAAGTGACTACGGAATATGTCGGAAACATAGAGCAGCAGATAGAATCGGCAGACGCGTCTGCTGTTTCTTTTATATCAAGTTCGTACAATCAGGCGGATTTTTCACCACTAATAACCTAACTTGAATTTTCCAAGTTAGGTTATTATTTTTTGCCGTTTTCTGGCGTTTTGTGCTATTCCACCCTTATCTCAACCATTATTTTGCTCTTTGTGGATGAGCGAGAGGATATAACCTTTTTCGGCTTGCAAAATTTTGCGGATAATAATAATCCCCGATTTTCGTCGGGGACGGTGCTTATCGGGGATTTGAATATTATTTGTATTTTATCATCATATAATATTACTCCTTTTACCAAATATTCTATGAGCATTCGCGGTTCCATCTCAAGTACGTCTGCATAAAACTCTTTTATCTGTGTTCTTGTCAACGGCACCGCTTGCCTTCTTTGTTCTATCATGATTTCTCGCTCGAGTTTCCCTTGCTGTTCTTCGAGGTCTTGCAATCGTTTTGCGGTTGTTTTCGACACAATTCCGTTACGGTTTATGTGTTTATACATTACCTTCCGAGAGGTATTCTTAGCAAGAAAGGCACGCCCTGAATCAAAACCCAGTGTACATAGGCTTACACGATTTTGAGGCAGGGCGTGCCTGCCACAGTTAGGTGCTTTTTTATATTTTTTTACACTAAAATTGCGTGATTGAGATGAAAAACAAGGAAACACCCTTTTGCAAACACGCCTAACGTACTAATCGTACGTGTCTGGTGCGCAAATGGGCATTGTAAGAAACGAAGTGACGGAATAGCGATTTATACGCTTGCGTCAATTGCGTCCGAAGTTATTCGCTCAATCGCGAGATTTTATAAAATTGTGCCAAACAGACAGATAACAAGAAAGGCACGCCCTGAATCAAAACACAGTGTACATAGGCTTACACGATTTTGAGGCAGGGCGTGCCTGACGCAGTTAGGTGCTTTTTATATTTTTTTACACTAAAATTGCGTGATTGAGATGAAAAACAAGGAAACACCCTTTTGCAAACACGCCTAACGTACCAATCGTACGTGACGGGTGCGCAAAAGGGCGTTAACGCAGTTATTCGCTCAATCACACAATTTTAGTTGGGGAAACGAGTGCGAGCGGCATACGACGTATGCAGCAACTCGTGCGAAAGATGGCTGTTCGGCTCGCCCAAGAACTCGTCGTAAAGTTTGATGATTTGTTCGTTGCGGTGAGATACGCGAATTTCTTTGCTTTCATCCTCTTGATAGAGTGCGGCGGCACGCTTGGTGCGGAAGGTATCGAGGATGTCGTCGTCCTCGTTGGGAAGGAAGCAAGGCTTGACGAACGGTTGTCCTCCGCCTGCAACGCAACCGCCGGGGCAACCCATAATCTCGATGAAGAGATAGGGGCTATTGCCTTCTCTGATTTGGTCGAGCAAGACTTTTGCGTTCTTCATACCCGAAGCGACGGCAACTTTGATATCCATACCGCCGAGATTGTAGGCGGCTTCTTTGATACCTTGCATACCGCGCACGTCTTGGAGTTCGACATGTTCGAGTTCCTTGCCGTCAAGCACGAATGCGGCAGTACGCAAAGCCGCTTCCATAACGCCGCCGGTTGCGCCGAAAATGACGCCTGCGCCCGTATATTCGCCGACGATATCGTTGTCGAATTGTTCGTCGGGAAGTTTGGCAAAGCGGATACCTGCGCGCCTTATGAGTTTTGCAAGTTCTCTCGTGGTGAGTACGGCGTCAACGTCTTTAAGTCCGTTGGTCATAAGTTGCTTTCTGTCCTTTTCGAACTTCTTTGCCGTGCAAGGCATAACGGACACCACGAACATATCTTCGGGCTTAATTCCGTTGCGTTCCGCATAATAGTTTTTGAGGATTGCGCCGAACATTTCGTGAGGCGATTTGCAAGAGGACAGATGCCCGAACAAATCTCCGTAGTAATATTCCGCATAGTTGATCCAACCGGGCGAGCAAGACGTGATCATCGGGAGGGTTCCGCCCTCTTTGACGCGATTGAGAAGTTCGGTTGCCTCTTCCATAATGGTGAGGTCTGCGCCGAAGTTGGTGTCGAACACCTTTTTGAATCCGAGTCTGCGCAAAGCCGCGACCATTTTGCCCGTGACGAGAGTGCCGATGGGCATATCGAATTCTTCGCCGAGAGCGGCGCGAACTGCAGGCGCAGTCTGAACGACGACGTATTTGCCTTGTTTGAACGCCTCGTCAACCTTGTCTATTTCGCTCACTTCCATAAGCGCGCCCGTGGGGCAAACGCTTACGCATTGACCGCAAAGGATGCACGGCGAGTCGGCAAAACTTCTGTTTTGGGCTGGTGCGACGATGGTTTTGAAACCTCTCTTTTCAAATCCGAGAACGGACAGTCCGTGCGCGTTTTTACATCTTTCGATACATCTGCCGCAAAGCACGCACTTCGAGGTGTCTCTTTTGATTGACGGCGTAAGCGCGTCTACGGTTACGGGCGTTTTTTCGCCCTCGTAAAGGCCTTCTCTTGCACCGGTGAGAATTGCGACGTGCAAAAGTTCGCACTTACCGTTTTTGTCGCACTCTTGGCAATTTCTGTTGTGGTTTGAAAGCAAGAGTTCGACGGAAGATCTTCTTGCCTGCACCGCTTTTGGTGAAGAAATGGTGATTTCCATCCCCTCGGCGACGGGATAAACGCAAGACGCCACAAGACCTCTTGCGCCCGTTGCTTCGACAAGACATACGCGGCAAGAGCCTTGCGAGCATTCGCCGTGATTATAAGCGCAAAGAGAGGGAATTTCGTATCCGCAAGCCTTTGCTGCTTCGAGTATCGTCATACCTTGTTCGACCTGATAAGGCACGCCTTCGATTTTAATATTGATTTTCGCCATAATACTCTCTCCTTATTTCTTCTCGATTGCTTTGATTCTGCAAGCGGACATACACATACCGCACTTGATGCACTTCTCTTTGTCGATTTCTCTCGATGCGAGTTTGTGACCGGGGGCGATATAGTTGGTGGCGTGGATTGCAGCCACAGGACAATTTCTCTCGCAAAGTCCGCAACCTACGCACTTGTCGGCGATAACCTCGTAGTTCATAAGGCTCTTGCAAACGTGTGCGGGGCATTTTTTGTCCACGATGTGCGCGATATATTCGTCTTTGAAGTGCGCGAGCGTAGAAAGAATGGGGTTGGGCGCGGTTTGACCGAGCGCGCAGAGAGAGTCGTTTTTGATGTTGGAAGCAAGGTCCATGAGTTTGTCGAGGTCTGCCATAGTCGCCTTGCCCTTGGTGATTTTGGTGAGCAATTCGAGCATACGCTTCGTGCCGATACGGCAGGGAGAGCATTTTCCGCAAGACTCGTCGCAGATAAATTCCATATAGAACTTCGCAACGTCAACCATGCAGTTGTCCTCATCCATGACGATTGCGCCGCCGCTGCCCATCATAGAGCCTTTTGCGACGAGGTTGTCGAAGTCGATGAGAGCGTCGAGATCGTCTGCCGTAAGACATCCGCCCGACGGACCGCCCGTCTGAATGGCTTTGAATTTCTTTCCTCCCGGAATACCGCCGCCGATGTCGTAAATGAGTTCGCGCAAAGTCGTACCCATAGGCACTTCGACAAGACCGACGTTGTTCACCTTTCCGCCGAGAGCGAAAACTTTCGTACCTTTGGATTTTTCGGTGCCGAAGCAAGTGAACTTCTCATAGCCTTCTCTCATTATATAAGGAACGCACGCGAGGGTTTCGACGTTGTTGACGATTGTCGGGGATTCCCAAAGACCTTTGACCGCAGGGAACGGCGGACGAGGACGAGGCATACCTCTCTTGCCCTCTATCGAGTTGAGAAGCGCGGTTTCTTCACCGCATACGAACGCGCCTGCGCCCAGACGAATATGTACTCTGAACGAGAAGTTCGTGCCGAGGATGTTGTCGCCCAAGAGTCCGATATCCTCCGCCTGCTTGATTGCGATGCGAAGCCTGTTGACCGCGATGGGATATTCTGCGCGGACGTAGAAATAACCGTTTTGCGCGCCGATCGCATAGCCTGCAATCATCATACCTTCGATGACGGCAAGGGGATTGCCTTCGAGAATTGAACGGTCCATAAACGCGCCCGGATCGCCTTCGTCGCCGTTGCACACGACGTACTTTGCGCCCTCGGGTTGAGCGTATGCGAATTGCCACTTTCTGCCCGTGGGGAATCCGCCGCCGCCGCGTCCGCGAAGACCGGAAGCCAAAATCTCGTTGATGACTTCTTGTCTGTCCATTTTAAGCGCTCTTTCAAGTCCTTTGAACGCGCCTGCGCCGAGTGCTTCCTCGATTTTTTCGGGGTTGATGCTTCCGCAGCCGTGCAGTGCGATACGAACTTGCTTTTTGTAGAAAGTGATGTCGTCCTGTTTGGAGATTTTCTCTTTGGTTACGGGGTCGACGTAAAGAAGTCTTTCAACGACTTCGCCGTTTTCGAGGTCTTTTTCGACGATTTCTCTCACGTCGTCGATTTTGACCATTCTGTAAAGAGTGTCTTCGGGATAAATTTTGACGAAAGGTCCTTGCGAACAGAAGCCGAAGCAACCGACTTGGTTGACGGTCACCTTGTCATGCAAACCCTTTTCGTTGATGATTTTCACAAATTCTTCTCTGATTTCGGCGGAGTGAGAGGACAAACAACCCGTACCGCCGCACAAAACGACGTGGCGTCTGCCGTCGCTGCCCGTAAACTTGGCGTCGAGACAAGAAGAACAATCTTGACAAGTTTTGTCCAAATCCTCAAAATTTCTAATCATAACTCATTCCTCCTTCGCTCTGTAATCCGCGATGATTGCGGGAACGGCGTTCACGGAAACTTTGGGATAAACCTGTCCGTTGATGGAAACCGCAGGCGCGATTCCGCATGCGCCGATGCAACGCAAAGCGTCGATGGTAAACAAACCGTCTTTGGTGGTTTCACCCGGTTTGATGCCGAGAATCTCGCTGAATTTGTCGATGACTTGTTGCGCGCCCTTAACATAGCAAGCCGTGCCTAAACAGCAACCGATAACGTATTTCCCCTTCGGCGTCAAAGAGAAGAAGGAATAGAACGTCACCACGCCGTAAATTTCTGCAACGGAAATGCCCGTCCTCTCCGAAACGATTTCCTGCACTTCGAGAGGAATATAGCCGTATTCCTTTTGAATGTCGCTCAAAATCATCATGAGAGGCGTATTTTCGCCGACGTATCTGTCACAAATCGCATTGATTTGAGCAGTCGCCGCTTCGCTTAAATGAGCCATTGTAAGCCCTCCTTTGTAATCGAATAATGATAACCTTGTAAAGTTTAACACAAATAAAAATTTATCGCAATAGATAATTTAATATTTATAAATATTTATCGAAAAGTGTTGAATATTGTATCCGTATTTCGGCAGACTTGTACAAACATCATAGCCACATCCGCTTTTCTCACGGGGCGTGTTTCTTCCTCTACAAGAGTTATCGTCGTGTACTCTAAATAGAAGCACCCCCTCTTTCCCTCTCGGGCATTTCTCCCACCACTCAAATATGGACATTTCTCTACATAGGTTATCGTCGTTCGCGGGGGAGACAGACGGCACTCGCATAGATAGGGGCATTTCACTCATTATGCCACTTCGCCTGCGTGGCGGCTTCGCAACTGAATGCCACGCATTCTCGT
>CAVKUX010000081.1:5033-8355 GCA_963659595.1 Anaeroplasmataceae bacterium | reverse complement strand
TGCCACTGCGCTTTGTGCGCCAGCTTCGCACCCAAACGGCGCAGTCGCTTGTACTTTCCGTCAAGCTCGGCGCTCGCTTTTCTCGCCGCCTTGCGGCTCGTATTCCGTCTTCGAAGTCACACATTCCGTTAATAAGTAGGCTTCGAACAGGCTTCGGATTAAGGCTTCGCCTTCCGCAATTATTAATTATTCATTATTAATTATTAATTGAGGTTAGCCATTTCGACTATTTTCCTCAGCCTGTGGTTCAAGCAACTCTTGCTCACGCCCAAAATCTCTGCAAGTTCGCTCAAAGACGCTTCGGGGTGATCCGCTCTTGCGTCCGCCGTTTCTTTGAGCTGAGCGGGAAGTGAATCGAACATATCCTTGTTTCTCAACTCGCCTATCGCAAGCAGATGTTTGCTTGCCGCCGTAAACGTCTTGTCGAGATTTGCCGTTTCGCAGATTATCACGCGGTTGAGGCTGTTTGCCGTTTCCCTTTCGTCGATTATGGCTTTAAGTTTCAACACGCAGTCGGCAAGGTCGAGAGTGGCAAGCGCTTTGACGATTTCGTCCTTGTCCTTGACGTACACGAGTTTGTGTTCCCCTCTGTCGCTCATACGCGTGTTTATGCGAAGGTCGCTCAAAAGTTCCATAACATCGTCGGCAAAGAGGTCGTCGTCGAGTTGAAGTTCGAAGTGATAGCCGTCTCTCTTTTCGCTTTGGTCGGACGTTGAGGGAACGTACACGCTTCCGCAACCGAGAAAAAGCCCTTTGAAATACGCAACTCTTGTCGCCGTCGTCGTCACAACGTCTTGCGGTATGCCCTCGATAAAGGCGATATACTCATCGACGTTGATTTTCATAAGTCCGAAGTCCTCGATAGCCTGCTTCGAAAATCCGCTCGGCACTTGCACCGAACACGCCTCTGCGCCCGTTTTGGTCTTGTCGAGGGTCAGTTCGAAGTCGGCAGGATACAATATTTTGAGCAATTCCACCACCTTCAAGCCCTCGTCGTAGTCGGCAAGCCAAAAGCAGAGATTGTATCTCTTTTTGGCAATCTCTATGCTTCCGCACGACTTTGCGAGCGCGCTCAAAAACGCCGTGACTTCATCTCGTTTTTTAGGCAATACGCCAAGCAATTCTTCTCTTGCGCTGTCCTTGAAACTTTTTTGCATATCTATTCCTTTTTGCCGTTATCCTTTATTTTTCCATTGCGATTCTCGCTTCTTGAAAATCGCATGTCCCGTCGTTTTTGCAAAATCGATTTTCGCGGCGACTTTGCTTATCTTTTCAAACCGTATTTTATGCCGTTTTGCGTTTTATTCGCAAAAGCGCATTTTGTCCTTAAAAGTCGGCTTTCTTCCGTCTATGCCGAACACCCTTTCGCGCGGCAAATCGTATTTTTCGACAAAAGATACGATTTTGTTCATTTTTCCGAGTTTTTTCGTATCGTGAGCGTCCGTGCCGACGATGAAGTTTACGCCGCTTTCCAAAAGCGCGGCAACATCCCCTTCGAGTGCGTTTAGATGCTTTTCGTTGAGTTCGATATAAACGCCTTGTTTCTTCGCTTCCTCGCACACTTTTTTGACGTCCACGAGCGCGCGATGATTGAGGTGAGCGATGCAGTCTATAGGAAATCTGCGCATTGCCTCGATGTACGCCGCCGTGTTGATTTCGACGAGTTTCTTCCTCTTTTCGAGTCCGCAAAATCCGTTCTTAAAGAGCCACGCCCTCGCATATCCGCCGCGCTTTTCGCCCTTGAAACCGATATAGCGATGAAAGCCTACGGCAAGCACGTCGCACTCTCTTATGATGTCGCTCGGCACGTCTATATCACCTTGCGGATTGACGAGATTCGCCTCTATTCCGCACAGCACTTTCACGGGCAAATCCGACGATTGCGCCTCTTGCTTTTGCTTTTTGAACTTGCGCCTCGTCATATGAAAAATCGTGCTTGCAAAACTATGGTCGGTCACGGCGATTTCGCGTATGCCGAGCAAAGAGGCAGCCGTCGCTTGTTGTTTGAGGGTCGCCCGTCCGTCGCTTGCATATGTGTGGGTGTGATAGTCGCCGTAAATTTTCATGGTTTCCTCGTGCGCATACGCATACAGACACACGGCGCATATGCGCAAACATAATTGCATTATACATTAGATGAGTTTATTAATCAATATAATTTCGCCACAAATTTGCACAAATCCGTCAAAATTTTGTCTTAATTTTTTTTCCATTTCCGCGTTCTGCTTTTTATGAAAATCTCGCAGCTTTGTTTATGGCTTTTGCAATTCGTCTTTTGATAAAAAATACAATTCTGTAAAAACGTTTTCTTCCTCATTCGATTGTGACAAATTCTTCTTCAAGAAGTATTCCGAACTTTTCAAAGACTTCCTTTTTGCAAAGCGAGGCGAGAGCAAGATAATCTTTTGCGCTTGCGCCGCCCGTGTTGACGATGAAATTCGCGTGCTTTTGCGACACCTGCGCGCCGCCGATTCTCACGCCTTTCAAACCGCAATCGTCGATGAGTTTTCCGCTCGGAATCTTGCCGTTTTTGAACACGCTTCCCAAGGATGGCAAACTCGACTGTTTTGACTGCCTTTTGGCAAGATACCCTCTTGCCTCTTTTATAGACTGCTCGGCGCTCTTCCTTTCAAGTTTCAACTCTGCTTTAAGCACGATTCCGTCCACACCTTTTCTATACGCAAAGTCTTTTGAACTTACACTTATTGTTTGTATGCGGTTTTTTATGCGATTTTTGTCGAATTTTGCGCAATCGAGGTTTAATATGTCGATTTTTGTCACATAATCGCCGATTTGCGACGAAAACGCGCCTGCGTTCATTTTCAGTGCGCCGCCCGAAGAGCAGGGCACTCCGCTCAAGAATTCAAGACCGCCGAGCCCTCTTTTTCTCCCCTCGAACATTATTTTTGCAACGCTTGCGCCGCCCTCGCAAACAACCTTTTCCCCCTCGATTTTCACGCCGCAAAGTCTATTAAAACACACCAAAACCTGTCTGCAATTTCCGTCGCAAACAAGAGTGTTCGAGCCGCTTCCGAGCATTGAAAAATCCACGTTTTCTTCCCACAAAACGCCGATTAATTCAATCGCTTTTTCCACGCTTTGCGGATAGAAAACAAACGCCTGTCCGCCCCCTTTGAACGTCGAGATTTCCTTTGCGCTTTTCCACGCGCCGTATACGCCCGTTCTGCTTTTTATATACTCTTTTATGTCCACGATTCACTATATGAAAATGATGCGAAAAAAGACGATTTTCATCGCCTTTTATCAAAATTTTATCGCAAAAAATATGCGTTTTTTGCGGTTTTTTTGAAGTTTTTTCGAC
>CAVKUX010000081.1:3025-5023 GCA_963659595.1 Anaeroplasmataceae bacterium | reverse complement strand
CGACGTTTTTTTAATGTTATTCGTCCGAGTTTTCTTCCTTTATGTCTTCGTTTTCATCTTTGTTTTTGCCCTTTGTATCTTCGTTTTCGTCTTCGTATTTGTCCTCGTTTTTATCTTCGTTTTTATCCTCGACCTTGTTGAGTGCCTCTATTATTCTTTCTGCAAGCGAACGTGAAACGCCGTCCGCTTTTGCGATTTCTTCGGGTGTTTTGAGGCGTATTTCCTCAACCGAGCCGAACTCTTTTATAAGCCTTGCGCACAGAGTTTTTCCCACTCCCTGAATGGACATCAACGCGCTTTCGCTAAGATGTTTGCTTCGCAAATTGCGGTGGAAAGTGATTGCAAAGCGGTGCGCTTCGTCACGGATTCGCTGCAAAAGTTGAAGCGCTACGCTGTCTTTGGGGAGTACGATTGACGTTGTGGGCGCGCTGCCCAAAAACACTTCTTCTTCACGCTTTGCAAGGGACAAAATTTCGATATCCTCTCTGCCCGTTTCCATTTGCGCTTCCATTGCGTAGGCAAGTTGCCCCTTGCCGCCGTCGATGACCAAAAGGTCGGGTATTGACGCAAAACTTTCGTCCTCGCTCGTTGCGATTTCGTTGAGTCTGCGTATAAGCACTTCTTTCATACACGCAAAGTCGTTGTTGCCCGCAACCGTCTTGATTTTGAACTTGCGATAGTGCGATTTTTTCGGTTCGCCGCCCTCGAAAACCACCATACTCGCCACTTTGTCCGTGCCGGATATGTGCGAGATGTCGTAACATTCCATACGATTCGGCAAGGTTTTGAGGTTGAGCAGTTCGCCCAGTTGCTTCACCGCGCCTTGCGTGCGAAGCACTTTCCTTTCCTCTTGCGTGCCGTGCTTTGTCATGGTGTCGTACGCGTTGGAGTGCGCAAGTTCGAGAAGTTGTTTTCTCGCGCCTTGCTTCGGCTCTACCACCCTGACCGTATGCGAGCAAAGCGAATTGACCGCCTTTTCGAGCGATTCTTGGTCTTCGACGTTGTCGGTGACGATTTCGTCGCAAAGCGGCGCGTTGTTCTGATAATACTGCAAAAGGTAACTTGCGATGTCCTCGTCGCAAGAGTCCACGATCACGTTTTCGCCGCCCACGAGTTTGCCGGCGCGCACGACGAGCATATCGATTGCCGAAATTATGCCGTTCGTTTCAAACGCAAATATGTCGAGATTGAAATCTTTGGGAAGCGCGCTGACCTGCTTGCGCACGAGTTTGTCCAAAAGAGCGAGTTTGTTGCGATAGTTAAGCGCAACCTCGAAGTTCTCTTCCTTTGCAAACTTCATCATCTTTTCGGTGAGCGTGCGCTCGACTTCCTTGTCGTTTCCCCTCAAAAAGTCGATGACCTTTTGCATTTCCGCCTTGTACTCTTGCTCGCTGACTTTGTGCGTGCAAGGCGCAAGACAACGCCCCAAGTGCATATTGAGGCACGGGCGAGAGGGTTTTGACATATCCCTGTTGCACTCGCGGATGGGAAACGCCGTGTGAATGAGGTCGAATATGTCGCGAATGTTGACGGATTGCATATACGGACCGAAATACTTTGCGCCGTCGTTTTTGAGTTTGCGAACGAGTTCTATCGTCGGATACTGCTCGCGCATATCGATTCGCAAAAACGGATACGCCTTGTCGTCCTTGAGAAGGATGTTGTATCTCGGCGTATGCTTTTTGATGAGGTTGTTTTCTGTAAGAAGCGCGTCCACCTCGCTTGCGCAAATGATATAGCGAAAATCTGCGACGTGCTGGAGCATCGCCATAACCTTTGCCGTGCGGTTGGACAGGTTGAAAAAGTACGAGCGAAGTCTGTTTTTGAGATTTTTAGCCTTGCCGACGTAAATAATCTCGCCTTGCTCGTCAAGCATCATATAAACGCCCGGGTTGTCGGGAACGTCTTTTATTTTTGCCTTGAAATCAACCATTTTGCCTCTGTTTTGTATTATTACACGAATCGTGTTTTATGCCGATTGATACATAAATCACGTTC
>CAVKUX010000081.1:0-3015 GCA_963659595.1 Anaeroplasmataceae bacterium | reverse complement strand
TTCGTGTTTTATATCGTATCTTTGCAATCGTGATATCGTCAATATTTGCCGTTTTAACCGATTTTCAATACGTTTTGTATTGGTTTGCAACACGATTCGTGTTTATGCGCACATCGTCGCAAAATCGTCTTTCACACCGTCTTTGAGCGTGCTTTTGGCGATGTTGAGCGATATTATTTGTTTGCATTTGTCTGCGCCGAGAAAATCTCGCATTATGATGTTTACGCAATCGAAATAATCTTTGCCTGCGAGCGTCGAAATAAACCTCGTTGCGTTTTCGTTGTGCGTACCCTCATAGAATTTTGGACCTATTATCAAAATAGGGTCGGTGAGTTGCATTTGCATGACAAACAATCCGCCCTCGCTTTGTTTGTACCTTTTTACATAAGTAGGTATCGCCTTTTCGAGATACGACTTGGACGGCTTTTTGTTGAGCGAGCCGTCATAGCATGATTGGAGCGCGCTGCCGCTTCTTGTCCCGTCGTCATTGTTTCTTTGGAACAGATAGTTTTTGCCTTCGATATAATCCGTCTTTTCCTTTGTCCCGAACTCGTTGCCCCAAAATACGATGGCTTTGCCTCTCATATCGCCGAGCGTGAGCGATTTGACAAAATCGAGGTCGGATTGCTCGGCATTTTTCGAAAGCATAAGTCCCGCAAGTTTTTGGCATATGATTTTGTCTGTTCCTTCCATTGCCGCGCTGCCGCCTTTGAAATGCTGAAAATCGAGAATGAGGGTTTCGCTCGGATTGTTTTGCAAAAACTCTCTGATGTCGTCGACGATAGGCTCGAAATCCTCGCCCGTTTGCGAGGCGTGGAATATCACATATTTTCCGTTTCTATGCTGAACTCGTATATCCAAATACCTTGCGCCGCAAGCAAGTTGTTCCTTTATGGTTTTATCCTGCGTTTTTGATGCCCACATCATATCTCGAGAGCCTGCATCGTGCGAGCCCGCTATAACGACGTCGCTCAAAAGCACGTCGTCGCGGATATAACTCATCCACTTGCTCAAAAACTCGTCGGCAGTCTGATTGTCGATTGCCTTGCTCGCAACGCCTGCCATAGAGCCTGCGATCACGCCGACGCAAAACACAACGCACAACACCGCAATCAATGCGATTTTGCCTTTCTTTCTCATAATTCACCTCACGGATATTATACCTTTATCCGCAGGCAAAATCAATGGCAAAACTCAATCAATTTAGCGTCTTGTTGCAAAAACAGTTGCTTGCGCTCGTCGTCGTGTCGGAATCGGTGTTGTTTGTAAACGCAAGCGCGGCAAGCACCGCAAGCATAACCGCCGTTTCTTTCTTTGAAAATTCGCCGTCGGACACGAAAGCAATCATCACGATGAGCAAAAACAGATACCAGTTGTCTTCAAACATACTCGCCCTCTTTGACTTTTTACCACAATATGTCGCAAAATGCGCCAAAGTTACAAAAACTTCGTCCTCATATATGCGCTAAAATCTATGTATGGAAACGAAAATCGACTACATTGACGAGCAAACCGTCCTCGACTACATACCTCGCAACGCAACTCTTCATTCGCTTGCGGAATTCTTTTCCGCCTGTTCGGACGCTACGCGAAACAAAATTATCTGTGCGCTCTGCATAAGCGAAATGTGCGTGAGCGATTTGTCGAGAATACTCGGCATAAATCAAACCACTTGCTCGCACCAACTGCGGCTTTTGCGCGCGGCGGACATCGTAACCCAACGCCGCGACGGAAAAATCATATATTACTCTCTAAAAAACAGAAAAATCGAAAACGTGCTGCTTGCAGGCGTGGATTTTCTCGACTTGTAAGCAAAAAAAAAACCGCTCGCTTCTTTGGCGAACGGTTCTTTTTTTGTCGTTTGATTTTGCAAAATGCTCAAGCAATGGAAATTTATCCGCGTGTGTATGCGTTGCCTTTTATCTCAAAGGTATTGCTTTCCCGCCTTGCCAACAAGCAGATTTCGGGCACTCCGTTTGCGTCGCAAAGGAAATAATCCGCAATCTTGTCTTGTTGGTAACTTGTTTTGTAAATACGATAAACTATCGCAGCGTCCGATCCCGAAGTTTCGACCCCGTCAACGGTCTCAGTCCAAGACACCGTAAGAGTTGCCGTCTTCGATGTCGTAGCCGTCTCGCCTTCGCCTTGCGTCAGATTGCCGACGATATAAGTGTATGTGTACGTTTTCCCTTCTATTGTTTGGGTGCAAGTGTACGTTCCGTCGGTTATGCCGACGTAGTCGGCGGTGCCGTCCCACGATTTGCCGTCGTCGGGCAACACGCGATAAAACTCATATTCTTCGTCGTTTTCTCTATCGTAAAACACATAGGAATTTTCCGTAGTTCCGTTTGCCACGATATACTTGATGTCTCCGACCGCAAAGTATATTTCACCGCTTGAGAGTTTCCTGAACGTATTGACGCTGCTCACGCCTTCGGGTTGATAATTGACGAAGTTTATGACGCCGTTTGTTCCGTCCAATTCCATATAGGCAATATCGCCGTATTCGCCTTTTGTATCCAATCTCGCGTATCTGTGCACTTTGTTGCCGAGCATAGCGTTAAACTCGTCGGCGGTTGCCTCGCCTTCGTCCTTATACATCTCCACCCTCTCCGAGCCGATGAAGGAGAACGCTCTGCCGTCCTCATCGAACTCAAACCTATAGTTGTCGTACAGCGTGGCGTAGTTCCCTTCTTCTATCTTGTTCGCCAATGCGAAGATATAATCTCCGTATTGATAGAATGAATATTTGCTGACTTCGATGCCCGACGTTTGAAGTTGTTTGACTTTTAAGGTCGATCCGTCGATCTCAAATTCCATAAGCATACCGTCCAGCGAGAATCCTTTTACAATATACTCTCCTTTGTGACTGCTTGCGTCGTAGGCGGTTGCTTTTTTGTAATTTGTATTCACGTCTTCCACTCTGACTATCTCGGAATACGTCACACCGCCTGTGACGGTTTCCCCGCTGCCGAACGCATACGGGAACGTCATGACAATCTCACCGTCCTTTAT
>CAVKUX010000080.1:0-8560 GCA_963659595.1 Anaeroplasmataceae bacterium | reverse complement strand
GGTTGTGACAAAGCGAGATGTTTGTGATATAATAAAATATATTGAATTGGAAAAATGCGAGATACTCTTTATTTTTAACTCGACAACTCCACTCGCGCAATTCGATGTGAAAAATGTTTTTAAAAAAGGAGAGAAGTATGGCAAAGAAAAAGTCAATTTTTATTGCACTGTTGGTTTTTGTGTTGCTTGTGGCTACGCTTGCGGCTTGCAGCAAAAAGGATGGAAACATCATACGCGAACTCACAACAGAAAACGGCGTGATTGCAAGCGGCGAGTTTAACGAGGGCGACAGCCTTGTTTGCGATTTTTTGCGCACGATTTCAAAAGACAGCGAAGAGATTGCAATTTTGAAGCAACATGACATCGCTTCGTACAATACGGATAAAGACGCATACGTTTTTGACATTCACATAAAAAACAACGGCGAAAAGGTTCAACCTAAAAAGAGCGTCACGATCACTATGAACGCACCTTGTGAGAGCGAAACGGGATTTGTGATGTTTCACTTGTTGGGAGAGAGTGACATAGAAAGTCTCGAAACAACTTATGCAGACGGAAAAATCTCGTTTGTCACAAGCAGTTTCTCGACGTTTGTCGTTGCCGAAAAAGCGAAAGAAGTCACGCCGAAGTATACATTCAAAGCAACGGTGGAAAACGTCGGCGGCAAAATCGAATTCGGCGGAGCGGCGCAGGCAAACGGCTATGCCGCGCAAATGAAAGAGGGCGCAACGGTTAAACTCAAAGCGGTGGCAAATGAAAATTACACCTTTGTCGGTTGGTATACGCAGGAAGATTCGCCCGCACTTGTTTCGTCCGACGCGGAATATACTTTCACAATGGGTAACGCCGATTTGAGCGTGTTTGCAAGGTTCGAAGCCAACGTCGTTTCGCTTACCCTTGACGCACACAATGCAGGTTTCGGTACGGAAGAAGCAACCACGGTGATTATAGGCAGCGAATATTTACCCAAAGTAGATTGGGTTATTGTCGGCGGAGTAAAAGCCGACGGTAGCGGTGTAACTCTGACCCAAGATACCGACTACACGGTAGACCTCGGCGGCTTGGACTTCGCCAAAGAAGGCACTTACACAATCACCTTTACATACAAAAAAGACGCGACGGTGAAAGCAACGCTTGTAGTGAACGTTGTTGCGCCTAAGTATGCGTTTCAGGCGACGGTGGAAAACGGCGGCGGCAAAATCGAATTCGGCGGAATGGCACAAGCAAACGGCTATGCCGCACAAATGAAAGAGGGCGCAACGGTTACTCTCAAAGCGGTTGCCGATGAACTCTACACGTTTGTCGGCTGGTATACGCAGGAAGATTCGCCCGCACTTATTTCGTCCGACGCGGAATATACTTTCACAATGGGTAACGCCGATATGAGCGTGTTTGCAAGATTCGAAGAAACTTACACCGAAGCGCAAAATTATGCGGATTTTATAAACTCACTCAACTATTCGCTCAATTTCGACGGCGCAAACGGCTACACTGTCAAGTGCAGTGAAGAATATTCGGGTTCTTCGGGTGATAAGGATATTTATCAGACCACCGAAACAATGCTCGGCGATAAATTTGCAAGCGTCTACAGAGAGATTTCTACTCCCTATAACGAGGAAACAACCTCTGTTGAAGAAATATCCGCATTGAAAACTGTAACCGTAAGCGGAAAAGAACGCAAAAAGTGGGTTTCGTTTGTCACGGAATCGGACGGAAGCAAGCAAAACGAAGGGAGGTTGAAATCAGCGCTCTTCGATTTGAAAATGGTCGCAGGGTATATGCCGACAGGATGGTTTGATTATTTGTGTATGGACGTGTCGGGCGATACGTTTGAAGAATATGCGGCGGCGTTCATACAGGCGTACAACGAAGATAATGCCGAATATAACAACCAAACGTCGGACGTAACGCTCAAGAGAAACGCGGACGGAACGTTGACGTTCGGTTTCGTTGCGAGCGGAGCATACAAAGCCCCATGGATTTCAAAAGCCGGCTATCAACAAACGGTCTTTTATTGCAAATACGAAATTATTCTCGACGGAAGTCGCATCACGAAACTGACGTCTTACAACAAGTATGACTATGTCTACGAGGACGAGGCGCAAAACAATCAAGAAATTCTGATTGAAAACTATGAGTACGGATATAGTTTCGACAGCGAATTGTACGAATCCGTGCCGACCGAAACGGACACGACCGTCGACGAAGTTACAAGCAGCACCATATACGTTTATATCAACGGATACAAGTATAGGTACAGCATGAGCGATATTGCGCTCGATTCGACGGTTGCGCTTGACGACGTGCTGAATCATCTGTCCGACGGCGGCGAGGGCTTGTCTAAGCCGTTGTTTAACACAAGATATGTGGATAAATCGTTGTTTGAGGTGTATACCGACAAAGAAATGACGCAGGCATTTACGACCCTGACATTGACGGATGAGATATATACCCTTTACGTCAAAATGACGCCGCCTTCGGATAAGGCAATCGTGATGTGCTTGAGAGAATACGGAGAATTCAGATCAATAGACCTCTGTTATCTGAAAGACCTGAATACAAACTTCAATCCCGCCAATCTGGGGAGCACATACCCCGTTATAGAAATCGACGGCACGGCTATAAGCAACAACGAATACTATCAAATAACTTGCTCCGAAAGCCGCATATACTTCATTGTGAGCAAGGTGAGATGACACAACGTTTACACAGCGAACAAAACAGCGCCCCATAGCACGGGGGCGCTGTTTTTGTTCGGGTTCAATCGGGTAAACGGATTGCTTTGTATGTGCGCGATAGTTCTCTACTTTACCGAGTTTTCCATATAGGCGAGATATGCTTCCGCTTTTTCGGTGGCGGCGTTTGCGGTCGGCTTGCTCGTGGCAACGTAGAATTTGAGTTTTGGTTCCGTGCCGCTCGGACGTACGCAAATCCAATCGCCGTTTTCGAGGTGAAGTTTGAAAGCGTTGGTTTTGGGAAGGGCGATGTCCTCGACCTTGCCGTCCGCATAAGTCTTTTTGCTTGTTACGAAGTCGCTTTGAGCAAGCACTTTCGTGCCGTCGATTTCCTCGAAGCGAGTCGAGCGGATTTGCTCCATAATGTCAGCCATTTTTTGCATTCCGTCAAGACCGCCGAAGGTTATTGAACGAGCCTTTTCGACGTAGAAGCCGAATTGTTTGTAGATGTCTTGAAGCACGTCGTAAACGCGTTTGCCGACAGAGTCGAAATAGCACACCATTTCGGCAAACATCATGCTTGCGACGACTGCGTCTTTATCCCGTGCGTGCGTACCTACCAAAGAGCCGTAACTCTCTTCAAATCCGAAAAGGTAGGTATACTCGCCGCTCTGTTCCCACTCCTTGATTTTTTCGCCGATAAACTTGAAGCCTGTCAGCACGTCGAAAGTGGTTACGCCGTAACTCGCCGCCAAAGCGCGAGCGAGTTCGGTGGTGACGATTGTTTTGACGAGCGCGCCGTTCCCCGGCATAGTGCCCGTCTCTTTTTTGCGAAGGAAGATGTAGTTTGCAAGAAGCACGCCGATTTGGTTGCCGTTGAGCAATACGAATTTGCCCTCGTCGTTGCGGATTGCAATGCCCATTCTGTCTGCGTCGGGGTCTGTGCCGATGACGATGTCGCTACCGATTTTGTCTGCAAGTTCGATGCCGAGCCGCAAAGTGTCCGCCTCTTCGGGGTTGGGTACGCGCACGGTGGAAAACTCCGTATCCGGCCATGCCTGCTCCTTGACGACGTTGACGGTGATGCCCATCCTCGAAAGGATTTTGGTGACGGGAACGTAGCCGCTGCCGTGGACGGGGGTGTAGACGATTTTGACGTTTTTGCCGAACTTGTCAACCGCCTCGGGGGAGAGAGAAAGTTTGCTTATCGTGTCGTAATAAGCGTGGTCGACGCTTCCGCCTATCACGGTTATATGCGCGTGGACTTTTTGATTGTCAAGCCCTTTTATGTTGTCTGCCGTGAGGTTGACGTCAACTTCATTTATGCCGAAATAAGGGGTTTTGTCTATGAATTCGACAACTTTATCTGTCGATTCGGGCGACATCTGCGCTCCGTCCTCGCCGTAAACTTTGTAGCCGTTGTAGATTTTGGGATTGTGCGAAGCAGTGATCATAACGCCCGCTATCGCGTTTAAGTGGCGGATTGCAAACGAGCACATAGGCACGGGATGAACGGCGTCGAACAAGAATGCGTTTATGCCGTTTGCGGCAAGCACTTTTGCAACCTTGATTGCAAATTCGCTCGAAAAACGACGAGTGTCATAGGAGATGACAACGCCCCTTTCCATCGCCTTTGCTCCCAAAGTTTTTATGTAGCGCGCAAGACCTTGCGTTGCACGTTTGACGGTGAACACGTTCATGCGATTCGTTCCCAAATCGAGCACGCCGCGCATGCCTGCCGTGCCGAATTGCAGCGGGCAGTAGAACATTTCCTTCTTTTCTTCTTGCGTCAAAGACGCAAGGCGAGCCTTGTCGGCATCCGTCAGTTCGCTTGATACGAGCCATTGCAGATAGGTTTTTTCAAAATCCATAACCTAAAACTCCTTTTTTGATGATTGAATTATACCGCCGTCAGGGCGCGTCTGTCAATGGTGATGTTTTTGTTCCTTTGAGAATAACTCGTTTTTGGGGCGCATAGTTGTCGGAGCGCACAAGTACGGATTTTGCGAGTTTTCCGTTTTGGTAGTAGTCGAGCCAGCCCTGCGATTTCAGTCCTTCTTTGCCGTAGGTGTCGATGACCTCTTTGCCTTGTTCGAGGGTGTTGTCGTCGCGATATTCCACCTCGAAGGGTATGGATCCGAGCGTCATCGACCTGCGTTTTATGTCGAATTTGCCTATGCCGTAAATTTCGGCGCGGAGGTATTTTCCGTTTGCGCTCATACGCAAGGTTACGGGCGCGCAGAGCGTGTTGACAAATCTTAAATCGCTTGCGCTCGACACCATGGCGTCAAAACTCGGCGCAACATAACTTACGGGCAGCGAGTGCGCTCTTACACAAGTTATTGCGAGATTTGCGAGCAGAGCGCAGTTGTAGAGGGTGCTTGACACCTGACATACTCCGCCGCCCACGCCCTCGACGAAATCGCCGTCTTGAATGACGTATGCGGTTTTGAAACCGTTTTCAATCGTGCGCTTTCCCACAACGTCGTTGAAGGAAAACTCGTCTTCGGGATAAAGCACGAGCCCGTCTATTTTGCGAGCCGCGAGGGCTACGTTGTCCTTTCTGTTCTGCTTGCTGTCGCCGTAGTAGGTCGAAAAATGCGCGATGAGCCTGTACGCCTCGCTTTCCTCGTCGATTGCAAAAACTCTGTCGGGCATGCTTAATCCCCCTATTATTATCGTAGCGCAAAAGGCGAGCATAAAGAATACCGCCGCCGCGCATGTTGTTGGTTTTGCTTTCATACGCATAGTATGCGTAATTGCAAAAAAACGAATCGGAATTTTGAAAAAATCGATTGCGATATCCGCCTCGTGCGGTCTGCTTTGCGAGCAGAGCGAGTTTTAAGAAAAATTTATTTTCAAAAATAAACCGTATAAGGGCAAAGTCGTGTTACAATCATCGAAGATGAAAAAAGTCGTGACAAAAAAGGGTATATGCAAGTATCTTACCTCGCCGCTCGAAGTCGAGGTTTTTGCCACGCTTAAATCCTCAAACCTCACCGCAAAGGACGAGATAAAGGAAAGCAAAAAATCCAATTTCGTCATCGTTGCAAGAGAGCAGACGGGGGGCAGAGGAAGATTCGAGCGCAAATTCTTTTCGCCCAAGGACTGCGGTGCGTATTTCAGCGCGGTTGCGGATGTGGACGAGGAAAAATTGGAATATATCACCCCTCTTTGCGCCGTCGCGACGGCAAACGCAATATGCGATATTTGCGGCAAAAACGCGCAGATAAAGTGGGTCAACGATGTGCTTGTGGACGGCAAAAAGTGCGTGGGGATTCTTTGCGAGGCGGTTGCGAGCGAGATTTCGTCAAATATCGACAGGGTGGTTATGGGCATAGGCATAAACCTTTTCGAGCCTAAGGACGGATTCGATCAAAGCGTAAAGGACAGGATAGGAATCGTCGGCGAGGGCGTTTTCGACGTCGGAAACAGAATTGTTGCAAAAACCCTCGACAATATATACGAATTGCTGTCAAATTTCGACAAAAAGAGGATAGCGGAAGAGTACAGGCGGCTTTCAATGCTTATCGGCAAAATTGTGACCGTATGCAAAGTCGAAAAAGAGGATAAAACGGCGAAAGTTTGCGATATAGACGAAAAATGCAGACTTGTTGTCGAATATGAAGACGGACAAACGGAAACGCTCGATTCGGGCGAAGTGAGAATAAAATGGTGAAATCGCAAAAAATACAATCCAAATCGAGCAAAAACGCCGCGTCGAGAACGCTGCGTATCGTGCGCATAGCGGTGTTCGTCGCGCTTATAATCGTGGGCGCATTTGTCAAATTCCCCATCGGGATCGTGCCCGTGTCCATGCAGTTTGCGTTTTGTATGTTCGCCTCGCTTATGCTGGGCGGACTCGATTCGTTTGCGTGCGTTGCGATATACATCGTTATGGGGCTTATCGGCATCCCGGTGTTTTCGGCAGGCGGCGGATTTGCATACGTTTTGCAACCGACGTTCGGCTACATTCTCGGATTTTTGATTGCCGCGCCCGTCGGCGGATTTGTGGCGAGAGGTCTTAAAAACGACGCTCGCCTGAATGTTTTCCGTCTTTTGCTCGGCGCGTTCTGCTCGCTCGCAATCGTGTATACGGTGGGCGTGTTTTATATGTACCTTATGCTCAACTACTACGTCGGCACGGCGATGTCCATGTCAAGGGCGTGGATGGCGGGGTGCGCCGTGTTTTTGCCCACCGATTGCAGTTGGTGCGTGGTCGGCTCGCTCGTGACGTATGAGGTGCTAAAACGCTATAACCCTCGCCTTACGGTGAAAAAAGGCTACGAGTCGCAACCCTACGTTCGTGAAATCGACTGATTTTTTGTGGTATTTGCCGCTTTTGCGTATTGAATTGGCAAGATAAATGTGTTAAAATAACCTTACAAAAATATTTATAGGGGTAGATTATGCAAAACGAAATCACCAAACCCACCGATCTTTTGAACGCAGAAGGCAATATTGCCGAACCGGGCTTTGCCAAAAAGATGCTTTACAACTACAATCGCGAAAACGTCACGGCAAAGAAAACCCGCCTCAAAGAGTGGGATTATTACTATATTTCAAACAAAGAGTTCGCTCTTTGCCTCACCATCAGCGATATGGGCTTCGTGGGCGCGCTCAGCCTTTCGGTTATGGACTTCGTGACCCCCGCGCAATTCACAAATTCCGCAATATGCCTTTTCCCGATGGGCAAGTTCAATATGCCTCGCACGAGCGAAAAGGGCGATTGCGCTTTCAAAATCGGCAAAGTCGAAATGAAGTTTGAAAATGACGGCGAAAAACGTCATCTTACGGGCGTATATCCCAACGCCGACAAGTTCGGCACGGACGTCAGATGGGATATCGTCATCACCGACGTTCCCGAAGAAAGCATGGTCATCGCAACGCCGTTCAACAAGAAAGGGCACTTCTATTTCAACCAAAAAATCAACTGTATGAGAGCGGAAGGCAGTTTTTGGCTCGGCGACAAGGAATGTAAGTTCGACGGCGCAGACAGCCTCGCAACTCTCGACTGGGGTCGCGGCGTGTGGACGTACGACAACACTTGGTATTGGGGCAGTTTGCAAACTCGTCTCAAAGACGGCTCGACTTTCGGTTGGAACATCGGCTACGGCTTCGGCGACACCACCGCCGCAAGCGAAGATATGTTCTTCTTTAGCGGCAAATCTCACAAAATCGGCCGCACCGAGTTTATCATTCCCGGCGACAAAGAGGGCGAGCCTCGCTATATGGAAGACTGGAAATTCGTATCCGACGACGGACGTCTCGATTGCACTTTCCATCCGCTCATCGACCGCTACGAACCCTTCGACCTCAAAGTTATGTGCATGATACCTCACCAAGTTTTCGGCTACATATCCGGCAAGTGCATTCTTGACGACGGCACGGTGATCGAGTTGGATAACGAACTTGGTTTTGCCGAAAAAGTCCACAACAAGTGGTAAAATGCGCTATTGAGCGAATAACATCGTCAACAACGCTTGCCTGTCAACTCATTTACGATTTGTAAATTAGGGTTGCCATTCAAGCATTGTTTTCTTGTTCTTCATCTCAATATCACATTTTACAAACTCACTATTTGGCGTGATACTGCGTCATACAGACGGTAGCAAGTACTCTAAATAAAACTTTCCCCCTTCCTCACGTGTTTCCCCCACCGCCGTTCCCCCTCTTCATAAATTTGAGGGAACCCACGGCGTCCGCTTCGCGTGGGGCAACACTGACGCGATTGACTTCGTAGCAATCGCTAGTTCGTTGCAAGCAACGAACGGCAGACGGGCTGTTGGCAATACAAATCGGCTGAAAGCCGTGCCACCGTCCTTTGTGTGCCAGCTTCGCACCCAAACGGCGCAGTCGCTTGTACTATCCGTCAAGCTCGGCGT
>CAVKUX010000079.1:7497-8581 GCA_963659595.1 Anaeroplasmataceae bacterium | reverse complement strand
ATTATACGCATAATCGCGCACAAAATACCGTTTGACCCGCTTTTTTATTTGGTTTAATATATCTTTATTCTAACAAACGTAATAATCGCGCGCATATGAACGACATACTTTTGATAAACACGAACAACGCCTTAAAAGCCGACTTTTTCGAGAAAGCGAAAAAGACCGTTTCCGCATACGAAAACGAGTACGTCAAGTTTGATTTTCAAACGATAAATTTGTCAGACGAAAACGTCATCGAAAAGGCAAAATCGTCAAATGCAATCTTGTTTTTTGCAAGCGACAAACAAGAAGAACTCGCCGTCGATTCCGTGCGCAAGCAACTCGGCTTATATGCGCAAATCACGGCTTTTTCACGCCGAAACGACGACGTAAACCACGGTTTTTGCATTGTTCAAGACAAAAACGGCGGAATATACGAGGGCGAAAAAGGCTTTGCCAACAACGCTGCTTTCGGTCGCGAAGCGTACGACGTCGAAAGGTACAGCGAACTTGAAATCGAGCGCACCGCACGCGTTGCGTACGAACTCGCAAACGACTCTCGCCGCACGCTCACGCTTGCCGACAAAGCGGACAAACTCACCACTTCAAAACTGTGGCGCAAAATCGTTGCCGACGTCAACGAAGATTATCCTTTCGTGTCGGTGGATATGCAAGACGTTTCGGCAACCGTAGACGCGATAATCTCGAATCCGACCTCGCTCGACGTTGTCGTCACAACCGCCCTTTTCGGCGATATACTCACCCAAACCGCAAAGAGTTGCTTGGGCGAAACGCCCTCAATCTCGTACGTGTGCGACACCCCTCTTGCGATGTACGGATTCGTGCAAACGTCCGCTCGCGAAATCCCTTCCGTCGAATCCTTAATCCGCTTTATGCTCAAAAACTCATTTGGAATCGAGTGAAATAGTTTCTTGTCATAAAAAACGCGCCGAGCAATTCGACGCGTTTTTTATTTTTGATTCTTACTTCTTTTTTCCGAATAATGCTTTACCGAATTTGCCGACTTTTCCGAAAATTCCAGTAATGTTTTCTATCAATCCGTTTTTGACGACATCTTCGGTTGACTTTACAACGTCCACCC
>CAVKUX010000079.1:0-7487 GCA_963659595.1 Anaeroplasmataceae bacterium | reverse complement strand
GTCCACCCCGAACGTGTCGTTCACAACGTCGATTTTGTCCTTTACCTTTTCCGCGCCACGCTCGAAACCCGTTTTGCCCGTCAAACGCTTCGTTATTGCGCTTTGAAATTTCATTAATTCGCTTTTTGAATCAAACGAAAATTCCAGTTCGGTTGATTTCAAATAAATCTCGACATCGGACGATTTCGTCTTCACCTGCGGTACGCCCTCATATATTTTCACATCATCTAATGAATACACGGAAGTTTCTGCTTCGCTTTCGCTGAAAAGTTTTTTCGTTTTCGTGATAAAGACAAGATTCTTATTTGTCAAAACCAGTTGCGACAAACTCGGCTTTCCGCAAAATCTGACGTCCCCCTTGTACAAAACCACTTCGTCTTCTGCTAAATTGTAGTGTTCCATAATGCACCTCTTTGTTTTTTTAGAGGAATATGTAAATTTCGCGAACCGACGTTTTTGCAATCTGCAAGAATACAAATCCCCTCAATATACAACAATAATTATATGGAACATTTTGTTCCGAGTCAAGATATACGGAACATTTTGTTCTATTATCGACATATGACTACCATTGTGTTTCCTGAAAGATTGAAAAGTTTGCGCACGGAAAAGAGCGTATCGCGGACAATGCTTGCCGAAGCCTTACACGTTTCGGTACGCACGGTTTCTCACTGGGAAAACGGCTCTCGCGAATGTAATTTTGAAACGCTCGTGGCAATCGCAAATTATTTTGACTGTTCCGTTGACTATTTGTTAGGTCGCAAAGAATATTGAAAGAAAAAAATCGAGCGCATTGCTCGATTTTTTATTGGTTAGTTTTTGTTTAATCCGTAGTCTCTTGTCATCAAAACTTCTTTCCAGTACGACTCTCGTGCTATTACGTAATCGTTGCCGAGATTCAAATTGCACACTTCCAAAATCGAATATTTGAAATTGTTTTTGTAATCTGCGCCGTGCTGTTCGAGAATCTTTTTCAGTTCGGCATTTCCGCCGTGTCCCGTTTTTGCATACGCTTGCCAGCGTTGCCAAATACACTCGTTGCCGTATGCGCTTCCGACATATTGCTTTCCGTTTTTTGTATCGACGATTATGTACACGCCTTTCACGTTTGAAAGAGCGGTTTTCCAAGACGGCAAGTTGTTGTCAACGATATATTTTAATGTCGAATACGGAATATTGATTTTGTCGAAACCGTCGAAATCGTTTATCGTCGCGCGCTTTTCGTTTATAAAAGCAATTTGAATATCGCTCAACGCTGCGCCGTTTTTCGGCTTTAACGTCATTGACGGATAGGACGCGCGAAATTCTTTCTTATACTCGAAAAAGCACTTGCCTATCATATCGCTTTGAACGTCGGTTTTTTCCAAATTATACTTCCAATGTCGCTTGCCTTTATACTCTATTTCGCTCGGTTCGCCGTTGACTTTGTACACACCCGCAAACATCCAAACGTCTTTCTTGTAATAGACGAGAGAAACGACATAATCCAAATTGAAATTCTTGTTGGCTTGTATGCTTTGCCACTCGTCGAAACCGCCCGTCAAAAAGATTTGATAGGGTTCGTTTTTATCTTTCGTTCCGATAGCGAAATGGATTTTGTACTTTGCCAAGTCGCAATCTTCGATATTCAAGAAGTCTACAAGTTTTATCATAGAGTTAGATTCCCTATTTTTATTTTGTTGTAAGATGTGATAATCCACTTCACTCTGTTAAAAACGTGATATTTGGATGAAGAACAACCAAGCGTGTAAATCGCAATATTTAGATGAAGAGCAAGGAAAAATCCTTCGGATGGCAACCCTAATTTACAATTCGTAAATGAGTTGACAGACGAGGGGTTTTGACGATGCTATTCGCTAAATAGTGCGATTTAGCACGGTTTTAAGGAATTGACCGGTGTATGAACGAGCCACAAGTGCAACCTCTTCCGGTGTTCCTTGCGCGACTATCGTGCCGCCGCGGTCGCCGCCGTCCGGTCCGAGGTCGATGATGTTGTCGGCAACTTTGACGACGTCGAGATTATGCTCGATGACGACGACGGTGTTGCCTTGCTCGACGAGACGGTCGAGAATGGTGATGAGTTTGGCGACGTCGTGGGTGTGAAGTCCGGTCGTCGGTTCGTCGAGAATATAGACGGTTTTGCCGGTGGAACGGCGAGAGAGTTCGGTGGCGAGTTTGACGCGTTGCGCTTCGCCGCCGCTCAAAGTGGTTGAGGACTGACCGAGTTTGACGTAGCCGAGACCGACGTCGTTGAGGGTTTTGATTTTGTTTTTGATTTTGGGTATGTTGGCAAAGAACTCGGTGGCTTCCTCGATTGTCATATCGAGCACGTCGCTGATATTTTTGCCTTTGTAGCGCACTTCGAGGGTTTCGCGGTTGTATCTTGCGCCCTTGCAGACTTCGCAAGGAACGTACACGTCGGGAAGGAAGTGCATTTCGATTTTGATTATGCCGTCGCCGCCGCAATGCTCGCATCTGCCGCCGTTGACGTTGAAGGAAAATCTGCCCGCGGTGTAGCCTCTCGCTTTGGAATCGGGAAGGGTTGCGAACAGTTCCCTAATATCGCCGAAAACGCCCGTATACGTTGCGGGGTTCGAGCGAGGCGTTTTGCCTATCGGGCTTTGGTCTATGCAAATGACCTTGTCCACATTTTCGATGCCCTCGATGCTGTCGTAGTTGCCCTGTTTGACGTTCGAGCGCATAAGCGCGTTTGAAAGCGCGGGATAAAGCACTTCGTTGACGAGCGAGGATTTGCCGCTGCCCGACACGCCCGTAACGCAGTTGAACACGCCGAGCGGAATCTCGACGTCTACGTTTTTGAGGTTGTTTTGTCTTGCGCCCTTTATGATGATAGACTTGCCGTTTGACGAACGTCTTGCAATGGGAACGGGGATCGAGAGTTCGCCGCTCAGATACTTGCCCGTTATGCTGTCCTTGCTCTTTATGACGTCCTCGACGCTTCCGCGCGCAACGACGTTGCCTCCGTGCACGCCCGCCCCCGGACCTATATCGACGATATAATCCGCACTGCGTATGGTTTCCTCGTCGTGTTCGACGACTATAAGCGTGTTGCCTATATCGCGCAAATTTTTGAGGGATTGCAATAGGCGTTGATTGTCCTTTTGGTGCAAGCCTATGCTCGGCTCGTCGAGAATGTACAAAACGCCCGTAAGTCCGCTTCCGATTTGGGTTGCAAGACGGATACGTTGCGACTCGCCACCGCTCAAAGTGGTTGCCGAACGCGAAAGAGTGAGATAATCGAGTCCTACGTTAATCAAAAAGTCGAGCCTTGCGCAAATCTCTTTGATAATTCTGTCCGCAATGAGATGTTGTGTGTTCGTGAGCGTAAGAGACTGCATAAAGCCTTTTAGTTTCGATATGGACATCTCGGTGAGTTCGTATATATTCTTGCCCGCAATCGTAACGGCGAGGGCTTCGGGTTTGAGCCTCTTTCCGCCGCACTTGGAGCAAGGCACTTCTTTCATATACTTGGAAATCTCGTTCTTTACGAGTTCGCTGTCCGTTTCGTTAAATCGGCGCATAAGATTTCTCGCCACTCCCTCGTAACTCGCCTTGTAGAAACCGCTGAACGTGCGCGAGTTGTATTCCATTTCAATACGGTCGCCGTCGTTGCCGTAAAAGATGATGTCAAGAATGTTTTGCGGCAAGTATTTAATTGGCGTATCCAAAGAAAATCCGTACGCTTGCGCAAGCGCTCTGAACTGCATTTGCGACATATGCCCCGCATCCCAACCGCTCACCTTTATCGCACCCTCTTTGAGGGATTTGTTCCAGTCGGTGACGAGCAGATTTACGTCGATTTCGTTGCGGAATCCGAGTCCGCCGCATTCGGGACACGCACCGTACGGATTGTTGAAGGAGAACAATCTCGGCGTGAGTTCCTCGAAACTCAAATCGCAATCGGGGCAAGCGTACTTTGTGGAATACAGCACTTCTTCGCCGTCGAAGTCGGCAATCACAAGCCCTTCGGACAGTTTTATCGCGTTTTCGATTGCGTCGGATATTCGGCGTTGCGAACCGTCCTTAACCACGATTCTGTCGATAACCACGCTTATGTTATGCTTGACGTTTTTGTCGAGTTTTATTTCTTCGTCGAGGGTGTAGGTCACCCCGTCCACCCTTACGCGGACGTAGCCCGCGCGCTTGAATTGTTCGAGTTCCTTGCGGTATTCACCCTTTCTTCCTCTCACGACGGGCGCGAGAAGTTGAAGTTTTGCACCCTCTCTTTCCATAATCTTGTCGCAGATTTGGTCAACCGTCTGGCGTTCGATTTCACGTCCGCACTTCGGGCAATGCGGCGTGCCGATTCTTGCGAACAGCAAGCGGAAATAGTCGTAAATTTCCGTCACCGTACCCACGGTCGAGCGAGGGTTGTGCGAAGTCGTTTTTTGGTCGATTGAAACGGCGGGGGAAAGACCTTCGATGTAGTCCACGTCGGGTTTTTGCATTTGTCCGAGGAACATACGCGCGTAACTGGAAAGGCTTTCGACGTAGCGTCTTTGCCCCTCGGCAAAAACGGTGTCGAACGCAAGCGACGATTTGCCGCTTCCGCTCAATCCCGTAAACACGACGAGTTTGTCGCGCGGTATTTCGAGGTCGATGTTTTTGAGGTTGTTTTCCCTCGCGCCTTTGATGTAAATTTTGTCGATACTCATAGTTTTTTCTCTAAATATGCCTTGCGCAAAAAGTCCGTTTTTTACGCTTTTTACGCGCCTTTTTATCGTTGTTATTTTGCCACGATTTGCCTTGTCATTTCCTTTCGATTTGCCTTGTCATTTCCTTTCGATTTGCCTTTTTAGCTCAGTTTTTTGATTTGTTTTTTGAGGTCGTTCAGTTCGTCGCGAATGAGAATCGCCTTTTCGAAATCCAGTCTTTCGGCGGCGACTTGCATAAGACCTTTGAGGCGTTCAATTTCCTTAATCATATCTTTAACGCTCAATTTCTCGTTGTTAACTGCCTTTTTGGTGATTTCAAGTGAATTTTTGATTGCGCTTACGACCGTCTTTGGCACTATGCCGTGCGCCTTGTTGTACTCGTCCTGAATCTTTCTTCGGCGCATAGTTTCGTCGTACGCCTTTTGCATACTCTGCGTCATAGTGTCGGCGTACATAATCACTTTGCCCTTGTCGTTTCTCGCCGCTCTGCCTATGGTCTGAATGAGCGCGCTCTCGCTTCTCAAAAAGCCTTCCTTGTCCGCGTCGAGTATGGCGACAAGTTGCACCTCGGGAAGATCGAGACCTTCACGCAAAAGGTTGATGCCCACAAGCACGTCAAACTCGCCCTCGCGCAGTCCTTTCACGATGTCGATACGCTCGAGCGTGTCGATGTCCGAGTGCATATACCGCACCTTGATTCCCACTTCTTTGAGATAATCGGTGAGGTTTTCCGCCATCTTTTTGGTGAGGGTCGTGACAAGCACTCTGCCCTTGTTTTTCACGACGGCGTTTATCTCGCCTATGAGGTCGTCGATTTGTCCGTCGATAGGCTTGATTTCGATTTCGGGGTCTAAAAGTCCCGTCGGTCTTATAATCTGCTCGGCAACGAGGTCGGCTCTGTCGAGTTCGTACTGCGCGGGCGTTGCGGACATACACACGAGTTGGCGTATGCGCGCGTCGAATTCCTCAAAACGCAGAGGTCTGTTGTCGTACGCCGACGGAAGACGGAATCCGTACTCGACGAGGTTGTCTTTTCTCGCTCTGTCGCCGTTGTACATAGCGCGGATTTGCGGAATGGTCATATGGCTTTCGTCGATAAACGTGATGAAGTCCTTGCCGAAAAAGTCGAGAAGCGTGTACGGCGCTTGCCCGGGTTGTCTGCCGTCGAAGTAGCGCGAATAGTTTTCGATTCCGCTGCAATATCCGACCTCTCGAATCATCTCGACGTCGTAGTTTACTCTCTCGTCTATGCGTTGCGCCTCTATGAGTTTTCCCCTTTCCTCGAAATATTTTACACGCTCGGTTTTGTCGAGCATAATGCGGCGCAAAATCGCCTCTTTATCGCCGCTTATGACGTACTGTGTCGCAGGGAAAATCAAAGTATGTTTAAGTTCGTTAAGCACTTTGGATGTCGTGCCGTCAATCTCGCAAATGCGTTCGACGGTGTCGCCGAACATCTCGATTCTGACCGCCACTTCCGAACTCGTGGACGGAAAAATGTCAACCGTATCGCCGCGCATACGGAACGTCGAACGCACAAAGTCCAAATCCGCCCTCTTGTACTGAATGTCTACGAGACGGCGAGCAAGTTCGTCGCGGTCGATTACGTCGCCCTCGCGCAAGGATATTGAATTTTCAAAATAGTCGGTCGGCGCGCCCAAGCCGTAAATGCAAGATACGCTCGCCACGACGATAGTGTCCTCTCTCTCGCAGAGCGATGCGGTTGCGGAGTTGCGCAGTTTGTCGATTTCCTCGTTGACTTGCAAGTCTTTTTCGATGTATGTGTCCGTGCGAGGAATATACGCTTCGGGCTGGTAGTAGTCGTAATAGGAAACGAAAAATTCAACTCTGTTTTTTGGAAAAAACTCGCGAAGCTCGTTGCAAAGTTGCGCCGCAAGAGTTTTGTTGTGCGCGATGACGAGCGTCGGTTTTTGCATGCGCTCGATAATGTTCGCCATAGTAAAAGTTTTGCCCGAGCCCGTAACGCCCAGCAAAACTTCGGTGTTGAATCCGTCTTTCAGACCCTCAACGATTTTGTTTATTGCCTCGGGTTGATCGCCCGTAGGCTTGTATTTACTGACCAGTTCAAATTTCATTGTCCGAGCAAAAACGCCACCAACTGTCTTATGCCTACGCCTATAAGCGCGGTCACGACGCTGAGCCCGAGCGTCAAAAGTATTTTGAACACGAGATTGCTCTTGAACGCACGCTCGACCCTCGCGAATTGAAGCCCTTTCTTTTGCATATTGATGCAATACACCAACTCGCCTTTCTTGTCCGAACGAGTTATATCGAAATAATCGTCGATTTCGAGATTGCGCAAAGTGGTGTCAAGTTCGTCCTCTTCAAAAGGCAAGTCAAGCGGAAGTTTCTCGAAAATCTCGATGGGCGTGAGAAGACAAGAGCCGTTTTGTTTGTCCGCCTCTTGATAGATGACTCTCATCACCGCTTTTTCTTTTTTTGTCAAGACGTGCTGTCTGTCAACCTGCACTTGCATTTTTTGCCTCTATTATACGCTATTTCTTTGCTTTAATAAGAACGTTTGCTTTTATGCATGATGTATCCAAACTTCGTTTGGGTTATGGAATATTCAAATATTCCGCTTGTCATTGCGTCAATGTCGAGTGAGGAAACTTGCTTGCAAGGGTTTCCGAACGACGATATTTTTGGAGTGATTGCATTTGCACTTGTGCAAATTAAAGCCGTAGGCTTGCGCTAAATGCGCACAATCACTGTGGAGGAGCAACGAAGTTGCGACGTGGCAATCAAGGCGACAGCCGCATTTCGCTACGCTTGATTCTCACGGTCACT
>CAVKUX010000078.1:2360-8646 GCA_963659595.1 Anaeroplasmataceae bacterium | reverse complement strand
GTGTATAATATCTCGAAAAGTCGAAATTCAGCACAAATTCCGCACTGTCGCAAAGCCTCGAATACATCATATACAATCCGTCGATAACGCCTTCCAAAGTATCTTTGTCCTTCTTTTGATAATTCGACTCGAGCATACAAAGTTCCAAGAACAGTTTGGATTTTGAAAAACTTTTGTATTTTTTGTTATTGAACGTTACTCCGTTGTCTTTAACGTACTTTTTTGCAAGATTCATCGCCTTTGCAACCGTATTCAAATCTTCAAGTACAAAATAGATTTTTTCGAGAATAACGTACAAAAAAGCTTCTTTCATCGTCGTTATCTCGGCAAAAGTAAGCGTTTTGAGCCTGTTATGCTCGCTTGCAAGCGTTTTGAATCTGTCCTCGACGAAAATCCAGCCCGTAGACGCAAGGCAAAATCTTGCAAGTTCCACCGCTCTCGGCTTGCCGTTTACGCTCGGATTGTCGCAAAGCGCGCCGAAATCTATTTTGCAAATCTTATCGACAATCCGTCTATCCTCGCAAAACGTCGAGAATATACCCTTATATTTTTTGTTTTTCAACTTGAAAAGAAGCCATTTTATATGCCTTTTGTACTTTTTGTCCTCGATTTCGCTTCCCTTGTCGGGCGATTGAAAATCGAATGCGATAAGTTTTGACTTTTCTTCGTACTCTGCGTTTGTAAGCACGGGAAAACGTACCTCTTTGGGCTTCTTTTTCAATACCGTATATACGATGAAAAACACCGAAACGACCAAAACCGTCAACGCATACGCCATACGGCGATTATTGCCATATTTTGCTCGAAATAGTAATTCTAAATCAATATATTTTCAAATTCAGTTGCAAAATATCTCCGTTTGTGCTTTAATCTAATTGCGAGTTAGCCGAACGGTCGCGTGAAATATTGAGGAAAGTCCGAGCATCACAGGGCAAGGGTGCCGGGTAACTCCCGGTGAAGGCGACTTCAAGGACAGTGCAACAGAAAAAAACCGCCGCGTATGCGGTAAGGATGGAAAGGCGAGGCAAGAGCTCACCCGCAATTTGGCGACAATGCGCGATGTAAACCCCACTCGATGCAAGATCGGGAGTACGAAATGCTGCCCGCAAACTCCCCACATCGCTTGAAACGTGCAGAAATGCACGTTGTAGATAGATGACCGTTTAAGACAGAACTCGGCTTACAGACTATCTCGCAAAATGAAGAAAGAAGGCGCAAGAGCCTTCTTTTTTCTTATAGTTTTACACTCATTTTAGTTTTGCATATTTGTCGTATTGCGCAATATGTTTTGACGAATACTCGGATATTATCCATTGTATTTCGCACAAAGCGACGAGATTGTGGATTATTTCAAAGAATCTTTGTATCTTTGCGCATTCGCTTTCATTTCTTTTGCATGCGGCACGGCGTATATAGAATAGTCGTTTCCGCCGATAAGCCTTGCCACTTCGTCCGTATCGTCATCGAGCAAATCGACATGTGTCAATGTCTTGCCGTTTTCGGTGGACTTCGAGATGAGATAATGATTGTCTGCCATAGACGCGAGCGACGGCATATGCGTTACGGCAATGACTTGTCTTGCGCGAGAGATGTTGCACATCTTTTCGGACACGACCTGCGAGATATTGCCCGAAATTCCGGTATCTATCTCGTCGAAAACCATTGTTCCTATGTCGTCAACTCCTGCGAGAATGTTTTTGAACGCAAGCATAAATCTCGACATTTCACCGCCCGAAATGATTTTTGCAAGCGGTTTAAGAGGCTCGCCTACGTTTGGCGAAATCATAAATTCCACGCTGTCCGCGCCGTTTGCGGATATTTGGTCAACGTCATCCGTCGTTTCGATTTCGACTTTGAACGTCGAACCGCCCATCCCCAAATCGCAAAGTTCTTTCGTGATGTCCTTTTCGAATTTATCGGCGATTCTACGTCTTTCCCGCGACAGGTTTTTCGCGCTTGCAAGCAACTTTTCGGCTGCGATTTTAATCTCTTTTTCGAGTTGTTCCACTCTTTCGGTTGCATTCGAGAGCGTTTGCGCCTCATCTGTCGCTTCTTCGTAAAATTTTTGCAAGGATTCGAAACTACCGTCGTATTTGCGCAAAATCGTGCGCACGACTTCGAGCCTCTCTTCTATCTGCTCTGCCGAGCGAGAATCGAAGTCGAGTTTTTGAAGCATATCCGAAAGAGTTTCGGATATATCGGTAATTTCAACCTTGCACGAATCCAACCTATCCACGATAGGCGCGATGTTTTCATCGTATGACAAAATGGTGTTCAAAAGCGAATTTGCGTTCTTTATGGACGCGCTCACGCTTTGCGAATCGTATCCGTGCAAAATGTTTTTCGCACCTTCGAGCGCGGATATGATTTTTTCCATATTGCGAATACGCTTGCGTGCGGAAAGAAGTTCGTCTTCTTCACCCTCTTTTACGTCCGCTTTTTCGATTTCGGCAATCTGAAAGGATAAAATGTCGAGTTTTCTCTCTCTTTCGTCTGCGTTTCCGAATCTTGCAAACTCTTTTTTGAGGGATGTATAATTGTCAAAATCCTTTTCGACTTCGCTCATTACCGCAAGGATTTTCTTTTCGCCGAGTTTGTCGAGAAGTTTTATATGATTCGCGCTTTTGAGCAGCGATTGATGCTCGTGTTGACCGTGAATATCCACAAGAAGTTCCGTCAAACTCTTAAGCGAGGACAACGTGGAAATCCTGCCGTTTATTCTGCACTCGTTTTTGCCGTCCGCACTCATTTTTCTGCGCAAAATAAGCACGTCTTCGGCTTCGATTCCCAAATCGTCGAGGCAATACTTTACGGACGGCGTGAGATAGTCCTCGAACACCGCCTCTACGCTCGCCTTGTCCGTACCGAAGCGGATGAGAGATTTGTCCGCGCGCTCACCCAACACGAAATTGAGCGAGTCGATGATAATCGACTTGCCTGCGCCCGTTTCGCCGCTAAGGATATTCAAACCGTTTTTGAGTTCGAGTTCGAGTTTATCGATGAGCGCGATATTTTCGATTGAGAGTTGGCAAAGCATAATTCACCGCCTTCGACAATATGTCAAAAAGCAATATTCTCGATTAATAAAGTCTGTTCGCTTCGAGCAAATCTTCGAGCCGTCTGCGGATTGTTTCGACATGTTCGAGAGAGTCCACCGCCACGAAAATCGTATTGTCGCCGGCAATAACGCCGAGCACTTCGTCGTAGGAGAGTTTGTCGATAAGTTCCGCCGCAGGTCCCGCGCTTCCCGTTTCCGTTTTTAGAACAATGAGATTTCCCGTACTCCTTATGGACACGACGGTGTTTTTGAACATGCTCAAAAATTTGTCGGCAGCGCTTGCCTCTTTTGTCTGCTGCGCAGTGTATTTGTAGTGTCTGCCGTCGCTCGAAAGAGTTTTGATAATGCCCATTTCTTTGATGTCGCGCGACACAGTGGCTTGGGTCACCGAAAAGCCTTCGCTGCGAAGGTAATCGACAAGTTCTTCTTGCGTATCGACGTCGTGCTTTGAAATGATATCCAAAATTTTGAGTTGTCTGTTTGCTCTCGCCATAAAATTCACCTTATCCTTTGGGATTGACAAGACCCCATCCGTTCATTTTTTGAAGCAATTTCTTGAAGAAATTGTTGTCTTTTGTCGCCAAAAACTTTACGTTTCGAGCGGATTTTTCAACGAAAACGCTCTCTTCGCCCTCGATTTCGGCAACGTTCTCTCCGTCGGCGCATACGAGTGCTTTTTCGCCTTTTGCAAGCCGCAATTCGATTTTGGAGCGTGAATTCACGACAAGCGGACGAGAATGCAACGAGTGCGCGCAAATAGGAATAATCACGAGCGCGTCCACGTCGGGAGCAAGCACGGGCCCCCCTGCCGAAAGCGAATATGCGGTGGATCCTGTGGGTGAAGACACGATTGCGCCGTCGCTGTGATAGGAATCGACAAACTTACCGTCAACGTAAACGCCGATGTAAATCGGGCGTGACGTTGCGCTTTTAAGCACGATTTCGTTGAGCGCTTTGCCGCAAAAATCGTCGAATCGCACGTCGAGAATTGCTCTTTGTTCGGTTTTTCCCTCAATAATTCCGCTTGCGATTTCGCTTGCAGAAGAATCCTTTTCAAATTGGGTCAAAAACCCGAGATTTCCGATGTTTACGCCGGTCACGACCACGTCTTCTCTCACGTTTTTCACGACTTTGAGCACGGTTCCGTCACCGCCGAAAACAATCAGATTGACGCAATCGGACGGAATGCTTTTCCCGTCCTCGATTTCAAGTACGTCGAATCTGTCGTCGGCTCTAAGCGCGGCGACGATGTCGTTCATCTCCTTTGAATATTCGGCTTTTGTGAAAATTGCGATTTTCGTTTTCATAATATAGTGGCATTATACAACATCGAAAGTTTTTATTCAAGTATAAAAGAGAGTTTTATTGAATAATTGCATATTTTCGGCAAATTTATGCAAAGCGAAATTTTAAGGCGATTTGCAACTTTGCCTCTATCGATTGACATATTTGCTTGTTTTTGTATAATTGAGGTATGTTTAGTTTGGTTTTATCCATATCCGAATTTGCAACGAAACTTGTAGCCGGACTGTCCGGCACGGTTTTTGCGTTGTTGATTTTGCTTCTTTTTATCGGCGCGAAAAACCGTGTTCCAAAAAACATCGACCCCGACGAACTCAAGCGCAAAGCGAGAAATCAATCCGAAGTCGAACCCGACAAAAAAGGTAAAAAATCAAAAGGCGACAAATCGAAAAACAAAGCGGAATCCGCCCAAGGTAAGCAAGGCGAAACCGAATCGACATACGAAACCAAATCCGACAACGCCGCAACCGAAAAGTAGGAATCGGACGGCAACAAATAAAACAAAATCGGATATAATCAGAATATCAACAAATTGAATTGCACCACGAAAATGGCATCTAAATACGGATGTCATTATTTTTTCATATAGAGCAAATATTCGATGTTTTTGTTCTCGTAGCGTATTGGCGAAGTGGACAAATTCAGTATCGTAAATCCGACGTTTTCGGCGTATTTTTTGACGTTTTCCACCGCTCTTTTGCGCAGTTTTTCGTCGGTTACGATGCCGTTTTTGCTGAGAGCGGATTTGTCGAGTTCAAACTGAGGTTTGATAAGCACAACCGCCTCGCCGCCCGTTTTGAGCAAATCGAACATGGATTTCAAAACGTATGTCAACGATATAAAACTCACGTCGCTGCAAAGAAAATCGACTTTTTCAAGATTATGCGGCAATTCTCTTGCATTCGCCCTCAAAAATTCAACCTTACCCGATTCCAAAAGTCTCCTTTCGAGTGCGCAGTCGGCAACGTCAACGGCAAGTACACTCTTTGCGCCGTGACGAAGAAGACAATCGGTAAATCCGCCGTTGGAACAACCTATATCGGCGCAGTGTTTCCCCTCGACGTTAAGGTTGAAGTCGCAAAACGCTTTTTCGAGTTTATACGCACCTTGCGAAGCGTAATTCTCGTCGTTTGCGATTTGCACGTCGTCGCTATCCGACACGTCTGTCGAGGATTTTGAAACGATTTTGCCGTTTACGCTCACCCTGCCAGTTTTTATCAAATTCTCGGCGTATGTGCGAGATTTCAGATTGAATTTTTCTTGAATATACTTGTCGATTCTCATAAAATTCAATCCTTGTCTGCTTTGACGTTTTGATCTTTTGCTTGCTTTTTCTCTTGTTGTTTTGCGATTTTTGCCTTTTTTCTTATCTTTCTCTCGTCCTTATTGAAAAATGCGAGAACGCGCGCTACAAACATGACGAAATCTCGCGAATTGTCGATTGCGATTTTCTTCATAAACGCCTTGCCGCCGATGGTCATTGCCGAAACTATTGCCGAAACAACGATAGAAAGCACGATTTGCCACGTTTCGGTGAAAGAAACGGTAATTTTGACAACCAACGCCGCCGAGCAAGCGCCCGAGATGATGCTGAATATATCCCCGACGATATCGTTGCAAACGCTGGAAACGGTGTCGCTGTTTTTGGTGAGCCAAAGCGCAGTTTTTGCTCCATACACTTTTCTCGAAGCCATAGAGATTATGGGCGTGGTGTCACAAGATGTCACCGCAACGCCGATTGCGTCGAACAAAATACCCGACAAAATGAGGAACGCAAGCAGAATTATGACAACCACAAGTTGCTCGGCATTCGATACGATTTCGCTTAAATACGAGAAAAACGCGGACAAAACAAGAGAAATTATCGTTGCCTTTATCCACCAAAGATTGCGTTTTTTCTTCGGTGTTTTCTTCTTTTTATCGTCC
>CAVKUX010000078.1:0-2350 GCA_963659595.1 Anaeroplasmataceae bacterium | reverse complement strand
TTTTGCCCGCTTTGTCGCCGTGCTTATTGCTCGTCAAGTCGCATTTCTGACTTGCCGCCGCACAAACGATTTTGTCGATGTTCTTGCTTGAATCGGAATCCGAAACGGCGTTGTCGCCAAAGTCAACGCCACGATTTTGGGTATCTAACTGAGTGTTTTGGATATTAGATAAATTATCTGCGCCGTCCGAAACGTTGTATGACGTTGCTTCGTCAAAAGATTTATTATCGCTATGAGCCTGCATATGCACCTCAAAAAATTCAATTAATGGTGGCAACGTCTCGGGTAAACCTTGCGCCATAGGTTCGGTAGGTTTTCCCTGACTCAAAACTCGTCGTCGCCGTCCGAGAAGTTTCCTATCGTATGAGTCATCTCAACGAGAAACCGAATCGCCACTTAGAGCACACTATAATCCCCGAGTCGCCTCTCAAGAACAGTCTAGAAGATTTCCTTGACAGATTCCGCCCGCCCTTATCTTTTTTTGCAAAGAGGATTTCACAAGGCGATCGCCCGCCGTTGTTGCGCAACGCCGACGCGCGTGGTTCCTTGATCCCTCCAAATCACTCAAAGCAGGCTACACTGTACACAGCGCAGTTGCACCGCATATCAGGTTTAACCCCGATCAGTAGTCGATTTTCAGCACGACCACCGAGTCGGGTCTCCACGGAAAATGGGTCGGAGTTTGCATGCCGTTGCAAGCCGCCCAAAGTCCTTAACTCCCAGCAACAGCCCCGATTTGGGCAAAAGAAGCCATCACCAGAAACTTCATCGATATGCCCTTCGGCGATATTTTACCCCCGCCTCCGAGTCGGTGGAATCTGACTAGAATACTGCACCACCATTAACGATATTATACGGAGAAAAAAAATATATGTCAACTCAACTGTTGAGCGTGACCGAATTTACGGAGTCCAAAAATGTGTCGATTTTGGATTTCGATGTCCTTGTAAGAGCCAAAAGTTCGTTTAGGGAAAGACTTGAAAGAGATTTGTCGGCGTATTCCTTTGCGTTCGACAAAATTTGCGAGTCGATTTCGAGCGAAAACATCGGAGTGAGCGAGCGACCGCTCTGCTTTACACCCAAAAAGTCGCCTGCGCCGCGCATCTCGAAGTCAACTTCCGCAAGATATTGACCGTCGTTGGACTTTTCAAGCGTTTGAAGTCTCTCGATTGCCTTTTCGCCCTTGTTTGAGGAATGCAATATGCAATGCGCCTCGCTTCCGTCTCTTCCCACTCTGCCTCGAAGTTGGTGCAACGAGGAAAGCCCGAATCTGTCCGCATTCAAAATGAGAATTTCGGTTGCTTTGGTGTCTATTCCAACTTCTATAACGCTCGTTGCGACCAAAAGCCGCGTATTGCCTTGCGAAAACTCGGTCATTGCGCGTTCTTTTTCCTCGTTTTTGAGTTTTCCGTGAATGACGTAAATTGCAAAATCCCCGAATAGATTGCCGAAATCACGCATAAAACTCTCAATTGACATAAGGTTGTTGCCCTCTGCGTCAAATATGGACGGACAAACGATAAACGCTTGTTTGCCCTCTTTGAGTTTTTGCACGATAAACTCTACGGACGAATGCAAATCTTCGTATACCGACGTTATCACGTTCGTTTGCGCTTCCGCTCGCTTTTCTATGCGAGAAATTGAAATATCCTCGTAAAAAGTAAGTGCCATCGAACGCGGAATAGGCGTTGCGGTGAGACTCAACACATCGCACGCCCCCTTTCTTTCCAACTTTGCTCTGTCGTTTACGCCGAATCTATGCTGTTCGTCGATAACCGCCAAAGCGAGATTTTTGTATTCAACGTCGTCCGACACAAGCGAATTTGTGCCGATAACGCATTGATAATATCCGTTTTTAAGTCCTGCAAGCACGTTCTTTCTCTTGCTTTGCGTGCAGGAACTCGTAAGCAACGCAAATCTTATACCCGTTGCCTTTGCCACATTTGAAAACTTCTTTGCGTGTTGAGTTGCAAGAATTTCGGTGGGCGCCATAAGCGCGGCTTGTTTTCCGCCCTTTGCCGCCGCGCACATCGCAAAGAACGCAACCGCGGTTTTTCCGCTTCCCACGTCGCCGCTTATTATTCTTGACATATATTCGTTGGAGCGCATATCCGATATAATATCTTCAAACGCTTGCGATTGCGAGTCTGTCGGAGCAAAAGAAAGTGTGTTTGCGTAGTCAACTATTCTAAAATTATCGAAATTATAAAATACTTTTCTTGTTTTTTGAGCGTTATTGCGCAATTTTTTGTATATCGACAGCACGATTGCAAGGTCGAGCGAGGCAAGCGAATCTATCGCCCTTTCGGCGATATTTATGCTTGTAGGTCTGTGCGCCGCCTCGAAACAC
>CAVKUX010000077.1:0-8946 GCA_963659595.1 Anaeroplasmataceae bacterium | reverse complement strand
TAAGACACAGCGCTCGGCAATTTTGCCGAGCGCTGTATACAGTCGTTAGATTAGTTATCAACCACCCACAGTTGTTGTTGCTTCTTGTGCTCCAAAGAACAAGCCGATTTTGATAGTTCCATTCTTTGCAGAGTCAAAACAGTCAGAATCCGAGCCAGCGATATAAATAACCAATTGGATTTGGTCAAGCGGTGCTGCCGTGGTGGAATCTGTATATTCCGTAAGGTCGATATCAACGGAAACAGCCCCAGGTATCGTGGTTTTCTTCGTGTTGGAATCATAAGAAACACTTCCAATAAAACCATGTGTCGTTCCAGTTATATCGCCATATATAGCAGCTGAATTGCCACTTCTTGCATTATTGTATGCACCGCTATTGACATTTGCTACACCGGAAAAGTCTTTATCAACCCAAGTACCGCCATTAAGGCTATATGCCACATGAATTGCTGCAGCCATACCATTTGTAGTGCCACTACCTTGTGGTTGAATAACAATATGAAGTTTGTTTGTGTTTGCAGTCAATGCAGCGGTGGGTTGTGCGCCAAGGAACATATACACAAAGTCACCGTTGGTGGAGTTGTCGGAATCTGCTGTTGTCTTTTTGTTTGCAACAGCAAACCTTGCAGTTGCAGAATCAATTTTGCCCCTTTCACCGTTTGCAGCAATGATTTTGTTCCAGCCCTCCTTTGTAATAAAACCAGTATTACTATCTGTTGCAGTTGTTGCAGCCGCATCGGTATCAAGTTTTGAAAAACCAACCGCTTTACTTTGTGAATTCCAAACAATATCGTGAGTAATTGTTGCGCCGAGACCAGTTGCCCCTGTCCAATATCCAGATGCAAATTGACCTGCATCCCCCCCAGTATATGTGCAGTCGCCAGAAACAAAGTTATCTGGTGTTGCAGTGCTACTATAACTGGTATAAGATTGAGAGTTCAAGCCAATATTCATTACGTTACCAGCCTCAACACTGACAGTGAAACCCGAAATGCTTGTAGTGGCAGAGGTGTTAAACCAAGCGTATGTAGCAGTGGTGAGAGATGCAATCAAGACAACAACCATTACGACTGTTGAAATAATCAAACCTTTCTTTTTCATCGTTTTTCTCCTTATCGGAATAAAGCCCCTTTCTAAAAAACTTTATCCCTATTTTTATTTTTTTGTTTCTTAATTCGGTCAGTCCTTGCGGCGTAGGGGCGTTTGCTTTCTGCTCGCAAAATTGCGATTTTGTGCAATGACGAAAAATTAATATAAAAAAACGAGATTTCGATGCAAAAAACAATCGACAGGTATTGAAAAATAATGAGTGTTAGCAACCAATGAGAATCTTGAAAAGCGAAGTGTCAGCTTGGCGGTGACAGGGTTCGGCAACAAAGTTGCCCCGTGCAAGGCACGGAAATCACGCAAAACGGCAACAAAAAAACCCGACCTATTCGGATCGGGTTGTTTGTGGCGGAGAAGCAGGGATTTGTTTAATAACGAGCGTCGAGCTTGCTTGAAAAGCGAAGTGTCAGCTTGGCGGCGACAGGGTTCGGCAACAAAGTTGCCACGTGCAAGGCACGGAAATCCCGCAAAACGGCAACAAAAAAAGCACTCTTTTCAGAGTGCTTGATTTGTTGGCGGGCAAGTGGTGATTGCGTTTGAACTTTTTCTACAACTTCTTTCGTATCGTCTATGGTCAATTTTTCAATATCTTTGCCACCGCGAATGTTGAAATATACAACGGTATTGTCATCACTGACGAAGACTTGGCTTACAAGGTGGTCTATTATTTGCTTTTGGTAATCTTTGTCGTTTACGTCACCTTTGAGCAGTTCTTCAATGAACACAAGCAAGTCTTTCTTTGTCAATTTATAGCCGCGTTCTAATTCGAGTTGCGCTTTTTGTGTTTCGAGGTCATTAAGCAAAACTTCATATTCAGACATTTTCGTTTCGATAGAGTTTTGCAACAATACGCTTTTTGCTTTTACGAATGCGTCGGTAAGTTCGGATACTTCCTGACGTATTTTTGCTATTCTCGCCGTAATGCTTTTCAGATTTTGTTCGTCGGTGCGTTTATCGTAATATGCAATAACATCGTTTACGGCTGTTTCTGCATTTTCGGGATTGCTTAAAAACTCTTTCACGCAAGCGGTAACGTATAATTCGAGATTATCTTTGTTTTCACGCTTTTTATCGCATTTGCCGCCGCGGCGTTTTTTGCAAATATAGTAGTGATGTTGCGCGCCCGTCTTGCTCGTTCCGCCGTCGGCTACCATTTCGGTTCCGCAATGACCGCAAAATAATTTACCCGTAAGCAGATATGGCACTCTTGCCGTTTCTTTGCCGCCCAAAGTATATCTGTTTTTAGCAAGTCTTGTCTGAATGGCATCGAACGTTTCTTTGTCTATAATCGGCGGATACATATTGCCACACTCTCTGCCGCCGAAAGTAAATGTGCCGGTATATTTTTGATTCGTCAGCCATTTATCGAAAGATTTACCTTTCAGCAGTTTGCCTTTAACACGATAGCCTTGTTCATTGAGCATATCGGCTATTTGCTTTTTAGTGTATCCTTTATTGTAATAGTTGAAGGCAAGTCTTACAAGTTCAGCCTCTTCTTCGTTTATTACCACTTTCTTATAAAACTTATTCGGTTTACCGGGAATCGGCTCTTTTTCGAGTTTATATCCGTAGATAAGCGTTCCGCCACAATATGAGCCGTTTGCCGCACTTATATCGAGTCCGTCGCGAACACGTTTGGAAAGTCGTTGGCTGTATTTTTCGGCATTCCATTCCAAAAACATTTCGTAGAACTCGCCGCCTTCGTCTTCGGCAATCGGTTCGAGCGCAGACAAAACTTTGATACCTTCTTCTTTCAGCATTTCTTTGTACATAATGCTGTCGCGGCGGTTTCTCGCAAAGCGGTCAAACATATACACTACGATATACTGAAACGCTCCGCTTTTGGCGTCGGCAATCATACGCTGAAAAGCAGGGCGAGCATCGTTCGTTCCCGTGCGCGCCTTATCCGAATAAATATTTACTATGTTGATATCTTTGCTCTCTGCAAATTCTTTGCATATACGGACTTGAGCCTCGATACTTTGCTCGTTTTGACTTTGCGAACTGAATCTGGCGTAGATAACTCCGTTGTCCATTGTTTTTCCTCCGAGAAGAAATTTATTTTTTCGGCAAACGAACTATCGGGGAAAGGCGGAACAGTCAAGGAATAAGTAGAAAATATTGCCGTATAAGTCGATTAACTAATAGTTTTCAGCGATATTTTCTACCCTTGACAGAGCCGACTTTTTCCGATACCATAATACCGAAAAATAAAATCGAAAAATTCCAATAATAGTTTTATTCGTTTATCGGCACAAACGTTTTCATAAATCTTTTTAACAGGAATGCGCAGAAATACGGGAAAGTGTATATCTGCTCGCTGTAGCCGATATTATTTGCCGACAGTTTGAAACCATATGCAATATCGGGATATTTTTCCGAAGAAATCAGCGTCCTTAAAGATTTTGAGCGACCGCCTTTTGCTTTTACTTCTACAGGTATCAGATTGTCTGCCGAACGGATGAAAAAGTCTTCTTCTAGCGTAGCGTTTTCTTTTTTGTAATAGTAAAGTTTATAACCGGCTTTAACCAATGCCTCGCCGACAATATTTTCGTATAGCGCGCCTTTATATACTCCGAGATTTTTATTCGCACGCAAATCTTCTTGTGACTCTTCGTCCAGTAGAGAAACAAGCAAGCCGGTATCACAGAAATACAACTTAAATTTATCGGTATCGCAATTTCCCGAAAGAGGTAATTCAACGTCGCTTAAGCAGTAGCATACGTTGACGATGCCGGCGTCTACAAGCCATTCTGCGCAACCGCGATAATCTCGGAATCTTGCGTCTTTATCGATTTTTGAAATCTGAAACTTTTTGTTTTCTTTGGCAAGTTGAGATGCAATGCTGTTGAAAACGTTCAGTATTCTTGTCTGGTCAACGCCTTGGGCATATTTTCTTATATCTTCCTTGTAATCGGCTATAAGTTGTTGCTGGGTGTCGAGCGAACCCTCAAACGTTCCTTTTTCGATATAATCTTTCACTACGGCAGGCATACCGCCGAGAACCACATAATCGAGAAAAATTCCGTGATAAACAGACATTTCAAGTTCGTTAAACGGGGTAAATGTTTTCATATGTGAAAGCATATCTTCTACGGTATCGTCGTTGTAGCCCTTCGCCCACAAAAACTCTTCAAAATCCATGGAATACATCTCATAGTCGGTCTTGTATCCCACGCTGTTGCTCTCGATTTTTTTATAATTTACTCCGAGCATGGAACCGCTGCAAATGACGTCAAAACGTCCGTCTTCCTTAAAGAACTTCAAAGACGTGGCAATATCCGGGAACTCTGTTATTTCGTCGAAAAGAATCAATGTTTTGCCGTCGATAAACTTTTTGGAAGGATCTAACAACGAAATATTTTTTACAATCGCCGAAGCGGTATATCCGTCTACGGTGATTTTTTTATACTTTTCGTCTTTTACGAAGTTGATTTCGATAAAACTCTCGTAGCCCGCAATTTTTGCAAAATGCCTGATGGATTCCGTTTTTCCTATTTGGCGACATCCCTTTACTATTAAAGGCTTTCTGTTTTCATCTCCTTTCCACTTCAAAAGGAAATCGTCTATTTTTCGTTTTAAGTAGGTCGTTTCCATAAAAACCTCCCGATACTTTTGCAGATATTATACCAAATAAAAAAGCCAAAGTCAAGCCGAATCCACGTTTTAATAGCCAATCGGTAAGCGTATTTCACATTTTAATAGCCAATTTCGACTTTATTCTACACAAAAACCGTGGTGTAAAATTTTCTTGTAAAAACTTTTTCAAAGTCGCAAAGATTTGGCGAGTTTGACTTTTAGAATAAATGCAAAAGTTGTTGAAAAAGTTTTTTTAATCACGACAAAAGATGTCGTATTAATCGGCGCACTTTTATCGTCCATATTATACCACAACAATACAAGGAAGTCAATGTACATAACCTTATCTTAGTCGGTTACACGGAAGTCAACGAAAAAAGCACAAAAATTGTTGCGTTGGTATCTGTTGCAATTAAAAGTCGTAGCAAGAATTTTTTGCAGTTGACTTACGATTTTCACTGTGCTACAACGCGACGACGAAAGGCGATAAATCGGACGGCAAACTAATTAAAAAAATAGAAAAAGGCGGTAGGATCAACGTTCTATCGCCTTAAACCGTGTTTATTGAATTATTTTATAAAGTTGCCGTGAGTATCTCTCTTTTGCGTCAAATAATGATTTGAACGCTTTATTTCATACTGCTTTGTTTGAAAAACAATACCTGCAACGCCTTTCAGACAAAAGTAAAAGAGCCGCGTGTTCAAACGCGACTCCCTGTGGCGGAGAAGCAGGGATTTGAACCCTGGCTACGATTCACTCGTACTACTCCCTTAGCAGGGGAGCCCCTTCGGCCTCTTGGGTACTTCTCCAAAGTTGGTAAAACTGTTATATTTTGTGCGTCTTTCAAGGCAGATTGCCCGATTGACTTGGTTATAATATCATACACACTCGATTGTTGTCAATGGTTTTTGAATAAATGCACTGTCGTTTGAGTCGAAAAATAGGGCGGAAGAAAGGACGGTTTTAGGGGAAAATGAGGATTTGGAAGATTTTGAGGACGATTTGAGGCGAAAAAGTGCCGTTTGAGGCGGTTTTGGCGAATATTGGGTATTGACACAGCGTGGGATATCGGCTAAAATACATAGTGTATAGTTATAACTATACGTACAGCAAAATCATTCGAGCAAAGCGGGGCGGTACGCTTCGTCAAAGGACAATAAGTATGGCTCGGTGACGTCAATAGTCATTCGTTTTCTTCTCGGTCGCGCTAGTGGCGCGGCATACGGCAATAAGTCTTGGGTTGAAAGTGAAGAAGCATCAGAAAAGGAAGAAATTATGAACATCAAGGAAAAACTCGCTTCCGCTTCCAAAAAGGAACGCACTCCTCAGCAACAAAAGGCTATGACCATTCTCAACTGGGTGGCAACGGCTGTCTGCATCGTTGTGATTATTTTCGCGCTCGTCGTGGCTATATTCACGATTGCAGGTTCGACAAACGACAATCACCTCATGCAATTCGGCGACAAGATTTATCTCAACGTCGCGTCGGATTCAATGGAACCGACTTTCAATACGAGCGATGTGATTATTGCAACCGCTTTCAATTATGAAAAACAACTTTCCGAACTTAAAGTCGGGCAAGTGGTGACTTTCAAGACAACAGCGCGTGCGCGTTCGGGCGGCGCAACTTACGAAGTTTTCAACACCCACAGAATCGTACATATCAACTATGAAAACGACGGCGTGACTGTCAGAAACTTCACGACGCGCGGCGACAACCAAACCGGTTCTTGGCAAGAAGCCGCTGACGAACTCAACAAAGACGTCAATGGCCAAAACAAAGCCGTTATAGGCACTACGGAAACCGTTGCTCCGTCAAATATCGTTGCGACGTGGGGAAGCGTTGACGGCGAAGGCAACTTCACGGCAGGCAAGATGCTCAAAGGCGTGGGCGGATTCTCCAACTGGATTCAGGATACGGAAAACTTCGGCGCAAATCAAAAGACTCGTTTCTTCTGCGTTGTGGTTTTGCCGCTCATTTTGTTGTTTGTTATTTACGCATTTATTTTGGTGCGTACTCTCGTTATTGCAAAACTCGAAAATCAACGCAAGGTACAATCCGAGCAGGTTGTATCCGTTGACGGACTTTCCGACGAAGAAAAGCGTCGTCTTGCCCAAGAATTGCTTGCTTCCTTGCAAGCGGACGGCGGCGAAAATGCCTCGGGTGCCGAAAACACAGACAATGCGACGGCGCAAGAAGCGTCTACTCAAGAGGAGAAGTCCGACGAGGAAAAATCCGACGAGGAAAACACAGACGAAAAATCCGAATAACAGATTTGTATTGCTGCGATTTGCGTGCGTGTTGCGCGCGTAAGTCGAATTTTCCTTTTGCAAAGTTTAGAGTGTTTTGCATATATACATCGTATATGTCTCAAACCAAACAATACCTAACTTTGCAATCGTCCGAAAGGGCGTCGGCTTCCTATGGAGGATGAAAGCCGAATTAAAAAGAGAAAATTATGAACATAAATTTAGTTTTTGAATTTCTGAAAGCCTTTCTCGGCGCATTTTACGACAAAGGTATCGGCAGTATCTTTTGGGGTATTCTGCATATTTTCTACAACGAAGGATATGCGGACGCTTTCAAAAATTACACCGAATATTTCGGCGCGGGCGAGTGGGCTGTCGCAATCATTTTTATTCTTTTGATCGTTGCGGCTATCGTTGCCATAATCGTTTTGGCGGCGCTCGGTATACGCAAACTCGCAAGGCTTCAAAAAGCCAAAGTTTTGCCGCAGGATCTCGTTGAAGAATGTGCGAATCTCAAAAAGCAAATCATCAAAATGTCGGCTGAAAAAGACCGTATTCTCGGTATGCGCGTGAGCGATATAGGCACTTACGAAGGCGAAGAGGAAGGCGAGGACGGCGAGAAGAAACAAGAGCAATCCCCCACGGGCGAGTCGCGCTTCTACAAACTCACCGAAATCGACAAAATCTACGAGAATTACGTTCCGCCGGTGTACGACGACGAAATCACGTTGCCCGAGCTTTGCGACCGTTTCCGCAACTTTGCTTGCTCGCGTATGCGCCTTTACTACAATCCGCGCATAATCCGCTTGTTTATCGCAGGTATGTCGACGTCGCGTCTTATGATTCTGCAAGGTATATCCGGTACTGGTAAAACCTCGCTTCCGCACGCAATGGGCATATTCCTCAACAACCCCGCGACGATAGCGTCCGTTCAGCCGTCTTGGCGTGACCGTACCGAACTTTTCGGCTACTTCAACGAATTTACGAAGCGTTTCAACGAAACCGAAGTTTTGAAAAAGATGTACGAGGCAACTTGGAACGACCAAATTTACCTCACCGTTCTCGACGAAATGAACATCGCGCGTGTCGAGTACTATTTCGCGGAAATGTTGTCAATTCTCGAAATGCCTTCACGCGACGAGTGGATTGTCGACCTTGTGCCTTCGGGCTGGCCCAACGACCCCAAACATATCGACAAAGGTCGTTTCAGACTTCCGCAAAATATGTGGTTTATCGGCACGGCAAACAACGACGACTCGACGTTTGCAATATCGGATAAGGTCTACGACCGTGCTATGCCTATCAACATCAACAGCAAGGGCGTACCGTTCGACGCACCGTGGGCGGACAACATCTTCATCAGTTACAAGCACCTCGAAGCGATGTTCAAAGAGTCGCAAGAGATATACAAGGTGTCGCAAGACATTCTCGACAAAGTCAATATGTTGGACGACTACGTTATCGAGCATTTCCGCCTCGCGTTCGGAAACCGTATCGTGAAGCAACTCAAAGAGTTCGTTCCGTCCTACGTCGGCTGCGGCGGCACTGAAATCGACGGACTCGACTACGTTCTCTGCAACAAGATATTCCGTAAGTTCGAATCGCTCAACTTGTCCTACATTCGTGACGAAATCGACGGCTTGATTTTGTATTTGAGCGAACTTTTCGGCGAAGAGAATATGCAAGAGAGCAAAGAATATATTAATAGGCTTAAAAAATTGTTCTAATTCTGCACTTGTTTGTAGACGGAACGCGAGCCGCAAGGCGGCGAGAAAGGGAGTGCCGAGCTTGACGGAAAAGTACAAGCGACTGCGCCGTTTGGGTGCGAAGCTGGCGCACAAAGCGCAGTGGCATAATGAGAGAAATGTCCCTATTTATGCGAGTGCCGAGTGTTGCCCCACGCGGAGCGGACGTCGTGGGTTCCCTCAAATTTATGCAGAGGGGGAACGGCGGTATGGGCGCGACGCGTTAAACAACACATTCAGTGAATGTGTTGTAGCCAAAGCGAAC
>CAVKUX010000076.1:0-9195 GCA_963659595.1 Anaeroplasmataceae bacterium | reverse complement strand
ATGCAGGACATCAAGGAATCGAGAAAAATTATCAACGAAGTTGACGAACAGATGGCGCGCTTGTTTGAAAAACGTATGCAGGCGTGCGAGCAAATCGCGCTTTACAAAAAACAAAACGGATTGAGCGTTCGCGACAGCGAGAGGGAAGAGCAGGTTGTGACAAACAACGCAAAACTCATCGAATCGCCCGCGCTCGTGCCGTATTACAAGGATTTTATCCGCGCGACCATGGATGTTTCGTGCAAATATCAATCCTCGCTTATGCGCAAAATGCGCGTTGCGTATTGCGGCACGGAAGGCGCGTTTGCTCACATTGCGGCAAAAAAGATGTATCCCGATTCCGAATACGTTGCGTTCTCCAATTTCCAAGACGCATATGAGGCGACCGAAAGCGGCGATTGCGATTGCTCGGTGCTTCCGCTCGAAAACAGTTATGCGGGCGAAGTGGGCGAGGTCATGGACTTGATTTTCTCGGGCGCGCTTCACATCAATCAAGTGGTGGACGTTGCCGTTGCGCACAATCTCATTGCAAAAGACGGCGTGTCCATAGAGGCTATAAAGACCGTCGTAAGCCATCCGCAAGCGCTTGCGCAGTGCGAGGAATATATCAAATCGCACGGCTTTGAAACGAGAGCGTACTCTAACACCGCTCTTGCTGCAAAGTACGTTGCCGAGACGCAAGACGGCACGGTTGCTGCAATCGCTTCCGACGAAACGGCAAGGATATTCGGCTTGACGATTCTCGATTCGCACATCAACGACAATCTCAACAACACCACTCGTTTCGCAGCGTTTTCGAGGGCGGAAAATATTCCCGTATCTATGGGAAAGCGCGAGGACGAAAATTTTATTTTGGCGTTCACCGTTCAAAACGAATCGGGTGCGCTCGCAAGCGCGCTCAACATCATAGGCGCGCACAACTTCAATATGCGTGCGCTTCGCTCTCGTCCTATGAAAGACTTGCAGTGGAACTACTATTTCTACATAGAGGCGGAGGGCAACGTTCGCACCGAAAACGGCAAGGATATGCTGCAAGAACTGTCCGCTCTTTGCGCAAAACTCAAACTTGTGGGCAGTTACTTTGCAGGCAACGTGAGGTGAGTATGATATTTAGCGTAAAAGCAGGCGAAAACGGCTACGACGTGGTTGTAGGCAGAGGCATTTTGTCAGATGTCGGCAAACTTTTGAATCTTGACAGGCGCGTGCTTGTCGTCACCGACGACGGCGTGCCGAAAACCTATTGCGAAAAGATTGAAAAAGCCTGTAAAAACTGCGTAAAAGTATGCCTAAAACAAGGCGAGCAAAGCAAGAATTTCGACAATTTCAAACTGCTTTTGCACACTATGCTTCAAAACGATTTCACGAGAAAGGATTGCGTTGTCGCACTCGGCGGCGGCGTGGTCGGCGATATCGCGGCGTTTTCGGCTTCCTGCTATATGCGCGGCATCGATTTTTACAACGTGCCGACAACCTTGCTTTCCCAACTCGACTCGTCCATAGGCGGCAAAACCGCAATAGATTTCGAGGGCGTAAAGAACGTCGTGGGAAGTTTCTATCAACCGTCGAAAGTCATAATCGATATAGACACGCTGGACACGCTCGACGAAAGGCAGTTGCACGCAGGGCTTGTCGAGGCGATAAAAATGGCGGCAACGTCCGACAAAGATTTGTTTGAACGCATAGAAAAAAGCGAGAATTTGAAAGACGATTTGCTCGAGATCGTGCAAGCCTCGCTCGCCATAAAAAAGGAAGTCGTGGAAAACGACCCCAAAGAAAAAGGACTTCGCAAAGTGCTCAACTTCGGGCATACGCTCGGACACGCAATAGAGAGCGAGCAAAAAGGCGCACTGCTTCACGGCGAGTGCGTTGGCATAGGTATGTTGCCTATGTGCTCGAAAGAAGTTGAAAAAAGGCTTGAAAAAGTGCTGAAAAAATACGATTTACCCACCGCCGCAAACTGCGACAAAAACGAACTTTTGCGCCTTATGACTCACGACAAAAAAGCGGAAGGAAGCAAAATCCGCACGGTCGTCGTAAACGAGATAGGCTCGTTTGAATTTGCGGATATGACGGCAGAAGAAATTCTTGAAAGAGAGGATAGATTATGAAAAACACGTTCGGACAAAGCGTAGCCCTGACCGTATTCGGAGAAAGCCACGGCGTAGGCGTAGGCGTTGTTCTCGACGGCTTGTGTTCGGGAATAGACGTACGCGACGAGGATATAAAAACGGCTCTTGCTTTGCGCGCGCCCTCAATGTCCACCGACACCGCAAGGCGCGAAAGAGACGAGTTTCAAATCCTTTCGGGCGTTTTTTGCGGCAAGACCACGGGTACGCCGATTTGCATTTTCATACCCAACGAAAACACCGATTCCAAATCCTACGAATACGGCGTTGCTCGCCCCTCGCACGCGGACTATGCGGCGTTTTGCAAGTACGGCGGCTTTGAAGATTTTAGGGGCGGCGGACACTTTTCGGGCAGAGTCACGGCAGGGATCGTGGCGGCAGGCGCGATACTCAAAGGCGCGTTGAAAAACGTCGGCGTTGCGATAGGTACGCACATACTCGAATGCGACAACGTGCGCGATAACGAGTTTAACGATATACAAAACGAGGTTTTAAGCCTCGATTGTGCAAAATTCCCCGTGCTGAGCGAAGAACAAGGCAAAGAGATGATTGCTCGCATAGAGCAGGCAAAGGCAAATCTCGACAGCGTGGGCGGCATAACGCAAACTGCGATAGTCGGCACTCCGTCGGGCGTAGGCGAGCCTATGTTCGACAGCGTAGAGGGCGTGCTTTCTCACGTGCTTTTCGCAATCGGCGGCATTAAGGGTATAGAGTTCGGAAAAGGATTCGAAATGAGCAGAATGCACGGCTCGAGTGCAAACGATTCTTTCGTCGTAGAGGACGGAAAGATAAAGACCTCAACCAACAACAACGGCGGCATAAACGGCGGCATTTCAAACGGTATGCCAATACTCTTTAACTGCGCGGTGAAGCCCACGCCGTCCATAGCGCAAAAGCAAAACACCGTCGATTTCGTAAACGGAAAGGAAAGACAAATCGAGATTGTCGGCAGACACGACCCCGCAATCATTAGGCGAATTTGCCCTGTGATAAACAGCGTGAGCGCGCTTGTCATATGCGATTTGCTCGCTCAAAGATACGGCACGGACGTTTTTAGAAAAGGCATAAAAGAATGAAGTACGGACTTATCGGCGAAAAACTTTCGCACAGTTATTCGTGCGAGATTCACGCATTAATCGCTTCCTACGATTACGAACTTAAACCGCTTGCAAAAGACGAAGTGGCAAACTTTTTGCAAGAGCGTGATTTTTGCGCGATAAACGTCACCATACCCTACAAGGAAGTCGTCATGCCATATCTCGACGTCATATCCGACGAGGCAAGGGCAATAGGCGCGGTGAACACCGTTGTCAACAAGGACGGCAAACTTTTCGGCTACAACACCGACTATTACGGCATAAAGGCGTTGTTTGACAAGGCGGATATAGACCCTGCAGGCAAGGACGCGCTCGTGCTCGGCACGGGCGGAACGGCAAAGACGGCAAGCGCTGTTCTTCGCGCGCAGGGCGCAAAGAGCGTTGTGAAAGTTTCTCGCTCCAAAAAGGACGGCGCAATCGACTACGACGAGGCAAAGGAAAGAGATGATACGCAGATAATTTTCAACGCAACGCCCGTCGGTATGTTCCCGAGCGACGAGCAACAGCCGATAGATTTGCAAGGTTTTTGCAATCTCGAAGGCGTGCTTGACGCAATATATCATCCGCTTTGCACCAACCTCACGTTGCAAGCAAAAGACAAGGGCGCAAAGGCGATAGGCGGCTTGTATATGCTCGTCGCGCAAGCGGTGTATGCGTCGAGATTGTTTCTCGGAAAAGACGTATCGGACGTAAGAAAAGACGAAATCGAAAGCGTGTACGAAAAGATACTCGCCGAGAAGCAAAACGTCGTTCTCGTAGGGATGCCGTCATCGGGGAAAACCACAATCGGCAAGAGGGTCGCAAGAATCCTCGAAAGAGAGTTCGTCGATACGGACGGCGAAATAGAAAAGAAAATCGGAATGTCCATAGCCGACTTTTTCGCAAAGTACGGCGAAGCGGAATTCAGAAAAATAGAAAGCGAAACTATAAACGAAGTTTCAAAAAAGAGCGCAGCGGTGATCGCTACGGGCGGCGGCGCGGTGCTTGACAAAAACAACGTAAACGCATTGAAGCGCAACGGCAAAATCGTGTTTTTGGACAGAAAAATGCAAGATTTGGTGGCAACGAAATCGCGACCGCTGTCCTCGAATACCGACGATTTGAAAAAACTCTACGAAAAACGCTATCCTATATACAATGCGTGCGCGGACGCGAAAGTCGAAAACGACGGGAGCGTAAACAAAGCCGCATACGCAATCGCAAAGGAAGTCGAAAAATGAAAATACTCGTTCTCAACGGACCCAACATCAATATGCTCGGAATCCGCGAGCCGCAAATCTACGGCAATCGCACCTATTCCGACCTTTTGGAAACCATAAAAGCGTACTGCGATTCACAAAACATCGAGGTTGAATTCTTTCATTCCAACCACGAGGGCGCGCTCATCGACAAAATTCAGGAGGCGTATTTTGAAAAGTTCGACGGAATCGTGATAAATCCGGCAGGATATACCCACACGAGCGTTGCGATTGCGGACGCACTCAAGGGTGTGGACATTCCGTTTGTCGAAGTGCATATTTCAAAAGTGGACGAAAGAGAGGACTTCCGCAAGATAAGTTTTGTCAGAAATTACGCGCTCGCAACCGTTTCGGGCAAAGGATTCGAGGGATATATAGCCGCGATAAAACTGCTCGAAAACTTGCAAAAATAACGCAAAAAAACCAATATAATTGCCGCTCAAACGGCATCAAAACTGCGAAAAAACGGCATAAAAACGGCGTAAAAACAACATAAAAATCAACAAAAAAACGCTAAAAATCGGTAAGAAAATTAGCATAAAAATCAATAAAACACATCATAAAAACGCAAAAAAATGAGAGTGAAAATCGAAAAATCCACAGCAAACGGCGCAGTGATTGCACCGCCGTCAAAGAGCCTTGCGCATAGGCTTTTGATTGCGTGCGCGCTGTCGCAAAATGGCGGAAAAGTCGTTGGAATTTCGGACAGCGAAGATATGGCGGCAACTCTCGATTGCATAAAAACTCTCGGTATAATCTCGCAAAAAAACGGCGATACGGTGACGTTCAAAAAAGATTGCGAAAACGCCGAAATCGACGGAAACGGCGCAAAAACGCAAAGTTTTGAAAACGGCAAAAACGGCGTGTTCGCAAACAACGAAAACAATGCGTATGCAAGCGGCGATTGCTTGAAAAACGCAAAGATTTTCCATTGCAGAGAGAGCGGAAGCACCCTTAGATTTTTCCTTCCCATTGCCGCCGCTTTTTTTGAAAAATCGGTGTTTGTAGGCTCGAAAAGATTGCTCGAAAGAGGCGTGGACGTATACGAAAAAGCACTCGGCGAAAAGGGCGTAAAAGTGGTTTGCGACGGCGAAAAAATCGTATTGTCGGGACGACTTAAAAGCGGAATTTACACCTTGCGCGGCGACGTTAGCAGTCAATACGTTTCGGGGCTTTTGTTTGCGCTTCCCCTGCTTGACGGCGACAGCGAGATAAGAGTTCTTCCGCCCGTCGAGAGCAGAGCGTATATAGATTTGACTGTCGACGTGTTGAAAAAGGCGGGAATCGAGATTGTCGAAAAAGAGAAAAACGTGTTTTCAATCAAGGGCAATCAACGCTATCTTGGCGGCGAATACGTCGTCGAGGGCGACTGGTCAAACGGCGCAATGCTTCTTGCTTTGAACGAACTCGGCGGCAACGTCGAAGTTGCGGGTCTTGACGAAAACAGCGTTCAAGGCGACAAAGTTTGCAAGGCTATATTCAAAGAATTGAACGAGAAAAACGCGGTTATAGACCTTGCGAATTGTCCCGATTTAGCCCCGATTGCGTTCTGCGTCGCGGCGGTGAAAGAGGGCGCGACCTTCGTCGGCACGAGGCGACTCAAAATAAAAGAGAGCGACAGAGCGCAGGCAATGGCGCAAGAACTCGCAAAGTTCGGAATTGACATCGAAGTGCACGAAAACGAGGTTGTAATACACAAAAACGATATAAAAACGCCGGATTGTGCGATTTGCGGTCACAACGACCATAGAATCGTGATGGCGTGCAGTATACTTTTAAGCGCGGTCGGCGGCGTTATAGACGGCGCGGAAGCGGTGAAGAAAAGTTTTCCGAATTTCTTTGAAACGATAGGTAGACTCGGGGTGAAGTATGAAGTTGAATAAGGATATGAAAATTCTCATCGTCGGGCTTGGGCTCATAGGCGGCAGTTACGCAGAGGCACTTTCAAAAAAAGGCTATGACGTGGGCGCAATCGACAAGAGCGAAGATGCGATAGAGTTCGCAATCGAAAAAGGGTATATAGCGAGCGGCTCGACAAAGGTTGAGAGCGAATACGTCGGCAAATTCGATTTGGTCGTGTTTGCGCTTTATCCGCATACGTTCGTCGAATGGATTGAAAAGAATCAGGACTGCTTCAAGTCCGGCGCGGTGATAACCGACGTTACGGGCGTAAAAGGCGGCGTTGTGGAAAAAGTGCAGAGCGCACTTCGAGGCGGCGTGGAATTTATAAGCGCGCACCCGATGGCAGGCAGAGAATGTTCGGGCGTCGAGAACGCAAAAGCGGAAATTTTCGAGGGCGCGAACTACATCGTCGTGCCGACCGAAAAGAATACGCAAAGCGCAATCGAACTTTGCGAGGATTTGGGAAGGCAACTCGGCTTCAAACGTATATGCACGCTCACCGTAAAACAACACGACGAAATGGTGGGATTTCTCTCCCATCTCACGCACTGTATCGCGGTGTCGCTTATGGTGTGCAAAGAGAGCGAACATCTTGCCGATTATACGGGGGATTCCTTCCGCGACCTCACTCGAATCGCAAAGATAAACGACGAGATGTGGAGCGAGTTGTTCCTTGCCAACAAAGACGAGATTGTCGAGCAAATGGACCTTTTCGAGCAACATTTCGACAAACTCAAAAAGAGTATAGAGTCCGACGACCGAGAAGGAATACGAGAGATGATGCGCCTTTCGACCAAGCGTCGCAAGGTTTTCGATAAATGCAACGAGGTGAAAGAATGAATTTGGAATTCAAAAGAAAACTGCCCACATTGCAAGAGATAAAGGCAATGTACCCCATAGACGAGCAACTCGCCTCTCAAAAAGAGGCGACCGACGATGCGCTCGAAGCGATATTCGAGGGCAAGGACGCAAGGCTCGTGCTTGTGATAGGTCCGTGTTCTGCGGACAGAGAGGACGCCGTGCTTGACTATATTTCGAGATTGCGCACCGTGCAAGAAAAGGTCAAGGACAAAATCCTCATCGTGCCGCGCATTTACACCAACAAACCGCGCACGACGGGCGACGGCTATAAGGGAATGTTGCACCAACCCGACCCCCACGCAAGCGAAAATATGCTCAAAGGCCTTATCGCAATCCGCAAACTGCACATAAAAGCGTTGCGCGAAACGGGCTTTTCCTGCGCAGACGAAATGCTCTATCCCGAAAATCACCTCTATTTGTCCGACGTGCTTTCCTACGTCGCGGTCGGCGCAAGATCGGTTGAAAATCAGTTCCACCGCCTTACCGCAAGCGGCTTGGACATCCCCGTCGGTATGAAAAACCCCACGAGCGGCGATTTGGCGGTTATGATGAATTCCATTCGCGCCGCACAACATCCGCACACTTTCGTGTACACGGGCTGGGAAGTCAACTCCAAAGGCAATCCGCTCGCGCACGCCATTTTGCGCGGTTCGGTGGACAAAAACGGGCAGACCATACCCAACTATCACTACGAGGATTTGCGCAGACTCGCGGATTTGTACGCACAAAGCGGACTTGCAAATCCCGCCGTCATCGTGGACACCAACCACTCTAATTCCGCAAAACGCTTCTACGAGCAACCGCGTATCGCAAAGGAAGTTTTGCACAGTATGCGCGAGTCGTCCGACATCAAAGCCATCGTCAAAGGACTTATGATAGAATCCTACATCGAGGAAGGGGCGCAATCCCCCGACGGCGGCGTGTACGGCAAATCCATCACCGACCCGTGCCTCGGCTGGCAGGACACCGAGAGATTGATCCTCGACCTCGCGGAAACGCTTTAAGAGTGAGAACATATCTTGGCGAATATGCGCTTTGAGACCGGTAGGGGGGAATCGACCGGAAAGATATAGGCAACCGAGAAAAAGTTGAATCTAAGGATATCATAGGCACGCATGTTGGTGTGAATGGCGTGGAAACAGCAACCAACAAAGCTACGATTGTTTATTCAAAGACAGGATCACATATTTATCCACGAAAGGAGGAATGAAAATGGGATTGATAAAATATGAAGAAAAAAAAGTCAGGATAGTAGACATTGATGATAGGGTTTTTGAAGGCAAAGTAACTGACTACGTATATCCAGAGGATGAAGAAGACGGATTGGAAAGCATCATTATTAGATGTACAAAAGGTCCGCTCCTTGGACAGTCTATCGAATTTTGGGAGCGGGATATTAAAACTATACAAATCATCTGATAGATAACAAAAATGTGAGGCACTTGGAAAAATCTGAGTGTCTCTTTGCTTTACCCCAATAAACAAATATCCCGAGCGACCACGCTCGGGATACTTGCTTTGTAAGAAGATATTTAAGGGAGAAAATCACAATGCTTTGAGCATTGACAATTTGTTTTTCATTTTCCTTGTGCCTTTATTATAAACACATAGTTGCGCATTAGTCAATAGAAACGTGAAAAAAATTTCATATTATTTTTTTATTTTCCGTTTTTGGCGCGAAATAGGGGGTATATTCCGCAATATGTGCCTAAATTTATGCAGGGCAATCGCAACGCAACCGCGAATTGTCGAGCGCAAATACATTTTTATCGAAATTGATACAAATCGCTTGTCAAACGGCGGAAATTAGTGTAAGATAACTCTTGCTTTGGAGGCATAGCCCAGTTGGTTAGAGCGCTACGTTGACATCGTAGAGGTCATAAGTTCGAGTCTTATTGTCTCCACCAAGAACATCAGAAAACAGCGCAAAACCCTACTAAATAGTAGGGTTTTCGCTTTTCTATAAAAGTT
>CAVKUX010000075.1:0-9445 GCA_963659595.1 Anaeroplasmataceae bacterium | reverse complement strand
CTGTCGTAGTACTTGAAGTCGTAGGTCGTTCCGTCAAGTTCCACCGCCATTTGCACGGCTTGACATTTGCCTTTTTTGAGGTAAAAGAGTTTTTCGTGTATGCGCTCCGAAGTCGATTTTGTGCAGTTCCACCAACTTGACAAATCTTCGCCGTCGATGATTCTGTCGGAGGGAAGATACACGCTTCCGTCCTCGTTTGTGATGCCGCAGTAACTCAAAATGGTGTTGAACAAATCGAAGTTCATACTGCTTGCGTCGATATGCTTCGTCGTTGCGCTCGTTGCCACGCTCGATTTAACCTTGCTTGCAACGTTCGCTTGCGAGGTGCGTTCGGAATTGTTTTCCCATTGATAGTAGTTGTAGGTTTCGGATGCGATTGCATCGCCGCTGCCTACGCCGCCGTTGGGGTAACTGACGAGGATAGGTACTTTCATACCGCCTTCGAAGGTGGTGTTCTTTCTGCCTCTCATATCGCCTGTGACACCCTCGCGCCCCGGGCCGTTGTCCGACGTGAAGATGATGAGAGTGTCGTCGTAGAGGTTGTCCGCATCACCTACGGCACATTCATCGCCGCCTTTTTTGTGCGTTTTGAGGTAGTTGAGAATGTCGCCGAGATACTTGTCGAATTCCTCTATACATTGGACGTAGGTGTCGTCGCTCGTGTTGCCTTTGCCGCTTCCGCTGTTGTCCGAGTAGATGGGGAAGTGCGGCCACGGCGTGGTATAGTAGGCGAGGAATTTCTCGTCGTTTTCAACCGACGAGGATATGAAGTTGAGCATTTGCGCGGTGAGCAATCTCGTCGATTCGGATTGGTCGAGGTTTTCCTTGTGCGTGCGCACTTCCTTTGAATGGAAGTTGCCGCTCTCGTCGACGTAGTCCTCAACCCAGTTGTACGGGGTCATATCGTTGACGTAATAACTGCCGTAGAAGTAGTCGAAGCCTTGACTTGTGGGAAGGTACTCGCCGTAGTCGCCGAGATTCCACTTGCCTATGCAGCCCGTGTTGTAGCCTGCCGCTTGCAACACTTCCGCAAACGTGATTTCGTCACCCAAAATTCCGTCGACGTTGTTGAGGAACTGATAGGGATTGAGGAAGTGCGTTGGCGACCACGGATTGGATTGAATGTCGCTTGGGAACACAACGTTGTCCAAATATCCGCGCGAGGAATACCTGCCCGTGAGTATGGAAAAGCGCGAGGGCGAGCATACGGGCGACGCAGAATAGAAGTTGTCCATCATAATTCCGCCGTCGGCAATCGAGTCGATGTTGGGGGTGTTGATGGTGGCGTTTACGGAATCGGTCACCGTTCCGCTTGCGCCGTTCACTTTCGAGGCAAGATAACTGTACGCCGAGATGTCGCTGTACGCCATATCGTCCATAAGAATGACAAGAACGTTCGGGCTGTCGTTGTTCGTGTTGTACTTATTCTTTACGCTCGCAAGATAGTCGTCGTGACCCGCTTGCAAACTCTCCACGGTGGGACGGCAACGCAAGTTCATAAAGAAAACGTACACGATTGCCGTGCCGACCATAAGGAACGCACACACCGCGCAAGTTGCCTTCAAAGCCACCTTTTTGGTGATAAACTTGTCGGCAAGATACACAAGTGTCGCAAGAATCACAGGGAAAAGAATCAATACAAAATTGTACCAAAGGTTTTTGCCGAAACTTTCCGCACCCCATATGAGGAAGAACACAAACAGTCCGCAAATGCAAACCATATAGGAAATCCACATATACAGCCCGACGTTGCTTTTTGCGAGCATACGCGCAAAAATGAATACGCCTGCGACGATTGCGAGTATGTCGGCGACGAGGGGAAGAAAGTTGTAGCCCGTGCACCACATAACAAGCATAAACGCCGAGCAAAGCGCAAGATACACGATGTCGAAAATGCGCTTGGACTTGTCGATATGCACAAACTTTTTGCCGTCTACGCTTTCGACGTTATCGGCAGTTTGCGCCTCGTCGTTTTGAACTTGGACGTTGTTTTCGTCAAATTCACTCATAATAACCACCTATTGATTGTTGATATACAACTAATTTATCACAAAATACGGAATAAAACAAGAAGGAATCGGATAAAGCGGGATTTTAATTTTCTATATCGCTCATTTGTATTGAAAAAGGCATAAAACAGATGAAGAGCAAGGAAACACCCCTCTGATAGCAACCCTAATTTACAAAGCGTAAATGAGTTGATAGCAGAGGGGTGTTGACAAAGCTGTTCGCTGTTTTATGCCTTTTTCCAAGATTTGAAGTTGAAGAGAAGTAGAATAGGGAGTATTTCCAACCTTCCGAGCAACATATCGAAGCAAAGCACCAGTTTTGCAAATATCGTGTAGCCTGCATAATTGCCCGCAGGGCCCACTGCGCCGCTTCCCGGTCCTACGTTGTTGAAGCAGGAAATGACCGCAGATACGTTGGTTTCAAAAGCGTCGAACGCGCCGAAATCGTTGTTGCCGACGGATATGAGAAGCACCGACACGAACATAATGAACATATAGATTATGAAGAAACTCTTGACGTTGCGCCTTGTTGTTTCGTCAATGGGAGTGCCGTCCATTTTTGCCGTGTAAACGGAGCGAGGGGAGAGCGTTTTTTTGACGTTGATAATCGAAGATTTGCTGAGAATGACTATGCGTGAAACCTTAAGTCCGCCCGCCGTCGAGCCTGCGCAGCCGCCTATACACATAACCGCAAACAGCACGATACGCGAGAATACGGGCCACTTTGTGTAGTCCGCCGTGCCGAATCCCGACGTACTCATAAGCGCCGACACGTTGAATGCGGCGTCTTTGAGCGCCGTGCCGAAACTCGTGTAGGTCTTTGAAACCATAAGATTTGCGACAATCATCGTGGTTGCCGCCGCGAATATCGCCAAGAACCAAATGAGTTCCTCATTGCGTATCGCCTTGACGAATTGCCCTATCAAAATGAGGTAATATAGGGTGAAGTTGATTGAAAACAGCAGCATAAACACGGTGAGAGTCACTTCGATTCCGACCGAATTGTAGTACGCGACGCTTGCCGCTTTTATGCCGAATCCGCCCGTAGAAGCCGTCGAAAAAGCATGGCAGAAACTGTCGAAAACGGGCATTTTGAGCGCGCAGAGTATGCCGACCAAAATGAAGGTCATCACAATGTAAATCGCATACAGAATTATGGACGTAAATCGCAATTTGCTCACGATTTTGCCGAATTGCGGTCCGGGAATTTCCGCTTTTGCAAGAGCGGTGGACATCTTGTCGTTTTTGGGGATAAACGCAATGACGAAAACAAGAACGCCCATACCGCCGATAAACTGTGTCAGCGCGCGCCAGAAAAGCAATGATTTTGGCAACGCTTCCACGTTTTGCACTATGCTTGCGCCCGTCGTTGTGTAGCCCGAAACGGTTTCGAAAAGCGCGTCGATGTAGTTGGGGATATATCCCGATACGCGGAAGGGAATCGCGCTTACGAGCGCAATGAAAATCCAAAACAGAGCGCACATTGCAAAGCCGCTTGTCGAACGCATATCGCGCTTGTCCTTCGGCGGTCTTACGAGAATGCCGACTACGCCGAGCAAAAGACACACGCCGATTGCGATGCCGAAGCCGAGAATGGTGGTGTCTTCGCCGTATCCGATCGCCATAAAGAGAGGGATGGACATCAGTGCGCCTATTATTACGGCTATTTCGCCGAGAACGAATGCAAGCAAACGTAAATTCATAAAGCCTCAGTTGTCGAGAATGTCTCTCAAATCGTCAAGCCCCTCTTCGAGCGTGACGATGATGACGCTGTCGCCTTCTTTGATAACGTCCTGACCCGACGGGGTGATAAGCACGCCTTTGCGGATTATGCCGGCAACGAGCAAGTGCTTTTTGAGATTGAGTTTTTGAAGGGGGATGTCAAACTTTTTGAAGTTTGCTTTCGCCTCGAATTCGAGAATTTCCGTCGAGTCGTCAACGATGTGGAACATGCGCTTGACCGTGCTTCCGGACTTGTTGCTCAAAAGTCGTACAAATCTTATGATGTGGTCTGCGGTTGAAGTTTTTGTGGAAACCGCGCTGTAAATGCCGCTCTTTTGGAGCATATCGTAGTAGCCGAGTTGATCGATTTTGGTGATGACTTTAGGCACGTTCTGAGAGGCGGCAAACATGCTCATGATGATGTTTTGCTCGTCTATATTGCCCAGCGCGACAAAAGCGTCGGTTGTGGAAATATTTTCTTCAAACAGCAATTCGTGATCGGTGCCGTCTCCCCAAACGACGTCGACTTTTTTGAAACTCTGCGAAAACATTTCCGCCGTTTGCTTGTTTTTTTCGATAAGTTTGGAGTGTATGCCGAGTTTTTCGAGTTCTTGACAAAGGTAGTACGCCGTCGTTGAACCGCCCACGATAATCGCGTCTTTGGCTTGCTTGTTCCAGCCGAGTTGTTTGAAGAATAGGGAGATGTCTTTCGTTGTGGCGGTGAGGAAAAGCCTGTCCTCTGCCTCAATGACGAAGTCGCCGCCCGGAATGATGGCTTTGCCGTTTCTTTGCGCGGCGCAGATGAGGACTTTCACCTTGAATCTGCCGACGAGATTTTTGAGTTCGAGCCCGACAAGGTCGGAATCCTCGCTCACGCGAAATTCCACAAGTTCCACCTTTCCGTTTGAAAATTCGTTGACCTTGATTGCGGACGGGAAGCGAAGCATACGGCTTATTTCGAGCGCGGCTTCGTATTGAGGATTGACCAAAAGGCTTATGCCGAGATCGTTTTCGTTGCCGAACAATTCGAGATATTCGGGTTTGGAAACTCGCGCTATAGTCTTTTTCGCGCCCAGTCTTTTTGCGATGATACAGCAAAGGATATTCAATTCGTCGTGGTTTGTCGCGCCGATGAAAAGTTCCGTATAAGCAACGTTCGCTTCTTTAAGCACGTCCGCGCTCGCGCTGTTGCCGATGACGCCTTTCACGTCAAATTGATTGACGGCTTTTTCCACCTTTTCGGCGTTGATATCCACCACGACGACGTTGTGTCCCTCGTCGGCAAGTTCTTGCATCAAGGTGGTTCCGACTGCGCCCAAACCGCTGATAATAATGTCCATCAGTTTCCTCTTTGTTTGAGAATTACATTGATTATACCACTATCAAATGACAATAACAACTATAAAATGCAAACTTCAAAAAGCAGACGTAAAAACACATATTTTGTCTCGCTTTGTTTTGCAAAACAAAAATCCGACGATTGCTCGTCGGATTTTATGTCAAAACGTGGTTTGTCAGTCAACCGATTGCGTATCTTGCGCAATTTGTTCTGCTTCTTCTTCCGCCTCTTCGAGTACGGCTTCCTCGCTTTCGACTTCCGCTTTGTCGGATTCCGTGTTTTGAGAATCGTCGCTTACGGTTTCGTCTATTGCGACTTCGTCCGTTGCGGCTTCGCCGTTTTGTTCGAGTTCAACGTCGCCTGCCGCAATTTGATCTAAGTGTTCTTGTTCCTCTTTGAGTTTTTGTTTTTTCTTTTCACGCATCACTTGAAGCACGCCGAAGACTGCGCAGAGCGCGATGCCCACGAACAAGTAAGCCGAGCCTACGCCGAGCGAGGGCGCGACAAAGCCCAAAACAAGAGAGAGAACAACGATGATGACGAGTGGGAACACCGCAAGTTTGATGTTTTTGACAACGTATTTTCCGCCGAGCGAACCGAAGAGCGCGTATACGACGCAGGTGAACGCAGGCGTAATCCACGGCGTGTTTTGGATTGCCGTTTCAACATTGCTGACGGCGAGTATAAGCACGAAAACCGCGATAATAACCGTCGTAACGAGGGTGCTTGTTGCAACCGAGAGGGTGGAAACGACTTCGTTTTCTTCCGTACCGAGTTTAGTGCCGCAAATCTCTTGCGCTTTGACAACGCAGGGGATTTTGAGGTTTGAAAGGTTGCCCGTGATGAACGCGAGATACGCGCTGTTTATGCCGAGCATAGGCGAGTAAATAATCGGCTCGAAAATACCGGCGAGGAAGTTGATGATAAACGGAATCAGAACTGCGGACGTACCCATAACAGTCATGTCGGGTTTCACGTCGTAATAGAGGCAAATCGTTGTCGGCACGGCGTAGAAAATAACCATTGACAACGCCATCCAGATTTTGCCTATGATGTGCGATTTGAGATTGTAATCCATTGTGACTTTAGTTTTATTAGACATAATCGCACTTCCTTACAGTATCATGGCAAAGGCATTTTTCGCCGCCTCTGCCGCTTCGCTTGCCGAACTCGACAAATCCGTCGAGAGCGCCCAGCCGTACTTGTTTGCGCAATAACTTATAACGCCCACGACAAACATCGCAACGAGCATGGAGAGCGGTGTGGAGAAATTGTCGAGCCACTTCCAGTCTGCCTTGTTGATAAGCACGTCGCAAACGTACATGCACGCCATTGCCACCAAAACCGCGATAAAATTGTAGTAGCCGTCTATGAACGCAACGTTTTTTGCGAGAGTTTCGATGCTCATTGCAAGATAGCCGATGACCATACCGATGAACGACACCTGAAAAACGAGGTCGCCGATATTGACGCCGCCTTTCTTTCCGCCTGTGGTTTTTGCCATGAGTTTGCCGATTTTCGGCTGATACAAGCGGTAGAAGAAGAGTATTTGAAGTCCGCCCGAACTTATCGCGATTGTCATAACCATTGCCATAGTCGCAAAGTCCTGTGCGGAAATTCCTCGCGCAATCATATTGCTCATAGAGCCGTAAAGTCCCTCGGCAACGCCGTTTGCCATCTGCGTTTCGTATTGCAGGGAGCCGACGACCGAAAGTCTGATTGCGGGGAATGCAATTCCCAGCGTGCCGATGAGCGTCACTACGCCCAATGCGATTCCGAGACCGGGAAGTATGGAAAACGTCGCCGAAGTCGTGATGACTTTCTTGATTTTTGACGATTCGATGCCGAGTTGTTTTGCCCTTTTGAGAGCGGACAGCATATAGTAGAGCGACAGCGCGACGATAAACGCCAGCACCACGCCGTACAATATGAACACCATCGGATCTCTCAAAGAGAACTCTCTCGCACCTATTGCGGTTGCAAACATAAGCGCACCTCTTTTTTAATGATTTTTTAATAATACGTTAAGTATAAAGCATAAGTCCTTATTAGGCAATAACTTTTTTTTGGCGTTTGTCGGTTTTTTTCACTGTGCAGCCACATCGTTTTCGTGACGGACATATCTTTGCGATTTGCAATTCTAAAAGGAAACGTAATCGCTCTTGCTTGTAGCAAAATTAGGACAACGGATTTTGTATATTTGCGAGAAATTCTTGCCATTCCTTTTGTTTGGTGCTAAAATTCAATTATCATCTATGGAAGTAGTAGAAATTGCGCGTTAAGTGCCGTGCGAACGTGGGGTGTCGGCGGACGAAGGGCGTTGCCCGCGGTGCAATATTCACTCCGGACTTCACATATGACCACAAAAGGTTTTTTGCGAGTGCTTCCAAAGGAGGTGCTTTTTGTTTTATCAAGAGGCAATCGACTACATCAAAAATATCGAAAGGTCGGGTTCGGACTACGGCATCGAGCGTATGCGCGAACTTCTCGATCTTCTCGGCGCGCCTGACAAGCATTTGAAATTCGTGCATATCGCAGGCACCAACGGCAAAGGCTCGGTGAGCGCGTATCTCACGTCCGTTTTGAAAGAGGCGGGCTACAATGTCGGCACTTACAATTCGCCCTCCGTTTTTTGCTACAACGAAAGGTGGCTCATAAACGGCGAATCGCTTTCAAACGAAGATGTCGCAAAGTATCTCACCGTCGTGAAAGAGTGCATAGAAAACGAGCGAATTTTGCGAAGCGCATTCGGCATAGGCGAGTTCAATCCGACGGCTTTTGAAATAGAAACCGCCGTCGCCATGCTTGCGTTTTTCGACAAGGAATGCGACGTGTGCGTGCTTGAAACGGGGCTCGGCGGCAGATGGGACGCAACCAATGTGGTAGAGGACAAAGAACTTGCGGTGATAACGCCGATAGGGCTTGACCATTGCGCGATTTTGGGGAATACGCTTTCGCAAATAGCAAGCGAAAAAGCGGCGATAATAAAGGACGTGGCGGTCACTTGCAATCAGCCTGCCGAGGTGATGAAAGAGATTGAAAATCCCTACGTTTTCAAGGACGGCAAAAAAGAGTATCGCAAGGCAAAAGTCGTCGTGTGCAAAGAGCCTGTGTTTTTAAGCGGCGATTTGAGCGGTCAACGCTTTTTATACGACGGCAAAGAGTACGAAATTTCTATGCTCGGAAAGCACCAACTCACAAACGCCGCAATAGCGATTTGCGCCGTCGAGCAACTGAGAAACAAGCACTTTTCCATAAGTCAAACCGCGCTTGAAAACGGACTTAAAAACACCGTGTGGAAAGCAAGACTTCAAGTCGTCAAAAACGCAAAAGAGGACTTTGGCATAACGATTCCGCAAGATAAAGTGCTTGTTTTCGACGGTTCGCACAACCCGCAAGGCGCAACCACGCTTGCAAACGCAATAAAGGATTTGTTTCAATCAAGGCGCGTTCATCTCGTTTTGGGCGTGCTTAAAGACAAGGACGTAAAAGGCATTTGCGAAATCGTAGCGCCGCTTGCAAACAGGATAACTTGTATCACTCCGCCATCGCCGAGAGCACTGCAAAAAGAGGACTTGCTCGCAATTGCGAAGCCCATTTGCAATGGAATTTGCGATGTGCAAAACGATATAAAAACAGCCGTACAAAACGCCTTGAAAGGCGATTGCAACGTCGTGATTCTGTGCGGCTCGCTCACGCTTTTTCAAGGCCTGAACAAGGATAAAAATACAAAATGATATGCCTATGAAAAACACTGATATCGACAGAGAAAAAATCAAAAAAGCCGTATGTGACATCCTCGTAGCCATAGGCGAAGACCCTATGCGCGAGGGACTTTTGCAAACCCCGGACAGAGTTGCGCGTATGCTCGAAGAACTAACCGCAGGTTATGACGACGACCCGAAGACGCATCTTTCGAAAACCTTTGTCGAGAGCGGAAGCGAAGTCGTCGTCGAAAAGGATATAGACTTTTCCTCCACTTGCGAACATCACCTTATGCCGTTTTTCGGAAAGGTGCATATCGCGTATATCCCGAATGGGAAAGTCGTCGGACTTTCAAAACTCGCGCGCGTCGTAGAGGTTTACGCAAAGAGATTGCAACTTCAAGAAAGGCTCAACGCGCAGATTGCCGACGCAATTTTCGAGCAACTCGATCCGAAAGGCGTTATCGTCGTAATCGAGGCGCACCACACTTGTATGAGCGCAAGAGGCGTAAAGAAAATCGGCGCGAAAACAATCACTTTCGCAAAGAGAGGCGGAGTTGACGCACTCGTCGAAAAAATGCTTATCGAGGGAATAAAATGAGAGGACAAAGAAAATACGATTTGCACGTCGGCAACAAGACTTTCACGGACGGCACGCACGTTATGGCAAT
>CAVKUX010000074.1:0-9477 GCA_963659595.1 Anaeroplasmataceae bacterium | reverse complement strand
TTGTACTATCCGTCAAGCTCGGCGCTCGCTACGGTCGCCGCCTTGCGGCTCCAATCCGTCCTTGAATCACTTGCCGTTTACTATTAGGCATCCTTTTCTTCCAATCTATCCGTTGGACAACCGATATACGTGCTTTCTGCGTCCTCTGCGTCCTTGTCGAAAGTCGCAAGGTTGATTGTGTGCAGATAGTTGTCGTCGTTGCTTGCAAAGAAGTAGAAGTCATCGCCTACGAAATCGAGGACAAGCCAGTCGGTCTTGATGCCTTCAGACATAACGACGGTTGCAGTTGCGTTGGGTTGCTTGTATGAAATTTTGGAAATGCTGCTTGCAGAAGAAGTTGCCGTGTAATACACGATTCCTTTTTCTTGATCGACTTTCCAAATGGTTTGAGAAGTGCTTGTCACTTGCACGGGGTTTTCGGCGTCGGTGCCGTTATACCAGCAGTAAACGCTTTGACTGTTGTATGCAAGCGCGCCTTCCTCGTAGCCGAGCGGAACGAGAGTTGTGGAAGCGATGGTGTTGAGTTTCTTTTCGCTATCCTTGACGTTGCTCGCCTTTGCGACAAACAGACCGTCGGACACGCTCGAACTGTTGAGGGTGTGAGATTTGGTGTAGTACAATGAGCAATCGTCGTCCGATTCGACATACATATTGACGAGGCTGAATTTGAACACGTCGAGTTGGTTGTTGAGGGGATCGTCGGTGAACGTGGTTTGCGTTGCGAGGGTCTTTTGATTGCTTCCGTCGGCGTTGATAGAGCAGAGGTTGTTGTAGTTTTTATAACTATCCTCGCTCGGTGCGCTTTGGACGTAGAAAATCGTGTCGGAATCGTAGGACCAGACGACGTTTTCGACGTTTTCGACGAGAGTGCCTTTGACTGCGCCCTTACCTTTGTTTGTCGCTTTGTCGTTCATGCCCGAGAAATCGATATAACTTATGGTGCTGTTGAGATAATAAAGCACGCGGGATTTTGTGAAGATATATTTGGACGAGCGCGACGCGATGGTGCCGATGAGTTGGGTCACCGAACCGTCGGTTTTGGTGCGCATAAAGTCGGTGTTGGTGGTTGAAGCCGTGCCGCTCTTGTCCTTGTCGGTATTGACCGACGTATAATAAATCCACTCGCCGTAAACCGCGATACCGCCTGCGGTGGAGGAATTGTACACGCTCTTGGGAACGACGAGTTTTGCCGATTCGGGATCGACCTTGCCGTCCTTGACTTCGGCGCGCACGATACCTTGTTTTGTAGCCGCGCCCCATGCGTTGTCCGCGCTTTCTCCGACGTAGCCGTTGATGAAGTAGACAAATTTGCCTTGTTTGACGACGTAACCGCCGTTCGATTCGACCGATGCGGAAGAATCTCCGCTGCCGATAGAGTCCGCTTTGTACGGATTGCAAGCAACGAGTGCCGCTATGCAAAGCACAAGCACCAAAACTGCCGCAAATACGCTAAAAAGTTTCTTTTTCATTATATTTCTCCTGGGGATACGAGTCCCTTTTGATGTCTTATTTGTTTTCTTCTTTGGGCAAATCGATTTTGATATGCACTTCTCTGAGTTGCTTCTCGGTGACCGTTCCGGGTGCGCCCATAAGGATATCGCGTGCGTTTCTGTCCATCGGGAAGGTGATGATTTCTCTTATGCTCGGCTCGTTTGCAAGAAGCATAACGATACGGTCTACGCCCGGTGCGATGCCTGCGTGCGGCGGCGCGCCGAATTTGAATGCGTTGTAAAGCGCGGAGAATTTCTCCTCGATAACGTCTTTGCCGTAGCCGACGATTTCAAACGCTCTTTCCATAATTGCGGGTTCGTGATTTCTGACTGCGCCCGAACTCAATTCCACGCCGTTGACAACGCTGTCGTACTGATACGCCACGATGTCGAGCGGGTCTTTGGTGTTGAGAGCCTCGAGACCGCCTTGCGGCATAGAGAACGGATTGTGGCAGAAACCGAGAACGCCTTCGTCGTCGTATTCGTACATCGGGAAGTCCACGATCCAGCAGAAACGGAAGGCGTTTTTCTCGATGAGGTCGAGTCCGTTACCGAGTTCGGTGCGGACGTAGCCCGCTTGCTTTTCCACTCCCTTTTCCTCTGCGAGGATTGCGACGAACGAGCCAGCCGTAAGTCCCAAACGTTCAACGAGCGCATCTTTGCTCTCGCCGACGAATTTTGCGATACCGCCTGCAAATTCGCCCTTCTCGTCGAGTTTGAACCAGTACATATTGCTTGCGCCGTTCTGTTTGGATTTTTCCACGAGTGCGTCAATCCACTTTCTCGTTTCCTTGAAATCGGGTACGGCGATTGCTTTTATCGTCTTGCCTTTCTCGAAGAAAGGCGCTTTTTCGCAAAGAATGTCTGTGACGTCCTTAATTATGAGCGGATTGCGAAGGTCGGGTTTGTCCGAGCCGTAATCTCTCATAGCGTCGCGGTAGGTGATGCGACGGAACGGACCTTGATCGACTTTGTATCCTTCGGGGGAAAACTCTTTGAACACGCCGCTCAAAACCTCTTCCATAACCGTGAACACATCCTCTTGCGTTGCAAAACACATCTCGGTGTCGAGTTGGTAGAACTCGCCCGGGCTTCTGTCCGCACGCGCGTCCTCGTCTCTGAAACAGGGCGCGATTTGGAAGTATTTGTCAAAGCCCGAAGCCATAAGCAACTGCTTGTATTGTTGCGGCGCTTGCGGCAGAGCATAGAAGTGACCGGGATACAGTCTCGACGGCACGATGTAGTCGCGTGCGCCTTCGGGCGAGGACGATGTGAGGATAGGCGTTGCAATCTCCAAGAAGCCCAGCGAGGTCATCTTGTTGCGAAGCCAACTGACCACTTTCGAACGGAAAACGATTTTCGCCTTGACGTCGGGATTTCTCAAATCGAGGAAACGATATTTGAGGCGGACGTCTTCTCTGGATTGCGTGCTTGTGGCAATTTCGAAAGGAAGTTGCTCGTAGCATCTGCCAAGCACCTCGATCGTATCGGGTTCGATTTCGATCATACCGGTGGGCATATCCTTGTTGGGCGCACTGCGAAGGACGACTTTACCCTCGACGCTTATCGTGCTTTCGCGCGGAATTGCGCGGATTTGTTCTTTTTTCGCCTCGTCGCTTACAACCGCCTGTGTGTATCCGTAGTAGTCGCGCAACACGAAAAAGATGACTGCGCCAAGGTCGCGAACGCTTGAAAGCCATCCGCAAAGTTTGACGTGTTTGCCTTCGTCTGATTGACGCAATTCGCCACAATTATGTGTTCTGAGTTCCATATACACCTTTCAGAATAAAGATTTTTGTTTATTACAACAGGTTTATACCTGCTTTTTCGCATTTTTCGTGCATATCGTCGGGCCAAAGTCCCGATTGCACCTCGCCGATGTGCGCTTTTTGCAGCAACAGCATACACAGCCTCGACTGCCCTATTCCGCCGCCGATTGTGAGAGGAAGATTACCCTCGACCACGTCTTTGTGGAATTGATTTTGAAGTCTCTGCTCGCAGCCTGCGATTTTGAGTTGCTTCACCATACTCTCGGAGTCAACGCGTATGCCCATAGACGATATTTCAAGACTGTCGTCAAGCACTTTGTCGTAGAAGATTATGTCGCCGTTCAAATCCCAGTCGTCATAGTCGGGCGCGCGTCCGTCGTGTGGCTTGCCGTTTGAAAGCGCGCCGCCGATTTGCATAAGGAACAATGTTCCGTACTCCTTTGCAAGAGCGCGTTCTCTTGCGTGCGAATCGAGGTCGGGATATCTGTTAAGAGCCTCCTGCGTCGTGACGAACGTAACCTCTCTTTTGAGGTCGAGATCGATGCACGGATACGCCTTTTTCGTTTCGTCGAGAGTGTCGCAAATCGCACCTACAAGCCTTCTCACTATCATTTTGAGGAAGTCGAGGTTGCGCTGTTCTTTGCTTATCACCATTTCCCAATCCCATTGATCGACGTATATCGAGTGTTGGTTGTCGCACTTGTCGTCGCGACGGATGGCGTTCATATCCGTATAGATACCCTCGCCGCTTCTGAATCCGTAACGCTTGAGCGCGGCACGTTTCCATTTCGCCAACGAGTGTACGATTTCCGCCTCAACGCCGCCTTGCTCCTTCACGTCGAAGCGCACGGCACGTTCAACTCCGTTGAGATCGTCGTTTATGCCCGTTCCGCTCTTTACGAAAAGCGGCGCGGACACCCTTTCAAATCCAAAGTTTTTTATCAAATTGCGCTGAAAGGAATCTTTCACGAATTTGATTGCTTTTTCTGTTTCGCGGATGGTCATTTTCGGCTTGTAGTCGCTCGGAATCACTAAGTTGTCCATTTCTTCTCCTTTTCGGTTGTATCGCCTATACGGCGACGCCAACCCTCCGTTTGGGATTTTTTTATTCAATTTTCCCCCGACTGTAATGATACCGCTTTTTATTACATCGTGCATTTTTGCACGAATATACCAAAACTTTGTTTTGGCTTGTATATTCTTCATTGTGCCAAAGGCACTCTTCTCCTCAACTGCACCGACGGTGCAATTTTACTTGCGCTATGCGCAAATTTCACTGTCCGCAAGGACAATTTCACGCACGCTTGCGTGCATTTCACCGCATCGCAGATGCGTCATACCATAAGATCGCCTGCCGTTCTCGAATAAAGTTGCACGTCGCGGATGTTGCCTATGCCCGTGACGTACATTAGGATACGTTCGAGTCCGAGTCCGAATCCGCTGTGAGGCACCGTGCCGTACTTTCTCAAATCCATATAGCCGGTGTAGTCGTCAAGATTCATACCCCTTTCGACCATAGCCTGTTTGAGTTTGTCGTAGTCGGCTTCTCTCTCGCTGCAACCGATGATTTCGCCAACGCCCGGCACCAAAAGGTCGGTTGCCGCAACGGTGAGTCCGTCGTCGTTTTGCTTCATATAGAAGGACTTTATCTTCTTGGGATAGTTGATGACGAAAACGGGCTTGTTGAACACCTTTTCGGTGATGTATCTCTCGTGTTCGCTTTGAAGGTCGAGCCCCCATTCGACGGGATATGCAAATTCGACTTTGCTCTCTTTGAGAATGTCGATTGCCTTCGAGTAATCGAGCACCACGAAGTCGCTGTCCACGACGTGTTGAAGTTTGTCTTTAAGACCGGGTTCGAACGCCTTTTCAAAGAACGCGATTTCGTCGGGGCATTCGTCAAGCACCGCTTTGATGATGTATTTTATCATCTTCGTTGCAATCTCGATGATGTCGGGAAGTTTTGCAAACGCAACTTCGGGTTCGACTTGCCAGAACTCTGCCGCGTGACGGGGCGTGTTGCTGTTTTCCGCTCTGAACGTAGGTCCGAACGTGTAAATCTTGCCCATAGCCATTGCCGCGACCTCGCCTTCGAGTTGTCCGCTGACGGTGAGTCCCGCTTTTCTCTTGAAGAAGTCGTTTGCGATGTATTCCGCCTCGTCCTTTGCGAGTTTTGCGTCATTGTAGTTTTGAGTGGTCACTCTGAAAATCTCGCCTGCGCCCTCGCAGTCGCTGCCCGTGATAATCGGGGTGTGAACGTAGGTGTAGCCGTTTTCTTGGAAGAAACGATGAATTGCGAAACTGAGTTTGGAGCGCACGCGAAGCATTGCGTTCATAGTGTTCGTTCTCGGACGCAGATGCGGAATGGTACGCAAAAACTCCATCGTATGATACTTCTTTTGAAGGGGATAATCTTGAGGACAATCGCCCAAAAGTTCCACTTTTTCGGCGTTTATTTCAAATTCGCCTTCCTTCATAGCGGCGACAACTTCGCCGTCGCACACGACGGACGCGCCGTTTTTCATAACCGCGGAAAGCGCGTTTGGGTCAAATTTGGTTTTGTCTATGACAATTTGCAAGTGTTTGAGCGACGTGCCGTCGTTGAGTGCCAAAAACGCCATGGTTTTGCTGTCGCGCGCAGAGCGAACCCAGCCTGCCACCGTGACGCGCTTGCCTTGATACGCCGCGCCGTTTCTCAGAATTTCGGAAATGTCGATGTTTTGCATAAGTTACCTCATTATGTTTAATAATTATATAAGTCAAAAACTCATTTGTAAAGTAAATTTTGCGCGTTTGTGCGCGCGCAAGGTCAAAAGCGCGATTTTTAGCAAGCCGCACAACCCTCGATTGACTGTTCGAGGCAAGCGTTATATAATGCTTTTTGAGGTGAACTATGTACGATACAATCATAATCGGCGCAGGTCCGGCAGGTCTTTCGGCAGGAATATACGCCCGTCGCGGCGGACTTACGACCGTCATAATCGAAAAGCAAGGCGTGGGCGGACAAGCGCAGAACGCCGCAGACATTCAAAACTACCCCGGCATCCCCTCGACGAGCGGATTCGACCTTTGCTATGCGATGATGAATCAATGCACTACTTTCGGCGCGGATTTCGTCTTCGATACGATATCGCAAATCAATCTTGTCGGCGAAGTCAAAAAAGTCACGCTCGCAAGCGGTGAGAAAATCGAGGGTAAGACCGTGATTATCGCAAGCGGCGCGAGTGCGAGAAAACTCGGCGTGGAAAACGAAAACAAATTTATCGGCAAAGGCATAAGTTATTGCGCAACTTGCGACGGCGCATTTTTCAAGGGCAAAACGGTTGCCGTGATAGGCGGCGGAAACACGGCGGCGGAAGATTCGCTCTATCTTGAAAAACTTGCAAAAAATGTGTATCTCGTGCATAGGCGCGACGCGCTTCGCGCAGACAAAATCCTTTGCGACAGACTTGAAAAAAGCGGCGTTTCGATAATTTGGGACAGCGTTGTCGAAAGTTTGTCCGGCGAAGATAAAATCGCACAAGTGACACTTAAAAACGTCAAAAACGGCACTTTCACACCGCTTTCGGTTGACGGCGTGTTTGTTGCAATCGGCGAGATTCCCAACTCGCAACTCTTTGAAAACGTCGAAAAAACGCCTTTCGGGTATATCGTCACAAACGACGTTATGCGCACAAACATAGGCGGCGTGTACGCAGTCGGCGACGTAAGAGAAAAGTCGCTTCGCCAAGTCGTCACGGCGTGTGCGGACGGCGCAATAGCCGCCGACGACATAATAAAATCGTTGGCGTGATTTTTTGAATTTCAATAGGTTTTTTATCGCGGTTTTTTGCCAAAAAAACCGCTTTTTTTACCTTTTATTCTTATCCGTATCGCAAGCGTTTTCATATACTGAATACTATGCGATACTTTGGTACGGACGGCATAAGACAAAAAGCCGATTATCTTTTAAGCAATCAGATCCCTTTTCTTTTGGGGAAAGCGCTTTCGCAATCGGGCGCGAAAGTCATCGTCGCGCGAGACGTGAGAACGCACTCCAAAGACATTGAAAAGCAGTTGTGCAAAGGCTTGCTCGAAGGCACGGCGCAAATTTGGCTTGCCGGCGTTTTGCCGACCCCTGCGCTTGCCTACACCGCTCAAACTCAAAAAGCGGATTATGCGGTTATGATAACCGCCTCGCACAACGCCCCCGAATTTAACGGACTTAAAGTGTTCGGAAAAAACGGACGGAAACTGTCAAAAGAGGAAGAACTTACGCTCGACGACAAACTTTGCAAAATAAGAGATAATCCCACGCCGCCCGTGTCGCTTGTGGACGTATGCGCCGACGCATTGACCGAAGACGAGCAGTTAAGCGAATTACACATCACGATTTCACAACAAAATCACAGAATAAGAATAGTTGACGGCGCGGAATTTTTGTATGCGAAACACGTCAAATCTATGTTCCCTCGTTTCGACGGCGTAAAGGTGCGCCTCGATTGCGCATACGGTTGCTTTGCGACGCTCGCCCCTGCGATATTCTTGTCGCTCGGTGCAGTCGTTTGCGCCGAACATAACGTCCGCGACGGCGAAAAAGTCAACGTCGATTGCGGCTCGGCGCATATTGCGAAATTTGCGCAAAGAGTGGAAAAAGGCGAAATAGGTTTTGCTTTCGACGGCGACGGCGACAGAGTTATTGCGGTCGTCGGTGGCAAAATTTACGACGGCGACGCCATGCTTCTCGCCTTGTCAACCCTCTACCGCTTGCAAGGGAAACTCAAAAAACGCTTTATCGTCGGAACGGTTTTGTCCAACACCAAACTTCAACGCGAACTTGCATATCAAAACATCGCGCTCATTCGCGCGGACGTCGGCGACAAAAACGTACTCGACGCGCTCAACGCAAACGGTTGCCTTTTGGGCGGCGAAAAGAGCGGACATATAATTATGCTCGACAGAACCAACACGGGCGACGGACTCGTCACCGCCCTCACTCTGCTCGAAGTGAAACGCACCGTCGGAAGTCTGCCGAAGTTTACGCCCTATCCCATGCTCGAACTCAACGTCAAAACCGACAACCCGAAAGAAACGCTCGCGAGCGACGAGTTTCAAGAAAAGATAGCCGAAACAAACGCTCTGTACTCAAAATCGGGAAGATTGATAGTCCGTCCCAGCGGCACAGAACCCTACATCCGCATAACTTACGAGTGTTTTTCGCCCTCCCCTCACGCCATCTTCACCGGCATAAAACAGATTTTCGAAAATAAATAGTTATTTCCTGCAGATATAAATGGAGAATTCAAATCTTCCGTATGTCATTCAGAGGGAACGAAGTGACCGTGAGAATCAAGCGGAGCGAAATGCGGCTTCGCCTCGATTGCCACGTCACAATTTTATTGTTCCTCGCAATGACAAGCGGATAAGCGAATAATCCTCAACCCAAGCGAAGTTTGAATATCTGCGTGAGAAAGGGGTGATGTGTAATTTAGAGTAGACACCGTGCATTCTTTTTTGCTAAACCCTTTTATAGCGCCAAACAGATGAAGAACAAGAAAACACCCTTTTGCGAATCCGCCCAACGTACTTATGCGTACGTGACGGGTGAGCCAAAGGGTGTTGACGCAGTTATTCGCTGTTTGGCGCTATAAAAGCGCAAACGACCTCGGGTGAACACCCAAAGCCGCTTGCTATGATAAGGGGGAAAATTATGAGCTGTTTGATTTGTAATCCGTTTGTCTCTTGATTACATTGACATATTAGCACCGAAAAATTGGTTCGTCAAGGGGTTTTTGTAAATTTTTTTAAATTTTTTTGATTTTTTTACAAAATTCTCAACAAAAGTTCAAAATAAAATCGTTTACAAACGCAGGATTTGTTAATAATTTTGCAAAATATGCCGCAAATAGGAGCGAAAACTGGGTGCGTAGATTGAGTTTAGAATGCCGATTTTTGCAAAATCGGCATTCTAAACGGGTTTTTTATTTTCGGCGCAAAGAGCGATTAAAAAATTATTAAAATTTCGTGGTTCTAACGCTGTTAAACGCAGAATGAGAAAATTTCTCCGAAAACTTTGCCACAACGAAAAGAAAAACTCGCCTGCAAGGCAAGCGAGCGGAAAATCAAATTTGTTTTTCATCGCAATGCGACAATCAAGACGGCAACGTCGGCAGGCGACACGCCGGATATGCGCGAGGCTTGACCGAGGTTGAGGGGGCGTATTTCGGACAACTTTTGCC
>CAVKUX010000073.1:0-9513 GCA_963659595.1 Anaeroplasmataceae bacterium | reverse complement strand
TTAATATGTCAATAATTGCGCCGTGCAAATATTCGTTAAAAAATAATTTCGGCAAGATTTGAGTTCGATTTTGTCATAAAAACGGACTGAACTTTGCAAAAATCAATACGCAACCGACATCAAATGCAAGCCTTTTGCGCTCAAAGTTTTTCCCGCGAGTTTTCTGTCGCCCGTTTCCAAAATACGCTTTACGTCGTCAACCGAAAGTTTGCCTATCCCGACGTACAAAAGCGTGCCTGCGATTATGCGCACCATGTTGTAAAGGAAGCCGTTGCCCGTCACGGATATGCACAATTCGCTCTCGCAAAGCATACCGTCTTTTTCTTGTTCGGATTCGCAAAAACCTTGAAGCGGCGAGGCGGAAACTTCTATGGAATATATGGTTCTAACCGTGTTTTTTATCACGCTTCCGCTTGCCTCGAAGCACTTGAAATCGTGCGTGCCTTCAATGACTTTGCAAGCCTCTTTTATCTTTTCGAGATTGACGGGGACGATGACGTGTTCGTGCGTGGGTTCGAGCATAGGACGGCGATGTTTAGAGATATACATCTTGTAGCAATACGTCTTGCACTTTGCGTTGAATCGCGCGTTGAAATCCTCGCCTGCGACCTCGCAAGAGAGCATGCTCACGTCGTCGGGAAGGTGCGTGTTCACCGCAAACGGAATCTTGTCAACGGGTATGGACGTGTCTGCGTCGAAATGCACGACTTGCCCCTCTGCGTGAACGCCCGCGTCCGTTCTGCCGCTCGCCGTAGCGGCGGTTTTTACGCCGAAAGTTTTTTCGAGAGCCTTTTCCAAAACCTCTTGAACGCTCAATCCGTTGAGTTGTCTTTGCCAACCGACGTACCTTGCGCCGAAATAGGAAATTACCGCGCGATATCTCATAGCACAAGCCCCCCGAAAATCATTTGGTCGATGTCGATTCCTATCGTCGGGAAATAATATCTTTCAAGCAAAATCACAACGAAAAACGCGCACATAAACAACGCCGCCGCGACGTCGCCGAAGCCTATCTTTGCCTTCTTCATTTTGGTGCGTTTTTCGGTTGCGTTGTAGCACCTTGCGTCCATCGCGAAAGCAAGTTCGTCGGCGCGTCTGAACGAGTTGACGAAAAGCGGAATAAGCACGGGCAAAAGAGCCTTCGCTCTTGCGAAAAGTCCGCCCGTGTCGAAACTTGCGCCGCGCGCTTTTTGCGCCGAAATTATCTTGTTGGTTTCCTCGAAAAGCGTTGGAATAAAGCGAAGCGCGATGCTCATAATCATTGCGATATCTCTCACGGGAACTTTGACGAGTTTGAGCGGCGACATAAGGCTTTCGACGCCGTCGGCAAGTTCGACGGGTGTTGTCGTGAGCGAGAGTAAAGACGCACCCGAAATCAACAAAACGAGCCTTAAAACCATCTTTATGGTTGTATGAACTCCGTTTTTGGTGATTGTGAAGATTTGCCAATGCACCAAAACTTCGCCGTCTCTTATCAAAAACAAGTTGAGAATTGCGGTGAACAAAATTATGAAAAGCACGCCTTTCACGCTTTTGAGAACGGAAGCCATAGGCAATTTCGCAATCAAAATTATCGCAATCAAAACCGCCGCCGTCAGCATAAATCCGAAGTAGGATTTGACAAAAAATATGCCTATGACGTACATAAGCGTAAGCACTAGTTTCACTCGCGCGTCGAGTCTGTGGACAACAGAATTCGTGGGATAATACTGCCCGAAGGAAACGTCTCTAAACATTGTCGCTTCCCCCTTTTGCCGCCTTGATTTCGGCAAGTTTTTCGGCAAGTTCGTCCATGGAAATTATGTCGCGAGGAAGGTCTATTCCGCAAGATATGAACACGTCGGAAAGCCTTGTCGCGCAAGGCACGTCAAGCCCTGCGTCCAAAATGAGTTCTCTGTTTGAAAACACCTCTTTGGGCGTGCCGTCCGCAACGATTTTTCCGTCTTTGAGCGCAACGATTCTGTCCGCTATGACGGCGATGTCGTCCATATTGTGCGACACCATGATGATTGTAGGCGAGATTTCCTTTTGAAGTTTTTTGACGAGCGCGAGGATTTCCTCTCTGCCTTGCGGATCCAGTCCTGCGACGGGTTCGTCAAGCACGAGGATTTTCGGCTCCATTGCGATAACGCCGGCGATTGCCACACGTCTTTTTTCGCCGCCGCTCAAGTCGAACGGACTGCGGCTTGCAAAAGCGTCGTAATCGAGCCCGACAACCTCTATCGCGCGCCTTACCCTACGGTCTATTTCCTCTTTTTCGAGTTTCATGTTTTTAGGACCGAACGCAACGTCCTTTTCCACCGTATCCGCAAAAAGTTGGTATTCGGGGTATTGGAAAACCATACCCACTTCGAAACGCAGGTTTTTGAGCGTCTTTTTGTCCGTCGCGCTCTTGCCGTTGACTACGACGGAAGATTTCTTTTTGTCCTGAATCTTGATAAGTCCGTTAAGGTGTTGAATGAGCGTGGATTTTCCGCTTCCCGTCGCGCCGACTATGCCGACGAACTGCCCTTCTTCTATGGTTAGATTAATATTCGAAAGAGCCACTTTTTCAAACGGCGTTTTGGGGGAATAGACGTAAGTTAGATTTTTTATTTCAATTGCCGACATACGCCCTCCGCAAGTTCTTCTTCCGTAAGCAACGGCGAATCGAAAACAAAACCTTTGCTTTCGAGGTTTTTGCACAGCGCGTACACGGGGGGAAGCGTAAGTCCGCACGCTTCCAAAAGTCCCGAAGAAAACACTTCTTTCGGCGTGCCGTCTATTGCGATTCTGCCCTTTCGCAGAACGATGATTCTGTCCGCAAGCACGGCTTCGTCCATATTGTGCGTAATGTTGATGACGGTTATGCCCTGCTCGTTGAGTTTTTTGGCAATAGACATAATCTCTTTTCTGCCGTTTGGGTCGAGCATGGACGTGGATTCGTCCAAAATGAGAATATCGGGGCGCATAGCGAGAACGCCTGCGATTGCGATACGCTGTTTCTGTCCGCCGCTGAGCTTTGAAGCGGAACGTTTGCGATATTCGTTCATTCCCACCGCTTCGAGAGCCTCGTCGACTCGCTCGATGATTTCGTCGCGCACAACGCCCATGTTTTCGGGGCCGAACGCAACGTCGTCCTCGATTATCGTCGCAACCATCTGATTGTCGGGATTTTGGAAAACCATACCCGCTTTTTTGCGGATTTCAAAGGTGTTTTTCTCGTCGGAAGTCGACAAGCCGTCAATCAAAACTTCGCCGCTCGAGGGTATAAAAAGACCGTTGAGAAGTTTCGCGAGCGTGCTTTTGCCGCTGCCGTTCATACCGGCGAGCGCGACAAATTCGCCTTTCTCAACGGAAAAAGACAGGTTTTTGAGGGCTTTTAGACTGCTGCCCTCCCCTAATGAGTAACTATAACTTACTCCTTTGAGGACGATTTGCGACATACGGCAAGTATACCACAGCGGATTTTATAAAGCAAGTTATTGAATATTGTGTGTGAAATTAAAGGGGTGTTGGACATAAGTACAATAATTTATTTCTAAAATAAAGCTTCCCCCCTTCATCACGCAGTGAATGATATCGCTTGTGGCGATGATATCACTTTGTGACGATATCGTGCATATTGCACGATGATATCCAAACTTTGTTTGGGTTATGGATTATTTGAATTTTTGTTTTCCGCTTGTCATTCAGAGGAGCAATATCGTTGCGACGTAGGAATCAAGGCGAAGCCGCATTTCGCTACGCTGGATTGCCACGTCGCAACTCCGTTGCTCCTCCACAGTGATTGTGCGCATTTAGCGCACGCCTACGGCTTTAATTTACACAAGTGCAAATGCAATCACTCCAAAAATATCGTCGTTCGGAAACCCTTGCAAGCAAGTTTCCTCACTCGACATTGACGCAATGACAAATGGGAAATTGACTTCAAATCTTCCGTTTGCGCACGAAGTGCGCTTCACCAAGCAGATAATCTTGCGAAACTGCGGCTTGATTATTTACCTGTCTTATTTTGAGAGCAAATAGGGCTTGCGCGGTTAGTGATTGCGAGAACAAGTGCGGTTTTGACAATCGCCCCAAAGATTTACATTTCTATTTAAGGGATTCCCACGCTACGCTCTGAATGACGACGTGGGCGATTGACTCTGCCGCAACGCCGTTTGAATTCTCCGCTTGCGCACGAAGTGCGCTTCACCAAGCAGATAATTTGGCGAAACTGCGGCGTGAGGTTTTATACGGGTTGCATACTGATAGCACAAATTCTCTGCGCGGTTAGTGATTGCGAGAACAAGTGCGGTTTTTGACAATCGCCCAAAATAGATTCATTTCTATTTATGGGATTCCCACGCTACGCTCTGAATGACATCGTGGGTGATTGACTTTGCCGCAACGCCGTTTGAGCAATGGCTCGCCGCCTTGCGGCTCGTGTTACGTCTGCGAATAAGCACATACCGTTAATAAGTACGCCTTGAATAAGTGCTAGTTTCGGGTGCGGGTGTCCCGCCCTCAATTATTAATTGTTTTATTAGGAAGCGGCTGATTTAGGGTATTAATATACGGTTTCGTAGCCGCCCAAACGTCGCTCGTAGACAGGCGGAGCCGAACAATATGCGACGACGAAGAATCGTTGTGAGCATCCACTTGTGCCGTTGCAACCGCCGAGCCGCCTCAAAGTTGCAACCCCTTACGTCACAAACAAATGCTCCGATTTGTTTGTGACAGGACGTTTGCGCCAAAATATTTGTCAAGCCATCTTAAAAAGATGGGTGACAAGTGTTTTGCACTCGGCGCAACTAGAATTATTAATTCAAAATCCGCCCTTTCTATTGACTATTAAAATTTATCAATATATAATATCTAATTGGTTATGCGTTGCGCCTTTGCGCGTGCGCGTGACCAATCAAAACACTCAAAGATATTTATTTGGAGGACTATCCGATATGAAAAAAATGACCATTGACGGCAATACCGCTGCGGCGCACATCGCGTATGCTTTTTCCGACGTAGCGGCTATTTACCCTATCACTCCGTCATCACCTATGGCAGAGAACTGCGACGACTGGGCGGGTCAAGGCAGAAAGAACATTTTCGGCAACGTGCTTAAAATTGCCGAAATGCAATCCGAAGCCGGCGCGGCAGGCGCAGTACACGGCTCGTTGGCGGCAGGCGCATTGACAAGCACGTTCACCGCAAGTCAAGGCTTGTTGCTTATGATCCCGAATATGTACAAGATTGCGGGCGAGTTGCTTCCTTGCGTATTCAACGTTTCCGCAAGAAGCGTTGCAGGCCACGCGCTCAACATCTTCGGCGACCACTCGGACGTTATGGCGTGCCGTCAAACAGGTTTTGCTATGCTCGCTGCAAACAGCGTTCAAGAGGTTATGGACCTTACTTTGGTTTCCTACCTTTCCACGATCGAATCCAGCGTTCCTTTCCTCAACTTCTTCGACGGTTTCCGCACCTCTCACGAAGTTGACAAGATCGACGTGATCGAATACGACGAGATCAAACCCCTCGTAAACTTCAAGAAAGTGGACGAGTTCCGCGCACGCGCACTCAACCCCGAACATCCCCATCAACAAGGCACGGCTCAAAACCCCGACATCTACTTCCAAAACAGAGAAGCAAGCAACAAGTACTACGACGCAGTCCCCGCAATCGTTCAAGCGGAAATGGACAAAGTCAGTGCGCTCACCGGAAGAAAATACAACCTCGTCGACTACTACGGCGCACCCGACGCGGACCGCGTAATCGTCATTATGGGTTCAGGTGCGGAAGCGGTTGAAGAAACCGTCGACTACCTCAACGCAAGAGGACACAAAGTCGGTCTTTTGAAAGTCAGACTTTATCGTCCGTTCCCCCAAGACGCATTCGTCAAAGCGATTCCCGAAACGGTCAAGACCATCACCGTTATGGACAGAACCAAAGAGCCGGGCGCACAAGGCGAACCTCTCTACCTCGACGTCGTGTCCGCACTCAACGAAGCAGGCGTGAAGAAAGAAGTGCTCTGCGGTCGTTACGGTCTCGGCAGCAAGGAATTTAACCCCTCTATGGTCAACGCGATCTACGAGAATATGAGCGGCGAAAAGAAAGACAGATTCACCGTCGGTATCAACGACGACGTGACCTTCCGTTCTTTGAACGTCACCGAAAAGATCGACGCGTCCGACGCGAGCGCGATTTCTTGCAAGTTCTACGGTCTCGGCTCTGACGGCACCGTCGGCGCAAACAAGAACTCTATCAAAATCATCGGCGACCACACCGACAAATACGCGCAAGCGTACTTCGCATACGATTCCAAGAAATCGGGCGGTATCACCATTTCGCACTTGCGTTTCAGCGACAAGCCCATCAGAAGCACCTACCTCATCGACCAAGCGGACTTCGTGGCTTGCCACAACGAATCCTACGTTCTTCGTTACGATATGCTTTCCGACCTCAAGGACGGCGGCACGTTCCTTCTCAACTCGCAATGGGAACCCGAAGAAATGGATGCAAAACTTCCCGCCGCAATGAAGAATATGATTGCCAAAAAGCACGTCAAATTCTACACTCTCGACGGTCTTAAAGTCATTCAAGAAATCGGCACGAAGAAAGGCGTTAACACCGTTATGCAAGCGGCATTCTTCAAACTCGCAAACGTCATTCCTTACGAAGACGCAGAGCGTTATATGAAAGAAATGATCAAGAAGTCCTACGGCAAGAAAGGCGACGCGGTCGTCGCAATGAACAACGCTTGCGTAGACAACGCGATCGCACACCTCAAAGAGGTCAAATATCCGCAAAGTTGGGAAACCACGACCAACGGCGCCGCGCCGCTGCCCGTACCCAACGACGAGTATTTCAAGAACTTCATCGCACCCATCACGGCGCAAGAAGGCGACAAACTTCCCGTTTCCGCATTCAACCCCAACGGCTACGTACCCACCGGCACGACCAAGTTTGAAAAACGCGGTATCGCGGTTTCCGTTCCTATGTGGGACAAAGACAAGTGCATCCAATGCAACCGCTGCGCTCTCGTCTGCCCGCACGCAACCATACGTCCGACCCTCGCAACCGCAGAGGAACTCGCAGACAAACCCGCAACGTTTGAAACCAAACCCGCAATCGGCGTGAAAGGCTACGAATTCCGTATGCAAGTCAGCCCCTTCGACTGCACGGGTTGCTCTAACTGCGTCGCTGTTTGCCCCGCAAAAGAAAAGGCTCTCACTATGGTTCCCCTCGACGAAGCAATCGCAAAAGAGGAAGAAAACTGGGACTATGCTGCAAGCCTCAAAGAAACCACTGCGGAACTCAAATCCGTCAACGTCAAGAACAGTCAGTTCAAGAAACCGCTCTTCGAGTTCTCGGGTGCTTGCGCAGGCTGCGGCGAAACGCCTTACGTCAAACTTATGACGCAACTTTTCGGCGACAGAATGCTCATCGCAAACGCAACGGGTTGCTCGTCCATCTACGGCGGCAGCGCACCGACTTGCCCCTACACCAAGAACGACAAGGGTCGCGGTCCGGCTTGGGCAAACTCTTTGTTTGAAGACAACGCAGAGTTCGGCTACGGTATGCACCTTGCATACGACACGCGTCGCAACGTGCTTGCAAACAACATCACCAGCCTCATCGGTCTCGACGCTATTTCCGAAGATATGAAAGCCGCTCTCAATTCGTGGCTCGAAAACAAGGAAGACGCTCAAAAGAGCGAAGAAGCGGCTGACGCTATCCTCGCACTTCTTCCCGAAGAAAAGAAGACCGCAAACGGTTTGAGCCTCGAACTTCTCGAAAGCATCGAAGCAAGAAAAGATTGCCTCATCAAAAAATCCGTTTGGATTGTCGGCGGCGACGGATGGGCATACGACATCGGTTACAACGGCGTTGACCACGTTCTCGCAAGCGGCGAAGACGTCAACATCCTCGTTCTCGACACCGAAGTTTATTCCAACACCGGCGGACAAGCGTCCAAGTCCACCCCGACCGGCGCAATCGCAAAATTCGCGGCAACCGGCAAACGCACCAAGAAGAAAGACCTTGCGCTTTTGGCAATGGACTACGGCTACGTTTACGTCGCACAAGTTTCTATGGGCGCGGATATGAACCAAGTCGTCAAAGCGTTCGCAGAGGCGGAAGCATATCACGGACCGTCCATCATCATCGCATACGCACCGTGCATCAACCACGGCATCAAAGGCGGTATGGACAACTCGCAAATGGAAATGAAGAAAGCGGTTGACTGCGGCTATTGGCAACTGTTCCGTTACAACCCGACTCTCGTCGGCACCGGCAATGCTCCGCTTGCAATCGACAGCAAAGAGCCCACGGACGACTATCAATCCTTCCTTATGAACGAAACCAGATACGCTTCGCTTGCAAAGATGAATCCGGACGCGGCAAAGGTTTTGTTTGCAAAGAACGAAGAAGACGCTGCAAAGAAACGTGCGTTCTATGTGAAGAAAGCAGAGTCTTACAAAGACTAATCAAGCCCTCCCCATTTCGCGTTTTAGCGAAGAATCAAGCCCCCTCGAACGGTTCGAGGGGGCTTGATTTTTTGAATTAATAATTAATAATGAATAATGAATAATTGCGGGCGGGGATACCCCCACACCCCAAATATCATCCGTTATCCGTAGATTCAATTAGAGATAACAAAACCCGACTATTGTCATTAAGAACAATATAAAACATATATCCCATTTCTCTATCGACATATTTTACGTCTTTTACTTCTTCCATTTCGGTTGCAACGAGTTCCCCGATTTTTGTTAATAGTTCTTCCATTTTTACTTTCTCCTTTTTATTATGTCAAAAACACCGTCAGGAGACGACATTTTCACTTTTTATTTGCAGTTTTGATTTGTTGAAACGGCAATCTTTTCCACTATTTTACTAGATATATTGTCTAGTGTCAAGACAAAATATCTAGTTGCAATACATAATACGTCTATGGACAGCAAGTTTTGCAAAAACTTAAAAGCCGCTCGCTTGCAAGCAGGAATGACTCAAAAGCAAGTCGCATTGCGTTTGGGCGTTGTAGAAAGTTGCTATGCAAACTGGGAACAAGGTCGCACCGAACCGAGCGTGACGGCACTTAGAAAATTGTGCGACGTCCTCTCCGTCACGGCAGACGAACTTTTGAGCGGCGACCTGTAAGTATATTTGATAAGTAAACGACGGTGAGACCGTCGTTTCTTCTTTGTTTTGGACAATCTCACACCACATTGTGAAAATATCTCCGCCGCAAGGCAATACCGCTTTGCCGCAGGCACGTCACCAAGCAGATAATTTGGCACAATCGGGTGCGGGTACCCCGCCCCTCGTCATTCTGAGGGAACGAAGTGACCGTGAGAATCCAGCCGTAGGCGCATTTTCGCTCCGCTTGATTCCCACGCTTGCGCTCTGAATGACATATGGATAATTCAAATCCACCATATGCGTGCAAAGCACGCTCGCACCAAGCAAGCACTCGCGCGAAATTGTGGCTGGATTCCTTGTCCGTCTTGTTCGGGAGAGCAAAGAGGGCTTGCGCGGTTAGTGATTGCGAGA
>CAVKUX010000072.1:0-9538 GCA_963659595.1 Anaeroplasmataceae bacterium | reverse complement strand
GGCTCTCGGCGAGACGCACATTTGCGTGTTGCCGTTGCCTTAGCGACGATTTTTGTGCTTGCAACGCCGTTTGAGCAATGGGTCGCCGCCTTGCGGCTCGTGTTTCGTCTGCGAATTAGCACATACCGTTAATAAGTACGCCTTGAATGAGTGTTCGCCAAAAGTCCGCTCTGCAAGTTCGCGGACGGCGGTTTTCTTAACATCTTCGCACACTACATAAAACTGCGCTAAATCGATGGATAACGCGAAAGAGGCACTCGGACGGCAACCCTAATTTACTAATCGTAAATGAGTTGTCGGACGAGTGCCTCTGACAAAGTTAGGCGCGATTTAGCACAGTTTTATCCTAATACTTTGACGGCATCGGTAATAGTCTTCTCCAACGCCTCCCTTCCGTACTTGTCCACTTCGGCTTTGTTTTTCTCGCCGTGGGTGAGACAGCCTGCGCCGCCGATGCAACCGCCGAGGCAAGCCATACCTTCGATGAAGTTGACATCGGAAAGGTTTTTGCTCTTTTTGAGGAGGGCGATTCGACATTCGTCGATGCCGTCGCAAGAGCAAGGTTTGAGGTCGAAGTCGATGTTCTGCTCTTTGAGCGACTGCTTCAATGAGTCGCTGAGACCGCCGCATCTTGCAAAGATTCGTCCAAAGTAAGAGGCGTTGTCGAGTACGCCTTCGTCAAGAGTGGTGATGTCCATATCTCTGCTGTCGAAGAGGGCTTGCAACTCCTCGAAAGTGAGGGCTGAATCGACGTAGGGTTTGACTTTTTCGTCGAGAATTTCCGCTTTTTTGGCGGTGCAAGGACCTATGAACACGACTTTTGCGCCGGGCGTGGTCTCCTTGATATACTTGGAAATCATTGCCATAGGCGAGAGATTGTGCGAGATATGCTCGACCATATTCGGGAAATTCTTTTTGATGTACGACACAAACGCGGGGCAGCACGAACTTGTCAGGAAGCCTTTTTCGGCGAGTTCTCTCGCTTCTGCAAGCAAAACCATATCCGCGCCGAGTGCCGCCTCGACGACCGTGTGGAATCCGAGTTTTTTAAGCCCCGTGATGACCTGACCGAGTTTTGCATAGGTGAACTGGCTGGAAATCGAGGGCGCGACAACGGCGTAGAGTTTGTACTTCGTGTTGTTTTCGCTCTTTTTGACGAGGTCGATGACGTCGAGGATATACGACTTGTCGGAAATTGCGCCCCACGGGCATTGGTATACGCACGCGCCGCATTCGATGCACTTGGAATTGTCTATTTTTGCCGCGCAATCCTCGCCCATACTGATTGCCTTGACTTTGCAAGCCATTTCGCAGGGGCGTTTATGGTTGGTGATTGCGCTGTACGGGCAAACTTTTGCGCATGCGCCGCACTCCTTGCACTTTGTTTTGTCAATATGCGCGACGTGTTGGCTGTCGAAAGTGATTGCTCCGAATTTGCAAGCGTCCTCGCAACGATGAGCGAGGCAGCCTCTGCACGCGGGAGTGACCTCGTAGCCGCCCATAGGACATTCGTCGCAAGCGATGTCGATGACCTCGATCACGTTTGGATTTTCCGAATCGCCGCCCATTGCGAGCTTGACCCTTTCGCTCAAAATCGCGCGTTCCTTGTACACGCAGCAACGCATTGTCGGGACTTTGCCGGGAACTATGCGCTTGGGAATGTCGATGGCGTTTTTGTCGAGCGTACCCGCCCACGCCTCTCTTGCGACTTCGCGAAGGACTTTGTATTTGAGATGTTGAACTTTTGTATCGAATATTCTCATTGTTACACCTTTTGCGCTTGTTGCGCGGTTGCGAGTGGATTATACACCAAATCGCCCTTTACGCAATGGAATTTTGCCTCATATTTGAGAAAATAAATGTATTTTCTCTTATTTTCCCTCTCGTTTTGCCTTTCAAATCAGAAGTAGGACACTTTCACGCGCTTGCCCATCTTGACGAGGCAGTCTGAAAGTTCGGTCACGAGATTCATTTTTATGCTGAAATTTATGGGCAAATCGGGGTTTTGGTGGGCGGGGTTGATGGCTCTGCCGACAAAGAAATTGATGTCGGTCGCTTCCTCGAAAAGAAGCCTTGCCATAAGCGACGCGCCGTCGCGCTTGAAACTCCATTGCTCGTAACTTTCGTTGTCTTTGAGGTAGTCTTTTGCGTAGGTAAGCACCTTGTTCATCGTGATGACGCCCTCGGTTACGAGGTCAACGCCCTCGATTTCGGATATCGGCGGAACGTCGCTCGCCTCGAAGTCGAGAGTCGTGCGGACGGTCTTGCCGAGATACTTTGCCGCAATTGACGAAGTCGTGCCGCCGCAAACGATATGCTTGCCCTCTTTCGAGAAGAACAAAGACATCATTCTGTCGCAGTCGTCGCGGTTGGACGGAGGCCCGAACAATATGTTCATAGGCTCGCGTTTTCTTATCCTCACAACGCAAGCGGTTGCGTCGTCGCCCGGTTGTCCGCCGTAGAGTTTGTTGCACTCGTCAACGAGAATGGTGGACAGAGTTTTTGCCGTGTATCCCACAAAACTTATGCTCTCCAAAAAGGATATAATGTCCTCTCTTTTCCAGCCGAAATTGTAGGAAAGTCCCATGCCGGCATGCGGACAGCCGTCGCTCATAAGCACGAATATGTCGTTTTCGCACATGTCGAGAGCGGATTTGTAAATCTTTTTGCCGCCGATAACCATTTCGGTTTTCGGGAAGTCGTAATTTTGACCGTCGCGCAAAAGTATGACGGCAGGATTGTCGTATTGAATGATTTCCGCAACGCGATTTTCAACGAGGTGCAGAATGGTGAACGTCGAGTACGCAACCCCTCTGACCGAGCATATGGGCAAAGTTGCGGCAATGGTTTCCACGCAGTCTTCGAGAGTAAGCCCCTCCGCCATCATAGTGGAGATAATCTTGCTCGTAAGCGTTGAAAGAATGCTCGCCTTCACGCCGCTGCCAAGTCCGTCCGCAAGCACGACGACGGTCGAATCCTCGCCTTGACGAACGATGTCAACGTGGTCGCCGCACAACTGCTCGCCGACGTGATTTATGCTTTTGTAGCCGATGTCGGCGCAAAGGTCATTCATCTTTTATCGACTCCTTGAGTTTTGTAAGCGCGATTTTGGTTTCCGCCGCGGTTTCGCCGAGCAAGGACGCGATTTCCTGAACGATGCGCATTTGCTTGTCCACGACCTTGTCTGCGGTTTCGATGGTTTGCTTGGAGATATTCTCTTTCTTTTCTCTCTCTTTTTCCTCGTCGGTGATGTCGCGCATTATGCCGATATAGAGGTGATTGTCGGTGTCGTAAACTACGGTGAGTTCGACATATCTTTTATATTCCGCCAGATAAACCCTGCGATTGTGCACGTTAAACCTCGTTTTCTGCACTTCGTAGAAAACTTTGGGGTCCATAATTCGCACGACTTGTTCGCCGAGAACGTCGCTTGCCGCGCGGATGTGCATGATGTCCATAGCCGCCTCGTTTATCTGTTGCACTTCAAACGCGTCGTTGAGGACCATGATGCCGTTGGGCGTATTGTTGACGATTCTGTCCGAGAAGCCTTCCGCCTTCTTTTGAAGATACGGCAAGCACATAGACGCTTCCGCCTTGCCTTGACAAATCGCAATCGCTTTCTCTCTGCAAGTGTTGTAGCCGCAACTTCCGCAGTTGAGTTCGTCACGTTTGCTCATCTTGCCCATCTGGCGCAATGCTGCGTTGATTTCGCTTTCGCTCGGCATCTTGTTGGTGCGCTCGATTATAGAAAAATGTTTTCTCAAATCGTGGCTGTCGGGTTGCTCGACGACAAAGTCTTTGTCGCCTGCGTACTCTGCGACCGCAAGATATTCTCTGACGGGCGAGGGGTGATATTTTTCCATAACCGGACCGCCCACGCAACTACCGACGCAGGAGGACATCTCGATAAATGCTTGGCTTATATTGCCGTTTTCGATGTCTTTGAGCGCGGAAATGCAGTTTTCGATTCCGTCAATCGCCATGTATTGATAATTAGGAGCGTCGAGGTTCATTGTTTTGAGAATGCCTCCCGTGGTCGGGAAGAATCTCGCTCTGCTTTCCTCTTGCGAATCCGTCTCCTTTTCGAGGGTTATTCCCTCTTGGTTGAGCCATTCGGTGAGTTCCTCGTAAGTGAGGACTGCATCCACTATGCCCTCGTAGTGTTGCGCCTCGTCCTTTTTTGCCACGCAAGGTCCGATAAACACGGTTTTTGCGTTCGGATGACGCTTTTTCAAGTCCGCGCAATGCGCCTGCATAGGCGAAAGCACGTCGGCAAGATAGGGCAATTCTTTGGGGAAATACTTTTGTATGAGCAAGTTTACCGTATGGCAACAAGAGGATATGACTATATCTCTCTTCTCCTCTCTCAAAAGTCTGTCGTACTCGTTTTTGACGACGGTTGCGCCCAGAGCCGTTTCCTCAACGTCGGCAAATCCCAACTTTTTGAGAGATCTGCGCATAGAGTTTATGCCCACGCCCTCGTAGTTTGCGATAAAGGACGGCGCGAGGCTGACGTAAACGGGATAGGACTGCAAAAGCACTTTGACTTTTTCGGTTTCGTTGACGATTTCCTTTGCGTTTTGCGGACATACGACAAAGCAATGTCCGCACAAAATGCACTCGTCGCCGATGATGTGCGCCTGATTGCCCGAAAAGCGTATCGCTTTGACGGGGCAATGACGTATGCACTTATAGCAGTTTTTGCAGTTTGATTTTTTGAGAGTTAAACAATCCATATTTCCTCTTTATTTTGTTTGCCGCTCGGCTTATTTTTCTTGGACGAGAGGCAAAACTTTGGTTTGGAAAAATTCTTTGAAGTTGTCTCTTGTGACGCCGGGGTAAACGTCGTCGTTGACGGCGACGGTTACGCCCACTCTGTTGCACGTTCCAAAACAAAAACTTCCCGAAAGCACTATTTCGCCTTCGAGATGTCTTTGCTCGATTTCGCTGCGGAGCATCTCCACTATCTCCTGCGAACCTTTGAGATGACAGGAACTGCCTACGCAAATCCGAATTATTATCATATTATTTAACCTTTGCGAGTATTTCCTTTGCAAAGAAGTCGTCGGTGGATTCGGGCGTAAGGGAGAAGAACGCGTCGTCAACCGTTACGCATACGCCCTGTTGGCACTTGCCCATACAGAACGTTCCGCCGAGTTCCACTTGGTCTTTGAGATTGTTTTTTGCGATGAGATATTGCAGTTGTTCCACAACTTGTCTCGATCCTTTTATATGGCAGGAACTGCCGATACAAACCGTAACTTTCATATTTTTCCCTCTCCTTATTGAAATTCCGCAACGTCTATCCAAGACATAAGGAATTCTCTTTCTTTTTCGTGTCCTTTGACCGATTGCGAAGCGGCGACGATGGGCATCCATTTTTGAACGTATCTCTTGTCCGTGCCGCTCTTTTGGCAGAAGAGATTGAGATATTTTTCCGCACTCTCGATGTCGCCTGCAAGCCAGAAGAGCATATACGTCCTCGCAACGTCCGCAGAAGCGTTGCCCTGCGTTGCGTGCGACCAGTCGATGAAGTACGCCGTGCCGTCGTCCTTTATTATGATGTTGGACGGGTTGAAGTCGCCGTGGCAGAGTTTGTTGTGCTTGGGCATCCCCTCGAGCCTTGTGTGCAACTCATATTTTATACTATCGTCAAGATTAGTCAAGTCGATTTTTCTGTGCATCTTGTCGCGAAGTATGGTGAGCAACGGGCATTTTTTGGATTGGACATCCATTTGCAAGTCGACGAATTTTTCAAGATATTCGTCCTTCTTGTCGGGGTTTTCCTCCATAAGTCTTGCAAGGGTTTTGCCTTGAATGTACTCGGACACGATTGCCCACTTGCCGTCGATTTTCGTGACTTCGATAATCTTGGGGACGTTGAGACCTGTTTCCTCCACTCTCGCTTGGTTGAGAGCCTCGTTGAGCACGTCCACTTTCGAGAAATCGTCGTCGAAAACTTTGACGCTGTTTCCCCCGTCGCGGTAAACGGTTTTGTTTGTTCTTACGGCAATAATTCTGTCAAGATTCATATTTTCCTCCTATCAAACCTCGGTGTGTTTGCCATAGTATGCGTTGAGATACATTTGTTTGATTTCGCTCATGAGCGGATATCTGGGGTTTGCGCCCGTGCATTGATCGTCAAAGGCTTGTTCGACCATATCGTCGAGGCGGTCGAGGAAGTCTTTTTCGTCGGGGACGTAATCCTTGATTGTCGGCTTGATGCCCACTCTCGCTTTGAGTTCGTCGATAGCCTTGATGAGATTGTTGAGTTTTTCCTTGTCGTTTTTGCCTTTGATTCCGAGATAGTCGGCGACTTCTGCGTATCTTTCGAGAGTGTGCGGATATGCGTATTGCGGGAACGTACCCATCTTTGCAGGGGTTTCGCTTGCATTGAAGCGAAGCACTTCGTCAATCATAAGCGCGTTGGCAACGCCGTGCGGTAAATGATGGAATGCGCCGAGTTTGTGCGCCATGGAGTGGCACACGCCGAGGAACGCGTTTGCGAACGCCATACCTGCCATAGTCGCCGCATTTGCCATCTTCTCTCTTGCGACGGGGTCGTTCTGACCGTTGTCGTAGGCTCTTGGCAAATACTCGAATATGATTTTGAGAGAGCGGAGCGCAAGCGAATCGGTGTAATCGGTCGCAAGCATTGCCGCATACGCTTCGAGTGCGTGCGTCACTGCGTCGATGCCGCTCGCGGCGGTGAGTCCCTTTGGCGCGCTCATATGGAAGTCTGCGTCGATGATTGCCATATTCGGCAAGAGTTCGTAGTCGGCAAGCGGATATTTCACGCCCGTCTTTTCGTCGGTGATGACGGCAAACGGCGTGACTTCCGAGCCTGTGCCGGCAGAAGTCGGGATTGCGATGAAGTATGCCTTTTCGCCCATCTTGGGGAAGGTGTACACTCTCTTTCTGATGTCCATAAAGCGCATCGCCATATCCAAGAAGTCGACTTCGGGATGTTCGTACATAACCCACATAATCTTGCCTGCGTCCATTGCGCTGCCGCCGCCGAGAGCGATGATGCAATCGGGCTTGAACGCCGCCATTTGCGCCGCGCCTTCTTTTGCGCAAGCAAGGGTCGGGTCGGGCGCAACGTCGAAGAATGTGGTGTGTTGGATTCCCATTTCGTCGAGTTTGTCGGTGATGGGCTTGGTGTAGCCGTTGTTATACAAGAAACTGTCCGTTACGATAAACGCCTTCTTTTTGCCCATGACGTGTTTGAGTTCGTCAAGAGCAACGGGCAGGCAGCCCTTCTTCATATATACCTTTTGAGGCGCTCTGAACCAAAGCATATTTTCTCTCCTTTGCGCAACCGTTTTGATGTTGATGAGGTGTTTGACACCCACGTTTTCGGAAACCGAGTTTCCGCCCCAACTTCCGCAACCGAGCGTGAGGGACGGTCTGAGTTTGAAGTTGTACAAGTCGCCGATACCGCCTTGCGAGGACGGTGTGTTGACCAAGATACGGCAAGTCTTCATTCTGGACGCGAATTCGTCGAGTTTCGCTCTTTGCGTAACCGCATCGAGATAAATGGAAGAAGTGTGTCCGTAGCCGCCGTCTGCGACGAGACGTTCTGCTTTGTCGAATGCTTCGTTTATGTCTTTTGCTCTGTACATTGCAAGCACGGGCGAGAGTTTTTCGTGTGCGAATTCTTCGCTCAATTCAACGCTTTCCACTTCGCCGATAAGGATTTTGGTGGAAGCGGGTACGTCGAATCCCGCAAGTTTTGCAATGGTGACGGGCTTTTGTCCTACGATTTTTGCGTTGAGCGCGCCGTTGATGAGGATTGCCTTTCTCACTCTTTCGGTTTGCTCGTCGTCGAGGAAGTAGCAGCCTCTGTCCTTAAATTCTTTCTTTGCTTGTTCGTATACCTTGTCAAGAACGATGACGGATTGTTCGCTCGCGCAAATCATACCGTTGTCAAACGTCTTGGAATGGATGATGGAGTTCACCGCAAGCGTCACGTCGGCAGTGTCGTCGATGATTGCGGGGGTGTTGCCTGCGCCCACGCCGATTGCCGGTTTGCCGCTCGAATACGCCGCCTTGACCATTCCGGGACCGCCCGTTGCAAGAATAACGTCGGCTTCTTTCATGATGAGGTTTGTCATTTCGAGGCTGGGGATATCGATCCAATCGATGATGCCTTCGGGCGCGCCTGCCTTAACCGCCGCGTCGAGCACGACTTTTGCCGCCGCAATCGTGGACTTTTTCGCTCTGGGGTGAGGGCTGATGATGATGCCGTTTCTCGTTTTGAGCGAAATGAGAGTCTTGAATATCGCGGTGGACGTCGGGTTCGTGGTGGGAATAACCGCCGCAACGAGTCCGATAGGTTCGGCGATTTTTATCGTGCCGTAAGCCTTGTCTTCTTCGATGATTCCGCAGGTTTTGGTGTCCTTGTAGGCGTTGTAGATATACTCGGAGGCGTAGTGGTTTTTGATGACCTTGTCCTCGACGATGCCCATGCCCGTCTCTTCAACCGCAAGTTTTGCAAGGGGTATTCTCATTTTGTTTGCAGCGACCGCCGCTTCAAAAAAGATTTTGTCCACTTGCTCTTGCGTGTAGGTTGCAAACACCTTTTGAGCCTTGCGAACGCGCGCTATGGCTTCTTCGAGTCTTTCTACGCTGTCGATAACGTTTCTTGCTTCCATACTTGCTTCTCCTATAACGATTATACAAATTTTGGGTTATCTCGTCGTGTTTTGTCGATTCGATAACTATTTATCGATATAATTCTATCCAAAGAAGTATATACTGTCAAGCGTTTTCGTCACATATCAATAAATTTTTATCAATAAAAAACCGACACTTCTCCTCTTTTGTATGGGTTATTAAATTTTGCAAGATTCTCTGCATTTCGCTTCGCTTGACTGCCACGTCGCAACGACAAGCGCAAAAATCATCGCAGGGGCAACGGCAACACGCAATTTTTGCTTATTGCCGATAGCCTCGCTCTATTTATTGCGCTACTAACCGCGCACATTGCTTAAACGGCGTTGCGGCAAAGGCAATCGCCCATACCGTCATTCCGAGCATAGCGTGGGAATCCCCTAAATAGAAACGAAAACCTTTGGGCGATTGTCAAAAACCGCACTTGTTCTCGCAATCACTAACCGCGCAAGCCCTCTTTGCTCTCCCGAATAAGACGGACAAGAACTCAAACCGCAATTCCGCGCGAGTGCTTGCTTGGTGGGTGTGTGCTGTATGCATTGGCACAGATAAAACTTCACGCCGCAATTTCGCCAAATTATCTGCTTGGTGAAGCGCACTTTGTGCGCAGGATGAGGATTTGAATCTTTCGCAACCCAAACGAAGTTTGGATATCATCGTGCAAATGCACGATATCATCACAAAGTGATATCATCGCCGCAGACGATATCATTCTTTTGCCTCAACTGCGTGCAATGCACGCAATATCACTGTCCGCAAGGACAATATTACTTGCGCATTGCGCAAATTTCACTGGGGCAAACGTCCCAATTTCACGCACACTTCGTGTGCATATCGCTGTGCCGCAGGCACACCTCGTCAT
>CAVKUX010000071.1:0-9563 GCA_963659595.1 Anaeroplasmataceae bacterium | reverse complement strand
ATTTCATCGGTAATATTTTTGACTTCCGAACCCGTCTTCTCATAATAGCAATTATCATCACCTTTGAAGATGACGGAATCGCCTTTATCTTTTTTTATTTTACCTTCTTTTATCAAGCGTTGCTTTTCCGCTCGGATACGTTCAAGCAAAACAGAAGCAGGCTCGTCGGCAGGATCTTGCGGAACGAGTTTGCCCTGAATCGCTAATTGAAGTATGGATTTTCTTAATTGTTCAGCCTTCATTTTTACCACCCAAAAGCGCCATAATTTCACCGAGAACTCTGTCTATGTCAGCATCAAGGCTTGCTCTCTTTTCACGGTATTCGTTTATTAAATCCTGCGGAGCGAGAATTTCTTCCTCTTCGTGCGGATAGCCGCAAAGGTCGATATTATAATTGTTATCCACAATTTCCTGCAAAGTGTATTTCTTTGCTTGGGGCGCGTCGTCAACGATAATTTCCTCACGATTGTTCCACCAATCCATAGCAGGTTGGAAGTGTTCCAACTTCATAGGCTTGGTTTTGGAGAAGTTTTTATATCCTTCGGGCATATCAAGGCGATAGAACCACGTTTCCTTCGTTCCGCCGGTTTTATCAAAGAATAAAATATTCGTAGTAATAGAAGTATACGGAGCAAAAACGCTATGCGGCATACGAATTACCGTATGGAGATTGAATTCCGACAGCAATTTCTTTTTGATGGCAACTTTTGCATTATCCGTACCGAACAAAAATCCGTCGGGAAGAATAACCGCCGACCGTCCGTTATCTTTCAAACGATACATAATGACGGACATAAACAAATCAGCCGTTTCGCTACTTGCCAGATCGGAAGGAAAGTGATTTTTTACGTCCGCCTTTTCGTTTCCGCCGTAAGGAGGGTTCATAAGAACCACTTCAAATTTATCTTTATCCGTGTAGTCCAGGACGTCGCGAAGGAGCGAATTGTCGTGATAAATTCTCGGCATATCGATATCGTACAACAAAAGGTTTGTTACACAAAGCATATACGGGAATTGTTTCTTTTCGATACCGTAAACGGAATTTTCATAGGCTTCTACGTCGTCGGTAGAAGTTCTCTTTTTCTCTAATTCTTTCAGCCAACTGGTTAAAAATCCGCCCGTACCACAAGCAAAGTCCGCGACGTGTTCGCCGATTTGCGGATTTATCATTTTTGCCATAAAATCGGTAACAGCACGGGGAGTATAAAATTCACCCGAAGCGCCTGCGCTTTGCAATTCGCGCAAAATGGTTTCGTAGATTTCTCCGAAAGCGTGGCTTTCGTTATAATCGCTCAAATCCAATTCGTCGATAACGCTGATGACCTGACGGAGTAAAACGCCGTCCTTCATATAGTTGTTCGCGTCTTCAAAGGTAGTTTTTACGATAGCTTTCTTTATCGGTGTATCGGTTGATATTTCGATACCTTCAATAATCACTTCGCCATTGGAATTTTTAACGTCTTTGCCCTTTAATACGGGGAATAATTTATTATTGACGAAATCAAGGAGCGCGTCGCCGGTTAAACCTTTTCCGCTTTCATCGTGCGCCCAGTTACGCCAACGGCACGGTTCGGGAATAATGGATTTATAATGATCTTCGTCCATTTCCCAATCATTCTCTTTACTGTCATATACTTTCAAAAACAGCATCCATGCAATCTGTTCTATTCTTTGCGCGTCGCCGTTGATACCTGCGTCGTTGCGCATAATATCTCTTACTCTTTTGACAAATCCAGATACGTTACTCATTTGTTATGCTACCGCCTTGTAAATTTCTTGTTTTAATAGTCTGACTGCTTCGAGATAACCTTCTTTGCCGCCGAAAAGTTGAGCGATCTTTGAAGGCTTACCGAACTTAGTGAAAGGATCGAGTTTCAGCACGTCGGTATCTTCGATTTCGTATATGCTACTGTCGGCATATTTATCAAGAAGCGCATTCAATACCTCTCGTGCCGCTTCGCCGTATTTACCGAAAACATTGCGTTTTTTAACATTTTCGGCGCGTTCTTTCCTTGTGAGCGGCTTTTGATTGTAGGCAACGTGGCAGATAAAATCGAAATCGTCTACGTCGGACATATTTTCGTCCGCTTTCACCTGGTCAAGGTCAATGCCTTTTTGCAAGAATAACTCGTAAATTTTTTCTTTCTTTTCTTCCGCGCTCCACGATGAAATGAAATCGCTTAACGTCGCAAATTCGCCGAAAATATTTGCTTTGGTGTAGTCGATAATACTTTCCTGACGCAAAAGTTTTCCGTCTATGTCGTAAATGGACACGACCTTTTGCAAGACCTGAACTCGGCAACCGCGATTATCGACAACCCACTTATGTTTAGACGGCATAGGCGGAACAGGTGGGACATCAATTATTGTTCCGCCCGACGGGTCTTTTGGATCTACATGCACGAAATTTTCATCTTGTTCCACAGGTCCGTCCCAATCGGGATCGGCGAACAGTCTTGTAACTCCACGAAAATCCATTATCATAAAATGTGTCTTTCCGTCCTTCTCCCTGATTCGTGTGCCGCGACCGATAATTTGCTTAAATTCCGTCATAGAGTTAATCATTTCGTCTAAAACGATCAACTTTACCATTTTACAGTCGGCGCCGGTCGAGAGCAATTTTGAAGTCGTTGCAATTACGGGGTATTTTGCCGAAACAGAGATAAAATAGTCCAGTTTGCTTTTGCCGTAATCGTCGCTGCCCGTAACGCGCACTACATAATCGGGATTTTTTGCAACCATATCGGCATTGCATTTTGTGAGAGCAACACGCATACGCTCGGCGGCGTCTTCTGTAGCGCAGAAAACGATAGTTTTTGCCATACGGTCGGTTGCTTTGAGATAATTTGTAACTTCTCGCGCAACCATATCGATTCTGTCCTGAATAATAATTTTATAGTCAAAATCGCTGTTATTGTAAATACGATCTTCTATTTCATAACCGTAAATATCGACTTGTCCTTTTTTCGGTCTCCAACCGTCGCCGATATCGGATTTTACGTTGATAACCTTGAACGGCGCAAGAAATCCGTCGGCTATGCCTTCTTTAAGGCTATAAGTGTAAACAGGTTTGCCAAAATAGTCGATGTTGGAAATCGACTGCGTTTCTTTCGGCGTAGCGGTCATACCGATTTGTGTAGCAGAAGAAAAGTATTCCAGAATCTTACGCCAGCGGCTGTTTTCTTTTGCCGAGCCGCGATGGCACTCGTCAACGATAATCAAATCGAAGAACTCTTTATCGAAAAGTTTGCTGTATCTTGCAAGCACTTCTTCGTCGCTTTCGTCATCTTCTTCTTTTTTATTGCCCGCAAGTTGCTGATACAGCGAAAAATAGACCTGATACGATGCGATTGTCGTGCGGTCGTCCTTTACGAAATTGATTTTATGTATTACTTTTTCCAACGGTTTGAAATCGCCGCCGATTGTCTGGTCGATAAGATTGTTTCTATCGGCAAGATAAAGGATTTTTTGTTTCGCGCCCGTTTGCAAAAGACGATATACAATCTGAAATGCAGTGTAAGTTTTACCTGTGCCGGTAGCCATAACGAGCAACAGACGATTTTTGCCTTTTGCGATTGCATCCAACGTGCGGTTTACGGCGTTTCTTTGGTAATATCTCGGCGGATATGTCGTCTGGCTTGTATAGAACGGTTGATTGATAAAGGACAATTCCGCCTTTGATAACCCGCTACCGTCGTTTATTTCGGCATTATATCTTGCGTATAATTCGTCGGGAGTAGGAAATTCGTCAAGAGAAATTTCTCTTTCAACGCCGGTTAAAAAATCGAATTCCTGAAAACCGTCGCCGTTGGAACTGTATGCAAATTTTACGTCGAGCATTTCAGCGTATAATTTTGCCTGTTGCATACCGAAAGAAATGCTGTGGTTATTATCTTTCGCTTCCACCACGGCAAGCGGGTTTGCACTATTAAGATACAAAATGTAATCGGCTTTTTTCGGCGCTTCTCTGGAAGCAATATTACCTTTCAGGTTGATTCGTCCGTCGGTAATTTTCGTTTCCATCGTGATTTTGCCATCCCAGCCTTTTGCCTTTATCGCCGGTGTGATGAAGTTTAATTTTATATCTTCTTCGGTCATTTGCTTTTTATCTAAAATGCTCATTTACTCCTCCTTGAATCGTTATGTTCCGATAATGAAAAATTATCGGAAGTTTGCGGGTAAAATTTATCGTCTTACATATTTTCAAATTGAAAATTTTGTTGTGTTAAGTTTTAACACGTTCAATTAAGTTCTTGAATATATACTCTCCCAACTGAGATCCATTTTTTACAGGGGGTTGCGCATATATCATAGAAGCACTTAATTCCAGCGTTTTGCCTGAACGATTAACTGTTGCCCCGAAATTAAAACCATTGTAACCGCTTTGCATGTAACTCTCATTAAAAAGTCCGAATATACCTTTTCCAAAACCGCCATCGCTATTGCTGCTTAACCAAAACCTTACAGAGCCTGTGTGTCCGTTAAAACTTACTTTATATGTAACAACACGATACTGATTTTCATCTCTGACGAATTGTCCGTTTATAAATTGAGCGCTATTAGAGGGCACGATATCTGTTTTTATTTCCCTTTTGTATTGAAATGCGGGATATTGTTTTTGCGTCAAATTTAACAAAGACAAAACTCGTTGATCTGTTTCTTCAAATTCATCATTTAAAAACTTTTCTTCGGCATTCGGATCGTTAATTCTTAAATCAGGGATAAGATCAAAATCCTCCGCATTCATTGGATTATCAGACACATTTGCCGCTTCATAGGTCGTTTTGTCGTTTAATCTTTTTGCCAGTTCATTTAAATTGTCGTTATAATTACCAACCGTAAAGTCTATGTAGGGAACAGATTCTAAATAAGCAGGCGTTTTCGTTTTTTCCTTTAAAATGGGAATTATACTTTTGTCATCTTTAAAAAAGCGAGAATATAGGAGTTTTGTTTCTTTTCCAACTCCGCCAATACGATTGTCTGCCTTATAAGTATAGTCAGGAGTGATAATCACAATAACTTTGTTGCTTTTTATGATACCATCAACGATCATAGTATCCAATTCTCCATCACCGCGAATTGTATCACAAGTAGCCTCAAAACCATACTTTGAACGCAAATCGTTTGTTAGGTGTGCCACCCATTTTTTATGTTCTTCATTATCCCACGAATACGAAACAAATATTTTTTTAGCCATTATTTTATTCCTTAGTCATCGAACGTAATTCCTTTACTTTCACAAAAGGCGTAAAATTTGCCTTGAGAAACGATTTGCGGTTCGCGATTGTCCTTTTCCCAACGACAGATCGTTGCATAAGATACGCCGAGTTCTTTTGCCAATGCCTCCTGCGTTAAAAGAAGTTTCATTCTTGCATATTTTACTTTTTCGGAGAATTTCATAGCACACCTCATTGTTCGTCTGCGCCGTCGGATAGTTTGGGCATCTCTTCCGCCAAAACTTTCATTTGACGGATCGCCGCTTTATTCAGTTCAATAAGTCGTTCCGGTTGACTTAATCCGCGTTCTATCAGATACGCGTTCAGATTTTCAAGGTTAGAAAGGCATACAAGTTGCGATACTTCGGCATAATCGCGAATATTACCTTTTTTATCAGGGTTTTTATCTCTCCATTCACGCGCGGTCATACCGAATAAGGCAACATTCAGAACATCAGCTTCGTTTGCATAAACGAAAGACGCTTGCTCTTTTGAAATTTCAAGCGGAATAATGATATTATCCTTAATTGCATCAGTATGGATACGGTAGTTTATCTTCGCCAGTTCGCGTTTCACCGTCCAGCCAAGTTGCTTTTGCTCGTCCGCTTTGAGTCTCTGGAATTCTTTGATAATATATAAATTGATTTCGGGCGAAATCCAAGATGCAAATTGTAAGGCAATATCTTTGTGCGCATAAGTGCCTGCATTGTATTTGCCTGCTTTTGAAATGATACCGATAGCATTTACGCCATCTATCCATTTTTTAGGGGATAACGTAAAATAATTGTGTCCGGCTTCATTTTTAAACTGGTCGAATTCGACCACGTTAAAATTCGGATTATTCAATTTTTCCCACAAACCAATAAACTCTATCGTATCTTTGCGCCTCAACCAATTTTTAACGACGTCGGCGGGGGCTTCGGAATTTTTATATCGCGCAATATCGGTTAAAGAGAAATAATCGTTTTTATTGATATGTATTTCCTGATTCAATACGGTAATTTCTTTGTTTTTCATTCGTTTGCGACCTTTTGATAATTTTTATTTTATTATAACATATTTTGACAACAAAATCAAGTACAAAGTATGCATGAGCATAGTGATTCTTCTAAAAATAAATAAAGAGCCCGCTTTCGGACTCTTTACATTACGAACTCGCTGTTTCAATTTTTAATTTTTAGTTTTCCCCAAGATTAAATACCTTAAGATAATTTAAAAACACAAAAAAAGAACTTTATCAAATTAATTTATTGATAAAGCTCTTTTTTATTCTGATATTTTCAACGCTCCCATCCCTTGCGTGCCTTTTTCTGTTTAATCGTCCGAACCCGATGTGTAGCCCTTATAGTTTTCGTCTTTGTTCCACTCTTTTTGAGTGGTTATTTTTATGTTGCCGTCCTTGTCGACAGACACCACTATATTGCCGTTTTTGTCCGTGCGATAAACCGCTATGTCGTGCGCTTTAAGACGGTCGAGCGTAGATTGACGAGGATGATTGAATTTGTTGCCGTAAGTATTGCAACTGATTATCGCATACTCGAACGTATACGCGTCCAAAAACGGATTGAGAGTCGAAGTCGCACTGCCGTGATGTCCCACTTTCAACACGTCGCAATCGATTTTGCCCGTACGCTTAACGACAAGCGGCTCGTTGAGTTCGTTGCTGTCGCCCGTGAGCATAATACGTCTGCCGTTGTATTCCAAAATTCCGATAGGCGATATGGCATTTTTGCGTTCGGCACTATTGAGATTCGAATCGTCGTAATACTCTTGCGTTGGGCAATAGAACACCAGTCTGTACGTCGTTTCCTCGATGATTATGCTGTTTGTATTTGCGTCGGGGTCAACGTTAAGCACGATTTCGCAATTCGGCTCGGTGAGCGCGGCAATGAAAAATTCCGCATAAGTTATCGTGCCGATTGTATCTTTGTCTGTAAATCTGCTCGTGTCGAGTGCGTCGATTCGGTCTTGCAACTCTTTTTTGCTTTTCGTGTCCGTTCCGGGTGCGGCAAGCACGTTGGGCATAAACAACTTTTCGACTTGGTAGCGCTTTAAAAGTTCGTCCATAAAATAGACGTGGTCGCTGTCGCAGTGCGTGAGCATAAGATACTCGACCGTATCGTCGGTTATGTAGGTGTCGAGATAGTCGAAAGTCTTTTCCTCGTACTCTTTGTCGTCGTTGTAGTTTGCGCAGTCTATAACCATATCTTTGCCGTCGGGCAACTGAATATAGATGCAATCGCCTTGTCCGACGTCGAGCATATGCACGAGCAATTCGCCGTCGCCGCGAGCAAGTCCCGAATGTTGATTGTCTTTGACAATCATCGCAACGATTTTGTCCCAAGTGTCGGGGAAAGCGAAATACACAACCGCCGTAGCAATCGCTATCACAAGCACGATTGCAACTATTGAAATTACAAACGCTTTCGGATTTGCCTTGTACGCCTTTTTTGCCGCCTTTTCGACAGCCGACGAAGTTTGCTTTTTGGATTTCGTGGATTTTGAAGATTTCTTTGCCATACTGCCATTATATAAAAGAAGTCGAAAAATGGCAATCGTCAAACGCGTGCAAAATCAAAAATTAAGGTTGCGTATACGTTGGCAAATTCCGATTTGGCGGATCCTTTTGATTGTTTTTCGACGTTTTCGTTTTACAAGGCGGATTTTAGAGTATATAATATCGATACAGTATATTATTATATATAGTTATCCTTATACGAATAGAGGCAGACTATGGCAAAAGAAAAGGAACAATTCGTCAAAGAAATCACGGATATGAACGTGAATTTCCCTCAATGGTACACCGACGTTGTGCTTAAAACCGAACTCGTCGACTACGGTCCCGTCAAAGGCACGATGGTCATTCGCCCTTACGGCTACGAGATTTGGGAACATATCCAAGAGGAACTCAATGCGAGATTCAAGGCAACGGGACACAAAAACGCATACTTCCCGATGTTTATCCCCTACAGTTATCTTGTCAAAGAGGCGGACCACGTTGAAGGATTCGCGCCCGAAGTCGCGCTTGTCACACACATCGGCAACACGCCGCTCGAAGAACAACTCGTCGTGCGTCCTACGTCCGAAACCATCATCTGCTCTATGTACGCGAAGTGGGTCAAGAGTTATCGCGATTTGCCTCTGCTCATAAACCAATGGGCAAACGTCGTGCGTTGGGAAAAAACCACTCGTCCCTTCCTTCGTACGAGCGAATTCCTCTGGCAAGAGGGTCACACCCTTCACCAAACCGAAGAAGAAGCGAGAGAGGAAACCCTCAAAATGCTCGAAGTGTACCGTGAATTTATGCAAAACGTGCTTGCAATCGACGTTCTCGTCGGTCAAAAATCCGAAAAAGAGAAATTTGCGGGCGCGGTTGACACCTACACTATGGAAGCAATGATGCTCGACGGCAAAGCGTTGCAATCGGGCACATCCCACTATCTCGGGCAAAACTTCTCGTCCGCTTTTGAAATCAAATATCTCGACAAAGACGGACAACTCAAAAATCCCTATCAAACCAGTTGGGGCGCATCCACTCGTCTTATCGGCGCGCTCATCATGGCGCACGGCGACCAACGCGGCTTGAAACTTCCGCCGAGAGTCGCACCCTATCAAGTGGTTGTCGTTCCCGTTGCGGCGCACAAGGAAGGCGTTCTCGAAAAGGCGCAGGAAGTCGCTTCCGCACTTCGCAGCGTCGGCGTGAGAGTTATGCTCGACGACAGAGAACAATCCCCGGGCTGGAAGTTCAACGAATGGGAAATGAAAGGCGTGCCCGTACGTCTCGAAATCGGTCCTCGCGACATCGAAAACGGTCAGGTTATGATTGCGCGCCGCGACACTCACGAAAAGTTCGCGCTCAAAATCGACAGCCTTACAACCGAAATCCCCGCGCTTTTGGACGATATCCAACAAAATATGTTCAAGCAATCGCACGAATTTTTGCACTCGCACATCGTCACTTGCCACTCTCTCGACGAGATGAAAGAGGCTCTTGACAATCACAATTTCGTCAAGACTATGTGGTGCGGCGACCGTTGCTGTGAAGACAAGATAAAAGAGCAATTTGCGGCGACCTCGCGTTGTATGCCCTTTGACCAAACGCCCGTCGGCGACGTATGCCCCGTCTGCGGAAAGCCTGCGAGCAAAGTCATTTATTACGCGCGCGCATATTAAAAACTGTGCCAAATAGCGATTAACTGCGGCAGCACCCCTCTCGATATTACGAGCGGGGTGCTTTTCTGTCCTCTATAAATTTTAATTGAAACTTCCCCCTTCCTCATGCGTTTGGACTTCGGCGTTTGCGAGGCAATCCGCCTCGTTCGCTTTGGCTACAACACATTCACTGAA
>CAVKUX010000070.1:0-9797 GCA_963659595.1 Anaeroplasmataceae bacterium | reverse complement strand
CAACAAGTATAACCCGAGCGGGATTTTTTTTCAACATCTTGTGTTTAAGTTTTCTTTTCGGATTTTTTGCTTGAAAAAGTTTTCTATTTTGGTATAATCGTTTTTATGATTAATATAGAAGAATTTTGGGAAGACGCAAAAAACGATTTGTCCATTTCCATACAGGCGATAAGTTTCGAGGTGTGGATTGACAAATTGGAGCCGGTGTGCTTTGTTGACAACGCAATCGTGCTTGCGACCATTTCCGCAAACGCAAAAAAGACTATAGATTCGAGGTATCGCGACGCAATCAAAGAGGTTGTGTCTTCTCGCAATCCTCAAATCACCGACGTTTTTATTATCACTCCCGACAAAAAGGCGGAATATTTGAACAAACAAACTGTCTTTATCGAAGATCAGGGCTTTGTCACCAACTTTACCCCCGAAGAAAAAGGCAAGAAGAAATGCCCGTTTCAGGAGAAGTACACGTTTGAAAACTTCGTCGAGGGAAAATCCAACTCGTACGCGCTCGCTGCTTGCAAAACCATAGCCGAAAACCCCGGCACGACCTTCAATCCGTTGTTCATCTACTCGGGCGTGGGCCTTGGCAAAACTCACCTTTTGCACGCGATTGGCAACTATCTTTTCAAGTACAAAAAGAACGTGAACGTTCTTTACGTCAGCGCGGAAGCGCTTGTGAGCGAACTTATCAACGTGATTCGCAACAAGTCCAACGATGAGAACAACAAGTTTAGAGAAAAATACCGCTCTTGCGACGTGCTTATGGTGGACGACGTGCAGTTTTTGATAGGCAAGGAAGCGACGCAAGAGGCGTTTTTCCACATTTTCAACGACCTTTATCAAGACAACAAGCAGATTATTTTGACGTCCGACCGCGCGCCGAAAGACCTTACGACGCTTTCGGACAGGCTTCGCACGCGCTTCGGTTGCGGACTTACCGTAGACATTCAAGTTCCAGACACCGAAACGAGAGTGGCAATCCTCAAAAACAAAGCCGCTCAATCCAAATTCGTGCTTAAAGACGAGGTTGCCGAGTTCATTGCCGAAATCGCGCCGTCCAACATCAGAGAGATGGAAGGCTTGCTCAACCGCGTGATTTTTTACAGTTCTCTCACCAACAGTTCGGTTTGCACGATAGACGTTGCAAAAGAGGCAATCGGCGGATTTATCGAGGAAAAGAACGACACAATCGACGCAAGCGGAATCGTGGACTCGGTTTGCAAATACTTTAAGATCTCGTCTGCTGACATCATATCCAAAAAGAAAACCAAAAACATCGTCGAACCGAGAATGATCGCAATCTATCTTATCACCGAACTGTTGCCTATGCCGCTCGTGCAAATCGGCGAGTTGTTCGGGGGAAGGGATCACACGACTGTTATCCACGCTCGTGACAAAATCAGTGAGGAAATCAAATCGAATCCGCGTATCAAAGTCACGGTTGCGGACATCAGAAATATGATTCTCAACAGATAACAAAGCAAAATCCTGCTAATACAACATTTGTAAATTCAGTCGAAAACAATTCAATCACAATTCGAAAATCAAGCCGAAAACAGTGTACAAACAATGCGAAAAGCGTGTGAAAAGCACGCTTTTCTTGTTATAAAAACCCTAACGTTTTATTCTTTTTTATCGATGTTTCCGTTCATTTTGAGGTAAAGATTTTTGATTGCGACAAGTCCTGCGCTCTCGCCGTTTTTAACCGCTTTGCCGTACGCTTCGATTGCTTTTTTGTTGTCCTTTCTCACACCGAATCCGTTTTCGTAGCACAAACCGAGATTGTAGTACGCAACGCCCGAATTTGTCCTTTTCACCGCTTCCGCAAAGCACTTTACCGCTTCTTTCGGATTTTTTTCCACGCCTTTGCCTTGCAGATAGCAAAGTCCGAGATTTATCACCGCTTCTTCCTCGCCGAGATAGTACGCGTTTTGGAAATACTCAAACGCTTTCTTGCACGCCTTGTCCGTTTTGACGGTGTAGAGGTTGTAAAGTCCCATTTGCACGCACGCCATAGGATTTTCGCCTTTCGCGCTCTTTTTGAGCCAAAATACAGCCTTATCCTTGTCGGGCATCACGCCGTAATATCCGCACACATACGCCATACCGAGATTATATTGCGCGGCGGCGTTGCCGAGTTTTGCGGCTTTTTTGAACAGTTTAAAGGCATTTTTCTCATCCTTTTTAAGACCGAGTTCGTCGCCGAGATACGCTTCCGCCAACCTTTCGAGTGCGTCGGGGAAGTCTTCTTCCGCCGCCATTCGATAATAGAACAGTGCGTTTTGATAATCTTGTTTTTTGTTTTCGTAAATGGTCGCAATACACCAGTACACGCCGACGTGATCGAGTTCACACAGCGCAAAACAGTCGAGCGCGTCGTCATATTTGCCTTTGTTGTAATAGTAGTATCCTAAATCAAGCAATGCGTCATCCTGACAAAGGTTCGCCGCTTTTTTAAGATAATGAATATACTTCTTCTCGTCGGGTTCTATTCCGTACCAACCTTCTTCATATATGCGGGCCTGCATATAAAGGCTTTCCGGATCGTTGTGTTTCACGCCGTCCGCTAAATACGCCAACCATTTTTTGTAGTCGTGCGGAACAAATCTGTCATTGAGATACACATACGCCAAGTCGAAGTTAAGGGAATAGTCGCCAAGGCTCAATCCCTTTTCGTACCACTCTATGGCTTTGGGAACGTCTTTCAGTTCTTCATTGTTTAAGTAGATAAAGCCTATCTTTTTTGCGATTTGAACGTCGCAAAGATAAAAAGCACGCTCGTAATATTTCAACGCGTTCTTTATATTGTCGATTTCGGAATCTTCAATCGGCGTATTGAAATAATACAAATCGCCGAGAGATCTTGCCGCTGCCGCGACACCCAAATCGGAAGCTTTGGCGTAATACTCGATTGCTTTTTGAATATCGATTTTTACATAACCAGTTTCATAGCAAAATCCGAGACGGGCAAAACAATCCGCTTCGCCTTTGTTTGCGCCTTCCGTATAAACGTCGAACGCTTTTTTGTATTGAGAGCGGTAGCCCCAAGTGTCGCCAAGAACAGTATATGCCAAAACGCCGTTGTCGACGGCTTTTTGATAGTAAATCGTTGCGGTTTTGAAATCGCCGTCATCAGAATATAAATCGCCGAGAGAAACGTAATATTTGGGTTTCTTTTTTGCGAGTTTTTTATATTTTTCGAGTTTTGCATTCAGGCTTTCCATAAAAAAAAGTATATCATACACATGCTATATTATCAATTACCTTTGTTTTTTCGAGGGATATATTCTAAAAAATCAACCGTTCCCGTGTCTTTTCCAGACTTATCTTCATGATGCTCGAATAAGTTAATAATTTCTATATTTGTGTCTATCGCATACGCTGGATTCCCACGGTCACTTCGTTCCCTCGGAATGACATATGGTTTTGAAAATAAAAAAACCGCTTAAAAAAAACTTAGAAAGACAACAATAAATAGATGAATAACGCGAAAGGCACGGCTTGAATCAAAACCCAACGTACAAAGCGTACGTGATTTTAAGGCAAGTCGTGCCTGACAAAGTTAGTCGCTATTTATTACTGTCTTTAACCTATTACTCTGAGCGGTAATATTAGATAAAGCCATCTGTCGCCTTCCCCCTTAATAATTCCCGGTGCGGTGGATGTGGTGAAGTTGAGAGTCACAAACGGCTCGTCGATTGCGTGCATACAATCGATGAAGTATTTGGAATTGAAACCAATGGTGAGGTCTTTGCCTTTAAGTCCGATGGTGACTTTTTCGTTGATTTCACCATCGTCGCTATGTGCGTTGAGAGATATGGAATCTTCCTTAATTTCCATCTTGACGTAGGATTTCTTTTCTGCGCGGTTGATGAGAGATACGCGGTCGATTGCGTTTTCAAACAACTTTTTATCAACTGTGACTTCGGTTGTAAACACGCTCGGGATTATTTTCTCATAGTTAATGTAGTCCTCGCCAATGAGTCTTGTGACGATCTTGGTGTGGAAAAGATCCACCATAATGTAATTTTTCTCAACATACACGGTGATTGTTTCCTCGCCGTCGTCGATAAGACGAGAAAGTTCGTTCATACTCTTTGCAGGCACGATGATTTTGTCAACGATGCCGTTGTTTTTGATTTGCGCTTTTGCAAGAGCAAGTCTGTATCCGTCTGAAGCAACCGCTTCTACTTCTTCATCTTTTATGTTGAGGCATACGCCGCGAAGGGAAGGTCTTGCCTCGTCCACCGCAACGTTGAAGATAACTTTGGATATGATTTCTTTCAATTCCTTTTTGAGAATGATGAAAGAGTTTTGTGTGTCAACCTCTTTGAAAACGGGATACTCGTCTGCGCTCATACACTTGATTTGAAGTTCGCTGTCAAGATATTTGATGATGAGTTTCGAACTGTCCGTTCCGTCAAGTTCGACCTGTTCTTCCTCAATCTTTTTTGCGTAGTCGGCAAAGAGTTTTCCGGGTACGACGATTTCGCCCTCGATAAGCACTTGCGCATTGATTTTCTTTTCGATTGCAAGTTCGAGATCGGTTGCAAAAATGGTGAGCGTATCGCCGAGCGCCGTGAGTTTGACACCGTCGAGAATAGGATTGTTTCTCTTGATGGGAAGTGCTTTTACAACTTTTGCGAGAGCGTCGCTCAATTCGTTTCCTTGACAAATAAGTTTCATATTCCGCCTATAGATTTATTATTGTTTATTTCTTTAATAATGATAACATAAATAAGCGATGTTGACAAGTGGAAAATCAATCATCAACCACAATCTCTTGCAATCTTAAATTTCTTTCCTCACAATATATTGTCTTTTATATGGAGTTGATATGTTGATATCCTAAGTATGGTTATCAACAATGTTTACACCTTTGATTATGTTTGTCAACAAGCCTTGTCTACCTTCAAAAATTCAGGCTCGAAAACGAGAATATAAGCGAGAAAATATACCCGATAATAAGACTTATAACAAACATCGCGCCAAACACGGCAAGGTTTCTTTTTGTGTGCTTCACATCCTTAAACAGATACACAAACGCAACGCCCGCGTTCATACAAAGTCCGCCGAGAGTCGCGCCGAATCCAAGTCCGCCCATAATATACAGTTCGCTTATCACAACAGACGAAACGCAGTTCGGAATCGCACCCACTATAACCGCAAGCAGCGGCGCAAGGTATTTGTTTGAAGTGAGGAAGGTTAGCAGATTTTCTTCGCCTACCTTGTTTACGATTATGCCGAATATAAGATTCACCACGAGAACGTATGCAAATATCTCGAGCGAGTGAAGAAGGGGATGTATTACGAATCTGTCTATTTTCTCTTTTTTTTCGGATTTTTCCGTCTTATCCGACTTTTTTAAATCCTTTTCCCGTTGTTTTAATTTGTTGGTTTCTTTCTCGAATTTTTCACATTCTTTACACTCATCGCAACAACACTCAGTCTTTTCTTCATCCTTGTTTTCAATAAGTTCCGCGCCGTCGCAGTCTGTAAGTTTAATCTTGTAGTTTTCGTTGCAATGCGCAACATGATGTTCCACTTTTTTTCTGCTCTTTGAAAGAATAAGGTCTATCATATATCCGAACACAAGACCCAAAACAAACTTAAAAGCGAGCAGTGGCAGGACGTGTAATGCTTTGGACGGCGTGCCTAAAAATATAGGCAACGCTTCGTCGCTCGTTGCAAGATACACACCTATCAATGTGCCGACGGTTATATGCCTTTTTTGATATAAATCAGTTGCTACAACACTGAATCCGCATTGAGGCAACAAGGAAATACTCACACCTATAAGCGGTGCGAGTTTGCCTTTTAGGGATATTTTTTCTGACAGTTTCGGCTCGATAAGCGCAATGATATATTGAAAAACAACAACCACAGCAAATATTTTCAAACTGTCAAGAAGCGCGTCGATAATAACTTCTTTCATAATGACTATATTATATCACACTAAATACAAATAAGACTTTTATTTTTTCAATATTGTATTTTGACAAAAAGCAGAGCAGTGAAAATTTTCGCTTAAACATAAAACGAAATTAATGTAAATTTTACAAAATAAGAGGTTTATTGTATTAATTTGTTTATATAAACCACTTTTTATATTAAAAACAAAAGAAACCCGACATTTCAGGTTTCTCTGTATTTAAGCATCATTTCTTTGAATAAATCTTGCGTCGAAGGCGGAGTGTATGTGATTGCATTCGCGCCTGCTTCTATTGTTTTCAAAATACTTTCTTCCGTTTTTCCGCCCGACGCTATTATAGGAATATCCGAGAAGTTTTGCCTTATACTCGCAACCACTTCGGGCGTTTCTTGTGCGCACGCCACGTTAAGAATTGTTGCGCCGCATTCTATTCTCGACAGTATATCAGTGTCTTTTTTCGTGACCGTTATAATGACGGGTATATCCACAGCCATTGCGACGGCAGAGAGGTTGAGATTTGATATGGGCGCATTAAGCACAACCCCCATCGCGCCTTGTGATTCAACGTCTTTGGCGATCGCAACAGTGCGCAATCCCTTTGTCGTGCCTCCGCCTACGCCGCAAAATACAGGTATATAAGACGCCTTTATTATCGCGTCGCTTATTACTTGTTGCGGGGTGAAAGGGTACACGGCAAACACTGCGTCCGCGTCGCAGTTTCGTATAATAGCAAGATCTGTCGTGAAAACTATGCTCTTTATGCGCCGACCGTAAATGACGATTCCGCTCGCCTTATAAATGCATTTCGGCATTTCCAAAATATTATGGCGCAATCTCGTGTTGATTTTCGGTGCAGAGGTTTTCATATCTTTTTCACTCATATATACACCCCTCTTTTGTTTGTCACCTTATAAAAACATACAACTGTTAAAAAACTATTAAAGTTTCCAAATTACGGTTTGTGAGAATATGGTAAAAAAATCATAAACAGAGAGGGGTATAAATACAAAAAATCGTTGACAAATTCTCTTGGAAAGATTATTATAAACAAGCATTGAAAAAACAAATGCCTGTTTAGCTCAGTCGGTAGAGCATTCGGCTGTTAACCGAAGTGTCGGGGGTTCGAGTCCCTCAACAGGCGCCATTAGGGAATAAAACGAACACCTTGTTAAAAGATGTTCGTTTTTTTATTAGTAAAAACTATTTTGGAATCAAAATCGGGCACACTCCGCCGTTTTCACATACAAAGCTTTTGAAAACATATTAGGAATATTTATATATACCTCAACTTCTATATAGTATTAAGAAAACAACTTGTCAAATAATTTTAATAAAAATATTGACAATGTGAATACAATTGTATTACAATTATATCACAAAAGGAGTTTCTTATGGAAAAGAAATTGATTATAGCAAAAAAAAGATACAAAGGCGATTCAATGGTCGTCACAACAAGGTTGCCGAACGATTTGGTTGGAGAACTTGATAAAGTCGCAGAAAGTTCGGGACGCACGAGAAACGAAATAATTCAAACCTGTTTGGAATACGCAATTTCAAATCTCGAAATAGAAGATAATAAGAACGGGAGGGCTTAATTTTATGCCGATAGCAAGCATTATTAAATATGAAAACGACAATAACGCAGTAATTTGGAAACATCCTTGTGAAGATTTCAATAGTTTGTCACAGCTTATAGTTCACGAATCTCAAGAAGCCGTGTTTATGATGAATGGACAGGCACTTGATTTGTTTGGCGCAGGTCGCTATACATTAGAAACACAAAACATACCTCTTATCGGGAAAGCCCTAAATAGACTTACGGGTGATAAATCGCCATTCCATTGTGAAGTTTATTTTATCAATAAGACCGAAAAAATGTCTATGAAATGGGGCACCGACAGTAAGGTTCAATTTATTGAGCCGACGTATGGATTCCCTATTTCGATCGGTGCAAACGGACAAATGACACTACGCGTCGATAATTCGAGAAAACTTCTTGTCAAACTTGTCGGAACGGAGAGTTATCTCGGAAATGACAGGCTCGTATCGTATTTTAGAGCGTTCTTGATGACGAAAGTTAAGTCATATCTTGCTCAAGTGATAAAACAAGATAAAATCAGCATCTTTGAAATCGATGAAAGACTTCAAGATATATCTGATAAGCTGCTTAACTTACTCAAACCCGATTTCGAAGAATACGGACTTGTGCTTGAACATTTCTTCGTTATGGAAATAATGAAACCGGACGGAGATTCACAATATGAGAAGTTTAAGTCGCTTCACTTCCGCCAATATGCAGATATTGCAGAAGCGAAGATCCGTCAGAACGTAAGTGTTATAGATGCACAAACCGAAGCGCAAAAAGTTATAATCGGCTCTCAAGCCGCAGCAACAAAGCGCGCACAAGAAGGATATACATATCAACAAGAGCGTGGATTTGACGTTGCACAACAAGTTGCTTCGAACCAAGCTGTCGGACAGTTCACAAATCTCGGAATAGGACTCGGTACAATGGCTGGTGTTGGAGGAACAATTGCCGGTGTTGTTGGCGGTTCTTTGAACAATGCTATGGAACAAAACAAAGACGAGAGTATAGTTTGTGCAAAATGCGGAGCAAAACTACCTAAAAATGCGAAATTCTGTTTGCAATGCGGCGAGAAAGTTCAAGAAGAACATATTGAACAAATAGTTTGTCCGAATTGCGGGAAAACGGTTGTAAAAGGAAAGTTCTGCCCCGAATGCGGATTTAAGTTCGTCTCGAAATGTCCGAAATGTGATTCTGAAATCCCCGTCGGCGCAAAGTTTTGTTTGAATTGCGGAGAGAAAATATAAGGGAGAATAACTATGAATAAAAACTTAACTTATTACAGTATTGCTTGGGCAATATGCCTTGTTGTATTCAACGTATTGACGTTTGTCGTACCTCACACCGTCGGAAATTTCGACTGGTATGCGAATGCATCCTTCTGGATTGGATACGGATTTGTTATGCTTTCGTTTATCGCACAACTTCTTATCGGTGTAAAGATGTTTGCAGGCAATAAAAAAGATAAAATCTTTTTGAGATTATCTCTTCAAACTATTTCATACAGCGCATTGGTGGCAAGTTTGATTGTTGGCGCAGTGTTTATGTGTGTGCCAGTTCTACCCGAATGGATTGCGGCAATAGTTTGCGTATTGTTCACGGCATACTATGCCCTTGCTTATTTGAAAGGCTCGGTTGCAATTGCAAACGTTGAAAAAGTTGGAGAAAACGTCAAAAAGAAAACGGCTCTTATGAGAGAACTTTCTTCCGAAAGTGAATCTCTTATGACCTATGCAAAAACAGATGTTGCAAAAGATGCTACAAAAAAAGTGTATGAAGCATTGCGTTACAGCGACCCGATGTCTGATGATAAATTGTATTACATAGAGAAAGAAATATCCGAAGCATACATTATCTTTGCCGATAAAGTCAAAAACGAAGTTGACGACGGAATCGTCGAGCAAGCAGACAAATTGTGCACTCTTATAAACGATAGAAATAAAAAGTGCAAATTGCTGAAGTGATATGAAAAATGCACCGTGGATGTTTGGGTTGATGAATGAATTCTATAATGATAGTTTGTCGCTTCTTTCTCAAACAGGAATAAACATCTTTTCAATTGATTACGATAAGGCAGATGTGTTTAAGATTTCTGCCTATATAGTCAATGCTGCTTTTTCATGTGAATTAGCTTTAAAAGGGATATTATGTTGTAAATGGAAAAAGGTCACAAAGCATTTATTAAATGAACTATTTGATATGCTTGATGAAAAAGACAAAAACGAGATTATCAATCGGATGCCAAATTATTGCAGAAACAATAAAAAAGAAGAATTCAAA
>CAVKUX010000069.1:0-9857 GCA_963659595.1 Anaeroplasmataceae bacterium | reverse complement strand
GACGAAATAGCCGACCCCGAAAAGGCGATACTTCGCGGTGCGGATTTTTACCGAGCCAAAGGTTACACGGAGGGCTGGATCAATCAGCGATTGCAGACTATCGAAATGCGCAAGGAACTCACGGATGAGTGGAAAGAGCGCGGAATAGATCAGGAAAAAGATTACGCGATTTTAACGAACGAAATGACAAAGGCATGGAGCGGCTTGTCCGTTAAAGAGTATAAAGAACTCAAAGGTCTAAGGAAAGAAAATCTGCGCGACAATATGACGAATATCGAACTTGTCTTGAATATGCTTGCCGAGGTTACCGCAACAACGATATCAAGGCAAGAAGCGCCGTCCACTTTTGAGCAGAACAAGTCGGTTGCTCGTCGTGGCGGTCGAGTGGCGAGCGTTGCGAAAAAGGAGTACGAAGAGGCAACGGGAATGAAGGCGGTTTCACCGTTGAATGCAAGCGATAAGTTTGCGCTTGAAGTAAAGGATGACAATGCGGACAAATGAATGAAATGCGACGATTGCAATGAAAAAGGAGCCAAAGATTGGCTCCTTTTTGCTTGTGATTTTTGACAATGAGAGGGCGGAGATTTGTTTTAAGAACAGTCCGTAATGCCGTTTTCAAAAGCGTTATTTGACGATATAAACTTTGCTTTGGCACTTTTCGAGAGATACGGAAATCGTGCCGTTAGTGGTGAGTTTTTCGCCGCTCCATTGCTCTTTGGCGGTATATTCGGTCTGTTTTTGCAATGCGACGTACTTGTCGTCGGCAAGCGTATTGAGGTCGAATTTCGCTTTTGCGCCGTGCGAGGACTTGTTGAAGAAGCACACCGCAACCGAGCCGTCCGCAAGGGGTTTTGCAAGGACGTCCACGACGCCTTTTTTGACGCGTTTTGCTTGCTTTGCGAGGGGGTCTTGGTTGATTGCAATCATATTTCTGTTGGTGACGATGCTCTTGACCTGCTCGCTCATATTGCGCAAGTCGTTGCCGAGGATGAGCGGCGCGTTCATCATACACCAAAGAGAGAAGTGCGACACGTTCTGATTGTAGGTGAGTTTGCCGTTGCCAACTTCGAGCATATCGGGGTCGTTGTAGTGCCCCTTGCTTGCGTACTTATAGAGTTTTACCGTGTGCCCGTAGATGATTTTAATCCAAAACCACCAAGGGTTAATATCGGGAGTTGTTCGCCAGAGGTTGCCCGCTTTCGCGCCCCAGTTGTAGGGCTTGCCCCAACCCCATTCGCAGATGGAAAACACGATGGGTTTTTCCGCCTGTTTGCGCTCTTTCGCAACTCTTGCCGTAGCGTCTTTGAGCGCTTTGCCCATGCGGCGATACTGATACATTTCGCTGTCGGCTTTGCTTGTGATCGGGTTGAACAGTTCGACCTTGTTTTTGCCCGCTTTTAGGTCTACTATGACTTGGAATCTTGCGGTGAGATTGAAGTGCTTTTGGGGCGGGAAAAGAATCTCGTATTCTTCGCCGTCGTTGACTTTGGCGATGAGATACTTTTCGTAAGCGCCTTTCTTTTTGATGTTGATTGTCAGGACGTATTTGCCGTCTTCGTCAACCTCGATGTTGTTGTAGGTGATTCTGCCTTGATTTGCGTCGAGACCCGAAACGTAACTGCCGCTCGGTAGTCTTGTGTCAGTCATAAATCTCGCAAGCCCCGAAAGCACCGCATTGTGTACGGAATACTCGATGGGGTGGGAGTCGAACTGCGATACGCTGATAGAATAGACGAGCGGCGCATAGCGAGAGATCGGGATGTGGTGGCAATAGTCGTATTTGAAATATTCTATGCCCCATTTTGCCAGCGTATATGCGTCGAATCGTTCTCTGCCCAAACTTGCGGGCAAGTCCTCGCAAGTGAGTGTGCCGTTCGAGGTGTATGCGCCGAGTTTCAGCCCCATTGCGTTGACTTGCTTTGCAAGATTTTCAATGCCGCCGGGGAAAGTTTCGTAATCGCCCACGAGTTCGCCGTTTTCGTCGCGCAAGGAAGATTGCCAACAGTCGTCGAGATTGAGATATTTGTATCCTGCCTCGATAAGACCGTTGTCTTTCATTGCTTTTGCGGTGTCGAGAATGAGTTTTTCGTTGATACGATTTTTGAACGTGTTCCAACTCGACCAACCCATAGGGGGCGTAAGCGCGACGCCGTTGTCGTAGTCGTCGAGTTCGGGATTTACGCTCGTCGGTTTTTTCTTTTGAAAAAGACTTTTGATGTAGCAGAAAGGACACATATTGTTGCGTTTCATAATTCACCCCGTAAAATGCCAAATTTCATTTGACTTTGTGTTGTTTGTTTGTATTTTTCGCTATCGCGACTTTTTGTTTTTTAGTTTTGTTTTTTTGCGGTCTTGAATCCTTTGCTCTCGTTTTTGCGTCGATGCGCTCGAATCTCTTTTCGATTGCCTCGCCGTGCTCGAGCTTGATTTGATTCATCATCGCAACAAATCCGACGTATGCGACGGTGAGTATCGCACCGATTGCGAGCATTGCTTTGCCCATTTCCCAAGTGACGTGATTGTCAAGACGGAAGAAAGTGCGAAGCAGCGCAACGATGTCGATTGTCTTGCCGTTCACTTCGACGTTGATGGAGAGGAAGTAGATTCCCACGAATATGAACACCATAAGAACGTAGGTGAACAAGTTGAGCAATACGAGCCATTTCGACTTGTCGAACTTGTGTTTTTTGCGTTCTTTTTTCGGCTTTTTGCGCTTTTTGTTGTCCGTTTCGCTTTCGGATTCGAGAACTTTCATAACAACACCGTTGCGCAAGGAATCGCGCTTTTCGCTCTCGTCGAAATCGTCGTATACGCGAGCCGCCTCGGCTTTTTCCGCCCGAGCCTTTTCCGCTTCCATCTCTTTCATAAAGTCGCTGATTCCGAAAAACGCCGACCAACTCGAAAGTTTAGTGGGCAAGGACACCTTGAACAAGAGCAGAAATCCCACGAACGTGATAATCCATATAAACACCGTTTGCGATTGCTCCTCTGCGATGTCGGTAAGGAAAAATCTGTTGCAAATTATCACCGCTATCGCGCCGAGCAGAACGGTGACTCCGCCGGGGACGGCGTTTGAAAGCACTTTGGGCAAAAACCTGCCCGTAACTCTGTCCGCATTCGGTTCGAGCGCAAGCACCACCGACGGCATACCTATCGTCACCGCGCCCATAATAGTGAGGTTTTGCGGCGTGAAGGGAAGGGGATCTACGACAAGCATAAACAACAGCGCAAGCAACGTGTTGTATATGGTTTTCATAATGTAGAGGGCGGCGGAGCGTTCGAGGTTGTTTATCGAGCGTCTGCCCTCTGCGACAACTCTCGGCATAGACGAGAAATTGCTGTCCAAAAGCACGAGCGAACTTACGTTCTTTGCCGCGTCCGAACCCGAAGCCATTGCCACCGAGCAGTCCGCTTCTTTGAGCGCAAGCACGTCGTTTACGCCGTCGCCCGTCATAGCGACGGTGTGACCCGCCTTTTTGAGCGCCTTGACGAGCATAAGTTTTTGGTCGGGAAGCACGCGCCCGAATATCGTGTATTTGGTTGCCGCCTCGTACACTTCCTGCTCGGTGCTTAAAGTGGACATATCCACGATGTTGTCACAATCTTCGAGCCCCGCGCGCATAGCGACCGCCCTCACGGTCTGCGGATTGTCGCCAGAGATTATCTTCACGTTTACGCCTTCCTGCTTGAAGAAGCGCAACGTGTCGGGGGCTTCTTTTCTTATTTTGTCGGTTATGAATACAAAACTTTCAAAGGTGAGAGTTTTGGGCAGAGTGCCGTCGCCGAACTTGTTTTTCGAGGACGCGACAACCATAACTCTGAATCCCTTTTGCGCCATTTCCGACATAGTGTTTTCCATTGCTTTGGTGCGCTTTTTGAACACGAATTCGGGTGCGCCGATGACGTAGGAAACGCCGTCTATTCTTGCGCCGCTCCACTTGCGTTGAGAGGAAAACGGCACGGTCTGTTCAACTTCGCCCTCACTTTGCAAATCATCGACGTAGGCGCGAAGCGCGTTTATCGTCGCGTTGTCGTCGTCGAGTGCGCTCGTGACGTTCTTAATGATTTGTTTTATGCCGTTTGCGTCCTTGCCTTTTGAGGGTTGCAATTCGTTGACTTCCATCGTGCCTTCGGTGATAGTGCCCGTCTTGTCGAGGCAAAGCACGTCGACTCTTGCGAGCGTTTCGACGCAATAGAGGTCTTGCGCAAGGGTTTTGTGCCGAGAAAGCCTCATGACGCTCACGCAAAACACCGTCGAGGAAAGCGCGACGAGTCCCGACGGAATCATACCTATGACCGTCGCTATCGTGCCCAGAACCGTCGAGGAAAGGTGTGAACTTATCTTGTAGCCGAGAAGGGTGGTGATCATCTTTTCTGCGTCTTCGGGGTTTTTCTGCAAGAAATACTTGACGCAGAAAAGCATAATGCCGAGCGGCACGATTATGCTTGCCATAACCTTGACTATGAGCATAAGCGAACGCCATATCTCGCTGTTGGGCTTTTTGAAATATTTTGCGCCGGCACTGATTTTTGTTGCGAAATTGTCGATGCCGACGTGTTCGACCTGCGCTTTTGCAGAGCCCGACACGACAAAACTGCCCGACATAATCTCGTCGCCCGCATTTTTGAGGATTGCGTCGGGTTCGCCCGTGATAAGGCTTTCGTTGACTTCGATAGAGCCTTCGACGACGACTGCGTCCGCGCAAATCTGACTTCCCGTGGACAAAACCGTCAAATCGTCAAGCACGATGTCCTTGACGGCAATCTCTTTTTGCTCGCCGTCGCGAATCACGATGGCTTTTGGGGCGGATATGAGCGACAATTTGTCGATTGTCCGCTTTGCTCTCACCTCTTGGAAGATGCCTACGAGCGCATTGAAAATGATGAGCAACATAAATCCGAAGTTGCCGAAAATGGAAAGCAAACTTTCGCCTGCGTCCACAAAGAAGAATATAAGCAGCGCAAGTACGATAAAAACGAAATTGAAAAACGTGACGATGTTTTCCCGCAAAATCTGCGCGACGGTTTTCGTCTTTACGTTGGTGTCGCCGTTCACTTTTCCTTCGGCGATTCGGTTTTCCACGTCTTTTTGCGCAAGTCCGTTGTGAGGGTCGGTGACAAACTTTTCCTCTACGGCTTGTTCACATTGCTCGTTTTCGATAATTTCGGACGGCATATAGACGTTTTTTTCGGGCTTTTCCGCCATACTTCCTCGTATGCGCACGCGCGCTTGCTGTCAATATATAAACTGATTATATCATAAAATGTACATTATTCAACAAAAAAAGCGTCGGTGACGGGCAAAATGTGCGATTTTTTGCATATTTTCCAATTCGAGCCAATATATTTTGCGTATGAAAAGAAAAATTTGCTTGATTTTGGTTGCAATTTTGTGCCTGTCGCTTTCCTTTTTCGCGCTCTGTGCGTGCAACAAAAAAACGGACGACGAGCAAAACGACAATATATCCCGACTTACCGAGCAGTACTATGTCGGCGAGAGCGACCTTTTCGCCGTTAGCATCGAAAAGGGTAGGCGTGAAAAGAACTTCATCGCCGACGGCGTGGCAAAGGACGTGTGCGACTTTGTCGAACTCACAATCCTTCCTCTCAAAAGCAACGATTATACGGCAATCTCCTATGTTATTTCCGCAGACGACAAGTCTGTTTCGGGTGAGATAAAATGCTCATCGAGCGGCGAATTTTCGACATCTATCGCACTCGATTTCCTTCCCAAGACCATAACGGTCACGGCAGGCGAAGTCTCGTCGGACATCGAACTCGATTCCGTCCTCGACGGCAAATTGTCCGCAAACGACGTCATCGACATCGCAAAAGAATCCCTCAAAGACAAAATAGACCAAGAGTACGCAGAAGGCAAAGTCGAGCGCGAAATTTACGTCAAACTCATCACCGCCGACCGTGAAAGTTACTATTATTACGTTTCTTTCATCGGTGACGGGGTGGATTATTGGGCGATGTTGATTGACCCGACGACGGGCAATATTATTAGTAGAAAGTAGTTTGAGCGTGCTATTTTGCAAATAACTTTGGACGTGATTGACGCGCGCGTAGCAATCGCTATTCCGTCACTGCGTTCCTTACAGGCACGCCTCGCCTCAAAACCGTGTACGCAAGTACACTGGGTTTTGATTCAAGCCGTGCCTTTCGCGTTCTTTATCAAAATATTGCGCTCAAACCGTTTACACGAATTTTCGGTTAATACGATTTTACACAAGTTATGTGCCAAAAAGCAGTATCTATCCGCTTGTAAATCGCCTCTTGTCGATTGTTCGTTCCAAATGTAAATAGAGGCTTGCTTTATGCCGCAAGGTGTGATACAATTCAATCGATAAAAAGTATTCGAATCGAATACAACGCCCGTCAACGCTGGACACCTACGAACAAACACAAGAACTTGAAAAAAGCGGGCAAGGAGAGTTGACAAGGTATGAGCAAATTGCGACAATCATTTGCAAGCAAGCAAGCAAGCAAGCAAGCAAGCAAGCAAGCAAGACATAGGTCCGCCCTTTTCGGGTTTAATATAACAAGGCTAAGCGCACTGCCACATAGGTGAAAATCTATGGGGCGGTGCGCTTTTGTTTTATTGCGCCGAATGCAAAACACTTGTCACCCATCTTTTCAAGATGGCTTGACAAATATTTTGGCGCAAACGTCCTGTCACAAACAAATCAGAGCATTTGTTTGTGACGTAAGGGGTTGCAATCTTGAGGCGGCTCGGCGATTGCAACGACACAAGTGGATGCTCACAACGAGTCTTCGTCGTTCCATAAACTACGGCTCCGCCTGTCTATGAGCAACGTCTCGGAGGCTGCGAAGCCGAATGATTCCAATCCTCCATATGTCATTCAGAGGAGCGAAGCGACGTAGGAATCCAGCGTAGCGTTATGCGGCTGTCGCCTTGATTGCCACGTCACTGTGTTCCTCGCAATGACATAAGGAAAAATGAAATTCCAATCATCCATATGTCATTCTGAGGGAACGAAGTGACCGAGAGAATCCAGCGAAGCGAAAATGCGCCTGCGGCTGGATTCCCACGCTGACGCTCTGAATGACATAAGGAAAAATGAAATCAAATCTTCCGCAACCCACACACAGTGTGGATATCACCCGAGCATAGCGAGGATATCACCGTTGCGACAGCAACGATATCATCCACGCAGTGGATATCACTGCGGCAAAGCCGCAATACAACTGTCCGTAAGGACAATATAACTGCGGCAAAGCCGCAATATCACTGCACCGAAGGTGCTAAAGTGCAATACAACCGTGCCGCAAGGCACAAAAATATATCCCCTAAAAAAAGGAGACAAAACAATGAAAAGAAAATCGTTTATCACAATCCTTGCGGTTGTACTCACGCTTGTGTTGTCGGTTGCGGTGCTTTCCGCCTGCAATGACAAAAAGCACGAGTATTCGAGCGAGTGGAAGTTTGACCAAACAAGCCACTGGCACGAATGCACAACCAAAAAGCACTCGGACACGTCCGAAAAAATCGCCCATGATTTCAATGACGGCGAAGTTACAAAAGCGCCGACAGAGGAAGTGGAGGGCGTGAAAACATTCACCTGCAACACCTGCGGCTATCAAAAGACGGAAGTTGTTGAAAAACTCACTCACACCCACACTTTTGCGACCGAATGGAGCAAAAACGAAACCGAACACTGGCGCGCCGCAACCTGCGCTCACACGAGCGAAAAGGCAGACGTTGCAATGCACAGTTGGGACGAAGGGCAAGTGACGAAAGAGCCGACCGAAACGGAAGAAGGCGAAAAGACCTACACCTGCCTTGTCTGCGGACAAACAAAAACGGAATCTGTCGGCACTCTTGCTCATACGCACACGTTTGACACATCGGCATGGGCAAAGGACGAAATCAACCACTGGCATCCTGCAACATGCACTCATACGTCTGAAAAGAAAGACGTTGCAGCGCATAGTTGGAATGACGGCGAAGTGACCACCTCCGCAACAGAGGAAGCGGACGGCGTGAAGACCTACACTTGCACAGTGTGCGGACAAACCAAAACCGAGGCAATCCCTGCGCTCGGACACGAACACACTTATGCAACCGAATGGAGCAAAAACGACGCCGAACATTGGCACGCCGCAACTTGCAAGCACACGACTTTGAAGAAAGACGTTGCAGCGCACAGTTGGAATGGTGGCGAAGTGACAACAGAGCCGACAGAAGAGGCGGAGGGTGTGAAGACCTACACTTGTACCGTATGCGGACAAACCAAGACGGAAGCGATAGCGAAACTTCCTCACACGCACAAATATAATATGACGGCTTGGGTGAATACCGACGAAAGCGGACACTATCGTCCGACCACCTGCGAACACGAGGACAAAACCAAAGATTTTGCGGAACATACATACACCGATGACGACGATTTCGATTGCAACGTTTGCGGTTATGAAAGAGAAGCAACGGACAACACTCTGACGTTGAGTGTAAAAGCAAGAACGTATAACGGCGCAGCGCAAGCTCTGAGCGCAAGCGAATATTCGTATGCGGGCGGAAAATCCGTCTCTGTCATGTACAAAGCAAAGGGAGCAGAGGACAGCGCATACTCTTCCGAAGCACCGAAGAATGCCGGCGAATACACCGTCAAAGTGTCGGTCGAGGGCAATGCGGTGTACAAAGCCATTGAAAAAACCGCCGACTTTGCGATTGCGCAAAAGGGAATTAGATTGAGCGGAACATACTGGGTTTACGATGCAAACGGAGCCCGTGTCGACACAGTCGCACTCATCGAAACAGGAGGCACAAGCCAAGTAATCGCAGGCGAAACGGTGCTTGTCAAGATAGACACTACGGGTCTTGACGTGGGGGCAAATATCAGTGTAAACACCACCGAAAGATTTTCTCTTACGGGTGAGTATGCGGCGAATTATAAAATCACTTCCGTCGATTGCGGTATAAGGGTTGAAGTTAAGACGATATCCGTAACGTCAACGGTAAAAGTGAACGGCGTTGAAAACTCGTCTATATCTGCGAATGCCGAAATCGTGTACGGAGCAACATCCTTTGAAGAACACGGCGAGGAGGGCAGCATCGAGACTTATCTTAATAGCAATGCCAAAGGTAAAAACGTCACCATAAACGTATATGTGAAAGGCAATGATGAGGTTACCCTTGCACGATACGAGAGAGTCGGCACTACCGGATTGGGTAAACTGCATTATAGAAACAACTATGGCGACTACACCGAAGGAACCAGCGGTCCCGGGACTTACACATATGATTTTGTATATAATTACTACAACAGTCGTCAATACGTCACCAATTATGTGTGGGTCTACGATACGGACTCTGTCGAGTTGGTTTTCGACATTGTCATAACGGAGCCGACAAACTTATATAATGATAGTGTCGATAACAAACAACTGGTAGTCGGAAAATCTGACTTTTACAAAGTTGCCATTAACGATGAGTCGACAAGCACAGAAGTGGAAATTACGATTAGTGTAGTCGATGTCGATGGCTTTGATTGTGAAGTCGCTATTTACGGTGCAGATGGCTACAGACTAAAAAATGCAGCGGACAAATACATTACATTAAACAAAACCAATACGTCACATACTTTCACGATAACATCAACCGAAGTGTTCTATGTCTACGTTCAAGCCACCGGCACGACCGATTCGAACGTAACATATACTATTGGCGTCAGTGAAACGGCATAAGCGGCAAAGGCAAAAAGCGGAAATGGCGGCATGAAAGTGTCGCCAAACCGCAGGACAATGCAACGGAGTTGCGGTTTAATAATGATATCGCCTGCGGCGATGATATCACTTCGTGATGATATCGTGCATTTTGCACGATGATATCC
>CAVKUX010000068.1:0-10001 GCA_963659595.1 Anaeroplasmataceae bacterium | reverse complement strand
TGTTTGTACTAATAAATTGCAATAATACAAAACGGCTATTTTTTCTTTTTCTGTTCTTGATTTCGGTATTCTGTCGGTGTCATTCCGACTCTTTCAGCGAAATGCATATAAAAAACAGGAAGGGTAGCATAGCCGTTTTCTTTTGCAATCAAGTTTACGGGCATATTGCTATTTTTAAGCCACATTTTGACTTCTTCTATACGTCTGTCTGTAAGGTAACGAAGAACTGTGGTTTTGTATGTTTCTTTGAACATATGCATAATCGTACTTTTTGAGCGCAGAAATATTTTGGCAAGGTCATCTGCATTTATAGGCTGATTGAAGTGCGTATTTATATACTGCGCAACCGCATTTGCTACTGTTGCGGCTTCCTTTTTGTTGAACGGAATGACGTCCGTAGATGTTATGCATTTTAGTTCGGTTAAAATTATCGTAAGCAAATTTCTTACAATAGGTATTCTCGAATTGTCAAACTTATCTTTCATCTCGTTTATTTCGTTCCAAAGTAAATCGACATATGATGGTAGTCTATTGTCGTTTACTTGATACAGGTATTTGAAAGTTTCATCGGACGAGGAGAACTGAATGTTTTTGATGCCTAAAATATAGTATTTAAGCGTTTCGTTTTCGCTTGCGCCACAGCCGTGCATAACGTAAGGGTTGATTAGAAGTAAATCACCTTTTTTGAAAGGTATATGCTCGTTGTTGATTAGGAAAAAACCCGAACCTTCTGTACACAAACAGATTTCCGATAGTAAATGGTTTGACATTTTGGGTGGGAAATCCGATATAGTGTTTACGACAACATATTCGAGCGCAGGTGTGGTGGAAAATCCGCTGAAGTATTTGGTTGTTTCAACTCTTTCATATAAATCTTGAAACATATCAGTCGTCCTTTACTACGTTTTTTTGCAATATTCATTACATTTATTGCAATTTATGTTAATAGTATAAAACAAAAGAAATGATTTGTCAAATTGTCAAAAGATGTAAAAGGCGTATGTAAAATCAAAATATAAAAATTGCAATAATTATTACACTTATTGCATTATTTGTTATTTAACTATTAAAAAAAGTATGTTATGATTTAATAAAGACATATAAGCCTATAAGGCTATATGTATGCGAGAAAACAAATGGAAGATATGCATTTCATTATTCTCGAAACAAATTGAAAAAACGATACGATATAAAGGAGATTTTTATGGCGCAATCCAGATTGATAGGGGATTATCCTGTTATCGGAATCCGTCCCACGATTGACGGACGCAGAGGCAAAATTAAGGTCAGAGAAAGTCTTGAAGACCAAACTATGAATATGGCAAAGGTTGCCGCAAAATTGATTTCTGAAAACGTCAGATATTCAAACGGTGAACCTGTTAAAGTCATTATTGCCGACACTACGATAGGCAGAGTTGCAGAAGCCGCTGCATGTGCAGATAAATTCAAAAAGAACAACGTAGACATCACGCTTACGGTTACGCCGTGTTGGTGTTACGGTGCGGAAACTATGGATATGGATCCGATGACCATAAAAGCGGTTTGGGGCTTCAACGGCACGGAAAGACCGGGTGCGGTGTATCTTGCGTCTGTCCTTGCAACGCATAGCCAAAAAGGTTTGCCCGCATTCGGTATTTATGGACACGAAGTTCAAGATGCCGACGATACGACCATTCCTGATGACGTTCAAGAAAAGATATTGCGTTTTGCAAGAGCGGCTGTCGCAGTCGCAACGATGCGCGGAAAATCTTATCTTCAAATCGGCTCTGTTACGATGGGTATCGGCGGAAGTATTATTTCGCCCGATTTCTTTGAAGAATATCTCGGTATGAGAGTCGAATCCGTTGATGAAGTCGAAATCATTCGTCGAATGACGGAAGGCATTTACGATAAGAACGAGTACAAAAAAGCACTTGCTTGGATAAAAGAAAAATGCCGTGAAGATTTTGATAAAAACCCCGTCGAAATGCAAAAAACTCCTGCTCAAAAGGAAAAAGACTGGGAATTCACCGCTAAAATGGCGTGCATCATCAAAGACCTTTACAACGGCAACAAGCGTTTACGCAAAGGCTTTGAAGAAGAATCCGTCGGACACAACGCAATCGTCGGCGGTTTCCAAGGTCAACGTCAATGGACGGACTTCTATCCCAACTGCGATTTTCCCGAAAGCATACTCAACTCGTCTTTCGACTGGAACGGTGCAAGAGAGCCTTATATTCTCGGCACGGAAAACGACACTCTCAATGCAACGAGTATGTTGTTTATGAAACTGCTCACCGGTAGAGCGCAAATGTTTGCGGACGTTCGTACATATTGGTCGGGCGATGCCGTTAAACGCGTTACGGGATATGAAATCGAAGGTAAGGCAAAAGAAGCGGACGGTTTCATTCACCTTATCAATTCGGGCGCATGCTGCGTTGACGCTTGCGGCGAAGTGAAAGACGAAAACGGTAATGCCGTTATGAAGAAGTGGTGGGAAGTCACAGACGAAGATATTGACAACATTATGTCGCACGTTTCGTGGCCTTACGCAGATTTGGGTTACTTCCGTGGCGGCGGTTATTCGAGCCGTTTCGTTACGAGAGCGGAAATGCCTGCAACGATGATTCGTCTTAATCTCATCAAAGGACTCGGCCCTGTGATGCAAATCGTAGAAGGTTGGACGGTAAAACTTCCCGACGAAGTTACCGACACGCTTTGGAAACGCACGGACTACACGTGGCCTTGCACATGGTTCACACCGAGAGTAACGGGCAAGGGCGCATTTGCTTCCGCGTATGACGTAATGAACAACTGGGGCGCAAATCACGGCGCAATTTCTTACGGACATATCGGTGCAGACCTTATCACGATGTGCAGTATCTTGCGTATCCCCGTATGTATGCACAACGTTGACGAAAAAGAGATTTTCCGTCCGTCTGCGTGGAATGCGTTCGGAATGGACAAAGAAGGACAAGATTACAGAGCGTGCGAGGCTTACGGCCCGATGTATAAAAACATTCGCAAATAAGGAAACAGTCAAATGAAGTTGCTCATTGTTCGTCACGGTGATCCTGATTATTCAATCGACTCGCTTACGGCAAAAGGTAAAAAGGAAGCCGAATTGCTTGGTAAGCGTATGGATAAAACCATACTCGACGACGTATACGTTTCACCGCTCGGACGTGCAAAACTTACTGCCGAAATCGCGCTTAAAAATAAGCACATAAAAACAACGACTTGTGATTGGCTTCGAGAATTTAGTTGCACCGCTCAAAACCCCGAAAAAACGGGCGTAATTTGGGACTTGCGTCCGTCCTATTACACGGCACATAAAGCGGAATACGACGGTGAGAATTGGCAAAATGCCGAAATATTTGCGAACTCGAACATTTCCGAAGCCTATCAAAAAGTTGCGGGCGGCATTGACGGAATACTCTTGCAACACGGATATAAACGCAACGGATTGCTATACGAAGCGATTGAGCCGAATTACGATACGATCGCACTGTTTTGCCACTTCGGCATAGAGTGTATGATTTTATCGCATCTGTTGAGTGTTTCACCGTATCCGTTTCTTCAAAATTTCATTGCGTTGCCGACTTCTGTGACAACACTAATGACGGAAGAAAGAGAAAAGGGTATAATGTCGTTTAGGTGCTTGTCGTTTGCGGATACCGCTCATTTGTATGCGGGCGGAGAAGAACCGTCATTTGCTGGTAGATTTGCGGAAATACACGATAACGGCGATAGAATAGACTAATACGAAAAGCGCGATATAGTTTGAACAAAGGACAAAAGATATAAAGACAAGAAAGAGAGATACTAAATGGAAAATTATGTAGCAAGATTTGAGATGTTGGGATTTGGAATGATTGTTCATTTCGGATTGTACAGCATTCTCGGAAAAGGCGAGTGGTATTTGGCTTTGAACGATAAAGCGGACAAGGCAAAATACGAGTCGCTCACGTCCAAATTCGTCGTATCGAAGAATTGGGCGAAAGAACTGGTTAAGACGGCAAAAGAGTCGGGTTGCAAATATATCACTTTGACCGTGCGTCATCACGACGGCTTTTCGCTTTACGATACGAAAGGGTTGAGTGACTTTGACGTTATGCACTCCGCGTGCGGACGAGATTTGATTAAAGAGTTCGTTGACGAGTGCAATGCTCAAGAGATTATGCCGGTGTTTTATCACACTATGCTCGATTGGCATTGCCCCGAATACGAAAACGATTTTCCAAAGTACATAGATTATCTTGAAGAAAGTTTGAGATTGCTTTGCACGAACTACGGCAAGATAGGTGGTTTTTGGTTTGACGGAACGTGGGATAAAACCGACGTTGACTGGCAAGAAAACAGATTGTACGGACTTATCAAAGAACTGCAACCCGAAGCAATGATAATAAACAACAGCGGACTTTCCGCTCTCGGCAAACTCGGACACGACTTGCTTGACGGAGTAACCTTTGAAAGGGGAAAACCGCGTTGTTGCGTATGCGAAACCAAACATGTTGCAGGCGAGATGTGCCAAGTTCTCAACGACCATTGGGGATATGCAAAAGACGACTGCAACTATAAATCCGTAAAAAGTCTTATCGAAGACCTTGTGGATTGCAGAAAGTACAATTGCAACTTCCTTTTGAACACGGGGTTGACCGGACGCGGAACAATCAGAGAAATAGATAAGTGCATCTTCCTTGAAATCGGAAAGTGGATAAAAGTGAACAAAGGCTTTATTTATTCGGCAAAAGCGTGCGACGTAACTGCCGAAAACGCAGACGTCTTGTGTGACGGTAATAACTATTATGCAGTTATTAAGAATGTCGGGATGTCCGCAGATCCGAACGTAGGATTGAAAAACGACGTAAAGTCGGTTAAAATCAATACGGAAGGGAAGATCAAAAACGTAAAATGGCTTGATAACGGCAAGGCTGTAAAGACTAAAAAGAATAGTTTTGAAGTTGCACCGTTTGCATACGGAACGAGTCGTGCAGTTAGAGTTGCAAGATTCACAATCGAAAAATAAAAGGAGTACCATTATGAAAAGACTTCATCTTATCTGTAACGCCCACCTTGATCCGATTTGGCAATGGGAATGGGAAGAAGGCGCAGCGGCGGCATTGTCAACTTTTCAAAGCGCCGCAAACTTGGCTGAAAAGTATGATTATATTTTCTGCCACAATGAAGTAAATCTTTATAAATACACAGAAAAATATGCTCCCGCATTGTTTGCGCAAATTCAAAAACTCGTAAAACAAGGCAAATGGCATATTATGGGTGGTTGGTATCTCCAACCCGATTGTCTTATGCCATCAGGCGAAGGAATGGTGCGCCAAATTCGCGAAGGTGAACTTTATTTCAAAGAAAAATTCGGAGTTATGCCGACAACGGCAGTCAACTTCGATCCGTTCGGACATTCTCGCGGACTTGTGCAAATTCTCTCGAAATGCGGTCAAGACAGTTATATGTTTATGCGTCCTTACGGAAAACATATGCCGTATCCGCAACTTGATTTGCCAAGCGAATGTTTCGTGTGGGAAGGATATGACGGAAGTAAGGTAAAAGGTGTTCGCGTAACCGAATATAACTCTCCGCTCGGACACGCAAGAGAAAAAGTTGAAAGCGATATTTCTCGTCGTAAAGAAGAAGAGGTTAGCGTTTCACCGTGGGGTGTAGGCAATCACGGCGGCGGTCCGTCTGCAAAAGACTTGGAAGACGTGCAAAAACTTATCGAAACAAGCGATATTGAAATCAAATATTCAACGCCCGAAGGATTCATTGCCGACGTCAATCCGACAGAAGTGTTTGCAGAGTCTATCATTCCTTGTATGGTCGGTTGCTATACGTCTATGGCAGGACTCAAACAAAAGTATCGCGAACTTGAAAGACAACTCTACTTTACAGAGAAAATCGCAAGTATTGCGTCCCTAAAAGGAGCAATGGAATATCCGACGGAAGTGTTTGAAGAAGTTACGGAAGATATGCTCAACGTGCAGTTTCACGACATACTTCCCGGCGATATGATAAAAGCAGGCGAAGATAACGGATTTACCTATATCAATCACGGCTTGCATCTTCTCAATCAAGTACGCGCAAACGCATTTTTCGCATTGTGCAAAGGACAAAAAGTCGCAGAGCCTGACACGTATCCGATTATGGTTTTCAATCCGAAAACTTACGGCGGAAAACAACTTGTTACTTGCGATTTGTCTATAATTCCGACCGATTATTACGAAGAAGAATTGTCTTATCTCGAAATATACGATGAAGACGGCAATTTGCTTTCTTCGCAAAACGTGAAAGAGTCAAGCAATATCAGCATCGATTGGCGTAAACGCGTTGTATTCGAGGCAGATTTGAAACCGCTTTCAATCAATAGATTTACGGCAAAAACCGTGGTCAGAAAGAAACCTGTGTACGAAGCGAACAAAGACATAGTCTTTGACAATGGCGAAAAGAAAGTCGTTATAAGCGCAAAGACGGGACTTATCGAAAGTTATGTTGTCGATGGCAAAGAATATGCGAAAGGCAAATTGTTTGCACCATATATGTATCAAGATTCTCCCGATCCGTGGGGTATGAATCAACCTTGGGTAGGAGATGATCCCGAAGCATTTGAATTGCTTGCAAATCCCGACGGCGTTTTCGACGGTTTGAAATCGTTTGAAGTTATTGAAGACGGCGATATGTATCTCGAAGCGGAAGCATTTTTCGGAAAAGGTCTTACAAGACTTCGCATAGGCTATAAGATTTACAAGAAAGGAACGAAAGTCGACGTTAATGTCACGTTGTTCCCGAACGAAGCGAACAAGGCAATCAAACTTCACGTTCCCGTTGTCGGAAAAGATTATTCGGGCGAACAAATGTTTGGCGCAGAAAAACTGTTTGAAGACGGCAGAGAGTGCATTGCACACGATTATGTGTGGCTCAACGAAGAAAACGGAAAGTGCTTGCAAATCATTACGCCATCGACTTATGGTTCGTCGTACAAAGATGGCGAAATTAGATTGACGCTCGTAAAGACGGCAACTTATTGCGCTCACCCCGTTCCGAATAGACCGCTGTTGCGTGAAGGTATATTTATCGGCAAAGTCGATCAAGGTCAAAGAGATTTCTCGTTCAGACTTGATGTTGTCGAAAAGAACACGCTCAAACACAACGCAAACGAATTCGTTGAAGTGCCGTATGCGCTCAATATTTTCCCGACAATCGATACCAAGTGCGACAACGGCTTGATAATCGAATGCTCGAATGAACGTATTTCAACCGAAGCAATCAGAAAGTCGGTGCAAAAAGACGGCTATGTGTTCAGACTGTTCAACAACGGTGAAGACAGCGAATGTGCAACTATTAAATGCGGTGGTGCAACGATAGACGTTAAGTTCGGCAAATACGAAGTAAAAACTCTCATCTACAATAACGACACTCTTGTCGAAACAGAGCAAATGTATATCTAAAATACGCATTTGGTTACGGAGAGAAAAGTGGAAAAAGTAATACAACAAGACGAAAAGACGTCCAAACTTTACGGCGTAAAAACTATCTCAAACGGGAAAATCTCAAAAGATAGTTATGACGTCGTAATTGAATCGGGACGTTTGAAATCTATCACGAAGTCAATAGTCGATACGGGACTTTGCATTTGCCCTGCGTATGTCGATATTCATACGCACGGTGCAATGGGAGTCGATTTTTCGTCTGTCGATCAAGAAAAGGTCGATAAGGTAAGTCAATACTATTTTTCTCACGGTATTACCCACGTGTGTCCGACGTTTGTTGCGACTCCGCTCGAAGTGCTTGAAAAACAAATCGATTCGTTGTATTCGTTCAATCCGTCGGGCGCATTGTTCTTGGGCGCACATATCGAAGGCCCGTATATCAGTCCTAAAAAGAAGGGGGCGCAACCGCTCGAAAACATACGTACAGAATTTGCTACGGCAGATTTGAATGTTTTGGATTGGATAAAGGACAAACTCGAAATAGTCACGCTTTGTCCCGCAACTCGCAACGTTTTACCGCTTGTTCAGTATCTGAAAGAAAACGGAGTGAAAGTGCAGGGCGGTCACGACGATAGCAACGATAAACAAATAAGAGAATGTATGAAAGAAGGTCTTGACGGCGTAACTCATATATTCTGCGCTTGCTCGACATCTCGTCGCGATGAGAACTTTGACAGAGTTCTCGGAATGACGGAATGCGGTTTGTCGTTTGACAACTTTACTGTTGAAGTGATTGCCGACAATAAGCATATTTCGCAGTTGTTATTTGAGTTTATTCTCAAATGCAAGACGTACAGACGTATATGTTTGATTTCCGATAGTTTGTCGTGCGCAGGTATGCCAAACGGCAAATACAAACTCGGTGAAGAAGATGTCGTAACAGACGGAAAAGTGTGCTATCTCGCAGATATGTCGGCTTTGGCAGGAAGCGTGACAAGCATTGACCAAATGGTGCGTAACGTGTTGTCTTATGGTGTTGAACTGGAACAAGCAGTCTATATGGCAGCGGAATCTCCACGGAAGTATGTAGACTATTATGTGCCTAAATTTGACATTGGAGAGCAAGCGGACTACAATGTTATAGACGAAAAAGGCAACGTACTCGCAACGCTTTTCGGACAACGCAAAAATATAAATAATCGCTCATAATTTTCCCCTTATCATATTCTTTGGAAAAAGCGCAAGCCGATTTGGTTTGCGCTTTTTCTTAGGAAGAAATTATGAGGCTGAGTTAAAACTCAAAACTTTAATTTGTTTCTTTTAACATCTCTTCGTAATCGTTGTCGGCGAAAAGTTCGGGATGATTTTTAAGTCTGTCGGCATCGGTAATCATTCTTATAACTCTGCACGGATTTCCGACAGCCAAACTGTTTTGGGGGATATCTCTCGTAACAACGCTTCCTGCGCCTATTACACAACCATCGCCGATTGTTACGCCTGCACAAATCGTAACGTTTCCGCAAATCCAGCAATTATCACCTATTGTAATCGGTGCGCCATACTCTCTTTCCGTTTGATAACCTTTTGCTTTGTCGAAATATGGATTTCTGTCCTGATAACAAAGCGGATGAAGGGGAGTGAGCAACGATACGTTCGGACCGAAAAACACGTCGTGTCCGATTGTTATAGGGCAGATGTCGAGAGCGGTGAAGTTGAAGTTTGCATAACTGCGCTCACCAAACGTCGTATTCGTGCCGAAATCGAAATAAATCGGGCCTTGAAGATAAACGCCTTCTGCGCGGTTGGGGATGAGTTCGTCAAGAATTTCATTACGTGCAGGTTCGTCGCTTTCCAAAGTTTGATTATATTTCGAGCATAGGTCGTGGGCTTTTCTGCGCCTTTCGACCATATCACCGCCGAACGGATCATAAATTTTGCCTGCGAGCATCTTTTCGTTTTCGGTCATAATAATCCCTTTTTTGATAAACGTTGATTGTTAGCGAACGATAGTTTTGTATTCTCCGTTTTCAACGGAAGTATCGTCATTCTCGATAATAAGGATTTTGGCGTCCTTGCTCATAAACACACAGTGCCAAACTCCTTTCGGGACGTTGTAAACCTTGTTGTATTCCATAGGAACACGTGCCAAATCTTCACCGATGATGAGAGTTGCAGTGCCTTGCAAAAGAACGAAAACTTCGTCGGTTTTGAGATGCCTTTCAATTTGATATACGTTGCTTTCGGCTTGTTTCTCGCTGTAATTGAGGAACGCAACACGCCATTGTTCAAAATTCATAACGGGGCGATAATCTTCTCCGTTGTATTCAAAAATTTGTATTTCGTTTTTGCTCATAGGAAAACCACCTGTGTTTTTTTATTATCTTATCATTAAAATGAAACTTTTTCAATTATCTATTCAACTAAAATGATAATAAATAATGCAATTTTTTACAAAAAATGACATTTGTTTTATTATTCAATATGTCCGACAACTTCGATTTTTGTAAGTTTTTACAGAATTATAAGCCAAATGTTTATTTTGCACGATTTGTTATTGTTTTAACACGATATGTTATTTAT
>CAVKUX010000067.1:0-10021 GCA_963659595.1 Anaeroplasmataceae bacterium | reverse complement strand
GCAAAAGGGCGTGCAAACGGCGTGAAATTTTGTCGGAATAAAGCGAATTTGTGCGCATTTGTATAATATATACTATATATTGACGTAAAATATCCATAAATAATACAAGCGTGCATATGCGAGCGGGCGTGTAAAACGAGGTGCGAAAGTGCAAAAGCGGGGCGGAGGAGATTTATGCATAAAAATTAAAATTTTGAAAAAAACAAAAAAAATTGTTTACATATCGCCAAACTGCACTTATAATGTGTTCATTAAAAAAAGATGAAAAAAATCAAAATCTTGATACAATACAACAAATGCTTGGGCAAAAGCAAGCGAAATCGCAAAAAAGAGGGGACAAATTTTTGCGGCAATAAAAACTTGTAGCAACAAAAGATCAAAAATAAAAACAACAAAAAACCAAAAATAAAAAAGAAAAATGGAGGTAACAAACAATGAAGCAAAGAAAGATATTTGCGATTTTGGCAATGGTCTTGGTTCTTGTGCTTTCGATCGGCGTTCTTGCGGCGTGCAACGATAATGACAACGGCAACGACGACCCGAAACCCGGAGAAAAGACATATCAACAAATTTCCGACGAGCTTTACAATGAGGCACTCGGCGATTTCTATTCTGCGTATCAAGATGCACTTAAAGCAACCGATACAGATGAGAGATACGCTCTTATGGCAATTGCAGAAGCAAAATTGCTTGAAAGCGGCACATTCATCCCGACCAGTGCAAACGGCGGTTCCTTGGGACTCAGCAGAGTTGCTCCCGGCACCGTGTCATCCGCTCTTTGGGGCAACGATCAAAATCGTTTCCACAACGTAGTCGTTGCAACCGATTTCATCAAATCGGCCGACCGTGACGCAATGAAAGCAAAATATGCGGAACTCAAAGGCACAGGCACTTATGAATCGTGGGCGAAATCCTATCTCACAAGCCACGGCTACACCTTGAAAGACAGCTACACCATCGGTTACAGCGCAGATCCTCAAACTTGGGATATCCTTGCAACTTATCGTTCTGCGGACGCAGACGCAATCATCAACACGTTTGACGGACTCGTCGAATATGACAACGAAGGTCAACCGAAGGGCGCACTTGCTTCCTCGTGGGATATTTCCGAAGACGGTTTGACTTACACGTTCCATCTCCGTGAAGGTCTTGTTTGGGCAACCCAAGACGGCACGAAATATGCCGATTTGACGGCAAAAGATTTCGTCGACGGACTTGAAAGAGCTCTTACGACAGGCGCAACTTCTTACCTTGTTGAAGGCGTTATCAAAAACGCAGCCGAATTTGCGGCAGGCGAAGTCGAAATGAGTGAAGTCGGCGTTGAAGCAGTTGACGCACATACAGTTAAGTACACGCTCGAAGAACCCTGCACGTACTTCCTTTCTATGTTCAACTACAACCCGCTTTCTCCGTTCTGCAAAGCATACGCAGACTCTGTCGGTGAAGACTATGGCACAGCTCCCAGCAAAATTGTTTACTGCGGTCCGTATGTTGTAAGCAACTACACCAAAGACAACAAAATCGTCTTCAAGGCAAACCCGCTCTACTGGAACAAAGACAACATCAACATCAAGACTTTGACTTGGCTCAGCTATGCAAAGAACGAAGATGTTACCGCAACTTACAAAGACGCGATTGCGGGTACGATTGACGGTGCTGCTCTCAACACGACGACTCTTGCTCTTGCAAAGAAAGATTATGCAGATAAGATCTACGTTTCCGGCACCGACGCAACCGCATTCGGTTTCTATGTAAACATCAACCGTGCTGCATATGAAGACATTCAAGAGTATGGTATGAAGTCTTCTCAAACCGACGCACAAAAAGTTTTGGCAAATCAAGCGTTCCAAAACACCAACTTCCGTATGGCTCTTGCAAGAGCGATTGACAAGAAGACATATATGGCACAAGTCAAGGGTGAAGACGCATCCGAATACTGCCTCGGCAATATGTACACTCCCGGTTCTTACGTGCAACTCAGCAAAGCAGTTACCGTAAAAATCAACGGCACAGACAAGACATTCGCAAAAGGCACATATTACGGCGCAATGGTTCAAGCTCAACTCAATGCAGATATGGGCGACGACGCAATGAAAGTTTGGGATCCGACTGCTGAGGAAGGACTCGGTTCTTCTTCCGGTTTCGATGGTTGGTACAATGTTTCCGTTGCACAAAAATACTTTGCAAAAGCACTCGATGAGCTTGCTGCACAAGGCGTCGAAGTGAGCGAAAGCAATCCCATCGTCATTGATTATCCTTACTATGACTTTGCAACTTATGCAAACAGAGCGCAAGCTTTGAAACAAAACATCGAGTCTGTCTTTGGCGGCAAAGTTAAAGTCAATCTCGTAAGCGGCGATCTTTATGCTTGGTATTATGCCGGTTACTTCTGTGAAGCCGGTACGGAATGCAACTACAACATTTACGACTGCTCCGGTTGGGGTCCTGACTATCAAGATCCTGCGACGTTCCTCAACACGATGATTCCGGGCGGCGATATGATCAAACTTCTCGGTATTTATTAATCCTTGATTTTGTTTATCGATTAGTTTTATTGCAACAAATGCCTGTCAGCCGAGCAATCGGCTGATAGGAATGCATTTTTCGGAAGGGTAGGATAATTTTCCGCTCTTCCGAGTTTTGCATATTTTAGAGTGAGTTTTATTATGACAAAGTATCTGCTTAAACGACTTATACGCGGCTTGATTTCCGTTGTTATCGTTGTTATCGTCGTAATGGCTTTGGTGTACTCGTTGATTGACAAGGAATATGTCTTTAAGGGCGATCAACAGCTCATCAAGTATATGAACAACGAAAAAGTCGTTTACAAATATTCTCAATGGGAAGCATACGGTTACTTAAAGACGTATTCCTATGCCGATTATCTCACGGATTTGGTGAATTCCGGCGAAATGACGGCGGAAGAGCGCACGCAAGCCGTAAAATTCGGCCGAACAGAGAATCAGGATTCTGCAATTGTCGCAAAATACGTTGCGAAATTTAAGGAATACTGCAAAGCAAACAAATATACCGTTATGAGGCTTGACGCCGTAATGCTCGGCACTTCGCTTGCAAAAGGCGGAACTCAAAAATTGTTTGCATATAAGGAATATTCTACGCTTGAAAGAGTGTGGACGTATTTCAAGAATCTCATTCAGGTCGATTCCATTCATTATGTAGAAGACGACGATCAGTTGGTGGGTGAAAGAGGGCTTTCTTTCACTTGGTATGACCCTGCATACGGAGGAAAGAAATTCTCTCCCGCAATTATGGGCAACGGAACAGAGCATAAGTATCTGCTCTATTTTGACAATAAATTTCCGTTTATACACCAAAATATCGTAAAAATAAATCTCGGCACGTCTTATGCCGTCAACAAAGGCATCGACGCATTTACGACGATGACGCAAAGCCAAGGAAGCAACGTCAAATCTTTGACGCATTATCCGACAGGATTCACCGAAGAATCTTCAAACGATTTGCACAAAGCAACGTTCGTCGCAGATTCGCACACGAATGGCGGTGAGTTTATTCAACAAAGATATACGGACAACTATACAAATGTCGGCACGGCAAAGCACAGTTTGTCAAGAGTCGGATTCTCGTTCATAATCGGCATTTTGTCGTCCATTTTGGCATATTTGCTCGGTGTGCCTCTCGGCATTATGATGGCGAGAAACAAAGGTAAAATTCTCGACAAACTCGGCACGATTTACATCGTCTTTATTATCGCGGTGCCGTCGCTTGCTTACATCTTTATGTTCCGTGCGCTCGGTATGAAAATGGGATTGCCCGGCAGATTCGACATCGACTCTACAAGCAAGTTGATGTATATCTTGCCTATCATTTCGCTTGCGCTACCGTCCGTTGCCGGTCTTATGAACTGGCTCAGACGATATATGATCGACCAGCAGAATTCCGATTACGTCAAGTTTGCAAGATCGGGCGGTTTGAGCGAGAGAGAAATATTCAACAAGCACATTCTCAAAAACGCAATCATACCTCTTGTGCACAACATACCCGGCACTATTCTCGGAGCGGTTGTCGGCGCAATTATCACGGAAACCGTGTACGCCGTTCCCGGAACGGGACGTATGCTTACGGAAGCAATCAACTTGTACGACAATGCGGTTATTGTCGGACTTACGATGTTTTATGCATTGTTGTCTGTCGTGTCGTTGATACTCGGCGACATCCTTATGGCAATGGTAGATCCGAGAATTTCATTCTCTGACAAGGCGAGGTGACGATATGGAAAATAAAGTTATAGACCTTCAAGAATTCAATATGTCGGACGAGGAGTTGTTCTCGCACGTCGATAACAACGAGTTGGATTCCGAAAAAATCACCGCGCCCAGATATTCCTATTGGAAATCCGTGTTCAGAGTGTTTTTCAAAAGCAAGCTCAACATATTCGTCATTGCATTGTTGTTCTTTGTGATAATCTTTGCATACATTTATCCGCTTGCTTCGGGATATGATCCGGAAGTTACGCCGTTTATCAACGTGCTTGACAGCACGGCAAAACACCTTAGTCCCGGCCAAGCAGTCGACAAATTCGGATTCAGCATCCACTGGATTCTCGGTACGGGCGAAGCGGGTCAATCGACGTTCGATTACATTTGGTACGGCGCAAGCATTTCGATAAGCCTTGCTCTTGTATGTGCGGCAATCAATATGTTCGTCGGCGTTGTTCTCGGCGCAATCTGGGGCTTCTCGAAGAAATTCGATAAGTTTATGACCGAAGTGTACAACATCATCGGCAACGTGCCTTATGTGCTTATCATTTCGGTGCTTATTATGATTTTGACCGCAAGTTTCTGGACAATGGTTTTCGCATTGACGATAACAGGATGGCTCGGCATTGCGTACTTTATCCGTACGCAGGTCATCATCATTCGCGACAGGGAATACAACCTTGCTTCGAAGTGCCTCGGCACTCCGCTTTACCGCATTGCGTTCAAAAACATCTTGCCGTTCATGACATCTGTCATAATGACGCTTCTTGCAACCGAACTTCCCAGTTACATTTCAATGGAAGTGTTCCTGTCGTTCATCGGAATCGGTATGTCGGATATGTCGCTCGGTAAGATTATCGAAACTTCACAGGCATATATGTCGAATCCCGACTGGGCGCTCGAATTCTGGGCCCCCGTCGTCATTGCGGCTATTATAACCGTCGTCCTCTACGTCGTCGGACAAAAACTCGGTGACGCTTCCGATCCGAGAACGCATATGTGAGGTGACGTATGGAAGATAAAAAAGTTTTGTTATCCGTCAAAGATCTCGAAGTCAAATTCCGCGTCAGAGGCAGAATCCTCACCGCAATTCGCGGAATTTCCCTCGATATCTATGAAAACGAATCCATCGCAATCGTCGGCGAGTCGGGATCGGGCAAATCCGTCTTTACGAAGACTTTTGCGGGTATGCTCGATTCAAACGGTTTCATTTCGCAAGGCGAACTCGTATTCAACGACGACGAACTTGCAGATACCGTCGCAACTCCGACAAAATTCGACAAATTCCTTCTCGACGTCGTTTTGAAACAACTCAACAACGGCTCGAAACTCGAACTCGGCGCGGATATTTATCAAAAAATCCTCGCTCTCAAAGCCGAAAAGAAAGAAAAATATACCCTCAGCGAGCAAGAGCACGAGAAAATGCAGGACGAGATCGACGATCTCAAATTTAAACGCACGGAGGCTTACAACCTTAAACTTACGCTCAATACGCGCAAGGAAAGGGATAGAGTTAAGGAAACGAACGGAATCATTTCCGATTGCGACAAGAAAATCAAGGAACTGCAAAAGAAAATAACGCAGACCGTTCGCGCGCACAAGCAAGCCGCAAAGGCAGACGTCGAATTTGCAAAGTACTACGCCGAAAATATGGCGCAACTCAAAGAGGAGTACAAACTCGCTTTGCAAGGCGAAATCACCGAAGAAACCGTGCATCGCAACGAGATTATCGGCAAGGAAATCTACCTTTCGGTCGGAAGATACAGCCCGCTTGAAAGATTCAAGCTCATTGTCAAACTCATTATCGCGCTCCGCAAGGCTATGCGCCTTGGCGTCGACCTCACAAGCGACGAGCAGCTCAATCAGATTTTCGACCCGATTGCGTTCAGAGTCAAATTCCTCGACGGTACGACCGAAACGCAACTGCACGGCGTTTGCGTGCTTAACCTCGCAAAAATCAAGTATACGAAAGACTGGCAAAAAATCAGAGGTACGCGTATCGCAACCGTATTCCAAGACCCGATGACGTCCCTCAACCCGATTATAACCATCGGAAAACAAATCTCGTCTATCATAATCAAGCACCAACACTGCTCAGAAGCCGAGGCGAGAAGAAAAGCCATCGAACTTATGAAAAAGGTGGGTATCCCCAATGCGGAAAACCGCTATGACGATTACCCCTTCCAGTATTCGGGCGGTATGAGACAGCGTATCGTTATCGCAATCGCGCTCTCTTGTCAACCGAAAATCCTCATTTGCGACGAGCCTACAACCGCGCTCGACGTTACGATTCAGGCGCAAATCCTCAAACTTATCAAGGATTTGCAAAAAGAATTCAACTACACAATCGTGTTTATCACCCACGACTTGGGCGTCGTCGCGAATATCGCGGACAGAGTCGCCGTGCTTTACGCAGGTCAAATCGTCGAACTCGGTACGGTTGACGAAGTGTTCTACGACCCTCGCCATCCCTATACTTGGGCGCTGTTGTCCTCGCTTCCGCAACTCGCAGAGAAGAACACCGAGCTGTATTCCATCTCGGGTACGCCGCCGTCGCTGTATAACAAGATTATCGGCGACCCGTTCGCTCCGAGGAATCCGTACTGCTTGAAGGTCGACACCCTCAAAGAAGCGCCGATGTTCCAAGTGAGCGAAACGCACTTCGCAAAGACGTGGCTTCTTGATCCAAGAGCTCCGAAAATCGAAAAACCCGAAATCATCAAAGATATTCACGGCAGACTGCTCAAAGCATTCAATATCGAGGAGGTAGAATGATGGACAAAGACAAAATAATCGACGATATCCAAACCTCCGTATTGGATAACTCCACGCCCGTCGAGCAAGAACTCGCTGTGGAGCAACAAGAACATATTGAAAACGCCGCCGTCGAGCAAGAACACGTTTGCGAACAAGACGCTGCCGAGGAATCTTCGACGGAAGAAAATTCTGCCGTTCAAAACGCCGTCGCAACGGACGCCGAGCCTCAAAAGAAATCCGCAGGCAAGGCTATCGGCGACTGGTTTAAAGGCGTCGGCGGAAAAATCCAAAGATACTTCAAAAGAATCGGCGATAACTGGAAAACCCAAATCGACCAATACAAAAATCGCATAAATACGCTTCCCGAACAAGGTCCTCTCGACGAAAACGGTCGAGAAATCCTTTTGTCCGTTAAGAATGTCGACATAACGTTCGGCAAGGGCGACAGAGCCGTAAAAGCAGTCAAAAACGCGTCGTTTGACATCTATAAGGGCGAAACTTTCTCGCTCGTGGGCGAGTCGGGTTCGGGCAAAACCACAATCGGCCGCGCCGTTATCAGAGTCAACCCTTGCGCAAAGGGCGAAATTCAGTATAAGGGCGTGCGTATTTCGGGCAAAATCTCGCACAAACTCGACAGACAGGTCATCAGAAGCATTCAAATGGTGTTCCAAGACCCCGCCGCATCGCTCAACGAACGTGCGACCGTCGACTATATCGTGTCTGAAGGTCTTTACAACTTCCACCTCTTCAAGGACGAGGCAGACAGAGTTGCAAAGGTAGAGCAAATGATAAAAGAAGTCGGTTTACTTCCCGAACATCTTACGCGTTATCCTCACGAGTTTTCGGGCGGACAACGTCAACGTATCGGTCTTGCAAGAGCTATGATTATGGAACCGTCGCTTGTCGTTGCGGACGAGCCTATTTCGGCTTTGGACGTATCGATTCGCGCGCAGGTGCTCAATCTTCTCAACAAGTTCCAAAGAGAAAGAGGCACGACGTACCTTTTCATTGCGCACGACTTGTCAATCGTTCGTTTCATTTCGGACAGAATCGGCGTTATCTACAAGGGCGAAATCGTGGAAATCGCAGACGCGGAAGAACTTTTCGCATATCCGCTTCACCCGTATACGAGATCGCTTATATCGGCAATTCCTATTCCCGATCCGAAACTCGAAAAGAAGAAGAAACTTTTCGTCTACGACCCGTCGCGACACGATTACAGCGAAGATAAACCCGAAATGGTGTGCATAGGTCACAACCACTATATCTTCGGAAACAAGAAAGAAATCGAAGAGTATAAGCGCGTAAGAGAAGAGGGCGTACCGCTCAAATCTTCTTCGTTTATGACCGAACAAGAGGCTCTCGAATATGCCGAAAAAGAAGCGGAAGAACCGAGCGTCGCAACCGAGCCTATCCTCGAAACTCCCGTGCACGATACGGGTAGCGCGTGGTTTAAGGTGTTGTCTTTCTTCTTGCCGATTCCCGGTATAATTGCGGCGTACATCTTCAAGAAGTTCAATTATATAAAGAACTTCAAAGCGTTCAAAAAAGGCGCGATTGCAGGATTTATATTGCTTGGAGTGATACTGCTGTTGTTCCTGTTCTTCTTGCTTTTGACGCTCAGATAAAAAACATAAGGTTTAGCGATCGGCTAAACCTTTTTATAAAAGGTGATTATGAAAAGATATGCAAAGGACAAAAACCTTCTCACGCCTCCGCCTGTCGAACAAATCGAGGTGTCAAACAAAAACATAAAATTGAGAGTCGCGCTTTTCGTGCTGTTCTTGGTGCTTGCGATTGTTTGTTTTGCCGTCGTTATGGTGGTTCTGTTGAGAGTTGAGTCAGGGTGGTTTGCCATACCTGCCGACACTTCGTCATCGCAAAACTGCGGCGGGGAATTTGTTTTTACATATTACTTTGACAAAAATCAAGACAAAAAATATCGACAAAGCGTTGCTTCGAAGTATACGGAGGCAACCGAATATGCGTACAAAGTTTTCTACGCAACAGAGCAGGTTGATGGGATAAACAACTTGTATTATCTCAACGCTCACCCCAACGAAGAAGTGAAAATCCCCGCACTGTTGTATCGCTCGCTCAAAGCGTTCGACGACGCAGGCAACAGATTTTTGTACTATGCGCCGATTTATGCGTACTATGACGAAATGTTCGACTGCACTTATGACAACGACGCCGCGCGTTTCGACCCGACGAAAGACGCTGCCGCAAGAGCGTATTTTGACAAAATGATTGCGTTTGCGTCCGACGACAATCACGTCCGTATCGAATTTATGGACGGAAACGTTGTCAAACTTGTGGTGTCCGACGAGTATAAAAACTCGTTCGGCGAGCGAAATGTCGTATATCTTGACTTCTTTTGGGCAAAAAACGCATTTGCGATAGACTATATCGCAAGCACAATGACGGACGCGGGCTACGACAGAGGCGTTATATCCAGTTATGACGGCTTCACGCGCAATTTAAGTGAGGCTCACGACGAATTGCAAGCAAACATATTCGACAAAACTTCGGATGGCGCAGTCGTCGCAGGAAGAATGACGTATAAAAATCAAATGTCGGTCGTTATGCTTAAAGATTATGCCGTTTCAAAAGGTGAAAGCGGATATTATACTTATGAAAACGGCGACGTGCGCACGCGTTTCATAAACGTTGCAACGGGCGAAAACATAAGCTCGATAAGCACTTATACGGCATATTCGAGTTCGAAAACCTGTTCTCAAATCGTAATCGACATAATGCCGCTGTATCTTTCAGATACATTCGCCGCCGATAAGATTGCGACCGCAAAAGAGAACGGAATATTCTCGATATATTGCAAGGACGGCAAAATCGTCGTCAATGACGAGAATATGACGATAATTCCCGTCGAAAGAGAAAGCGGAACATATCAGGTTGAAAGAATTGCATAAAACGCAAAAACATCAACGAAAAGTAAAAAAACGTCTGTTTTTGAAGTGCACCCCAAAAGTTGGACAGAAATGTAAAACTTTTGGAGGAGCATTTTA
>CAVKUX010000066.1:9973-10379 GCA_963659595.1 Anaeroplasmataceae bacterium | reverse complement strand
TTCCGTCCGCATCAGACGAGACATATTCACCCGATTCGTCTTTAATTCTTTTTGTAAATGTGGCGGTTAAAGTTGTGTCTCTGTCCCACATTTTTAAATTATAATTTGCAGATTTGGACAATAAGTCTTTACCGTAATACCACCCCAAAAAAGCATACTCATCCGAAAACTCAACAGACACGCTGACATCTTCGTTATAATCGTAATGTCCACCACCTGTCAATTTTGCAATACCATCAATGTTTGAAGTAAGTGTTAAATTTGGTCTATTGTCCGTCTTGTCATCTCCATTGCCATCGCCATCACCGCAAGCAAAAAAAACAATCGTGCAAAACAGTAATAACAATATTACAACAGAAACCAAAAATCTTTTTTTCATTGTTGCTCCTCCTATTCTTTTTTGACG
>CAVKUX010000066.1:0-9963 GCA_963659595.1 Anaeroplasmataceae bacterium | reverse complement strand
TCGATATTCGGATTTGTAGCGATAACATCTTATATCAAACATTTTGTAATGTCAATACTTTTTACAAACCGAAAAGGCGTTACAACCTCTGTTGCAACGCCTCATAAAACCTAGATAATACGCTTTTACGCTTTGATGACGAAACTGAACTCGTGATAACGGTTGGGAAGTATCTTGTAGCGTTTCTTCGTGCAAGCAAGTGCCGGTACGTCGCCGCCTACGCCGCGTTGCGCGCCGTCTATGCACACTTCAACTACGCCGCCGTGTTTGAGTTCGTGCGCGTGCGTCGCTTCTTCCAGTGCCTCTTGCGTGTAGTCGTGTACGCTGAATTCAAACGGCTTGTCGCAAGCAACGAACGTAAGTCCGTCCTCGCCGCCCACTTTGAGCCAACGCGCGTCGGTGTGGTTGCCATTCTCTTGCGGGACGAGATAGTTATGCTCGAAATCCGCGATTTTGCCCGAATAGATACCGAGTTTTGTGGCGGCTTTTCTGTCGCAATAGTTCTCGTGAGGTCCTCTTGCGAAGAACGTCATATCGTCGGAAGTTGCAAGCCCCATTCTGAAGCCGTATCTCGGCAACGAGAACATATTGTTCTTCACTCTCATAGACACTTTCAATCCGTCTTCGCCCGCTTCGTACACGGTTTTGAGCGACCACATTTGCGGCGAGCAAGACCAGTCTATCACGAGCGACTTGTCCGTTATCGTCATATTCGATTTGACGAGGTGGTCCTTGCAAGACTTGAAGTAGGTTTTGCCCAAGAGCGCGATTGCGACGGGCGGAACTTGCGGCGATTTGTCGTTGTCGATTGCGGCGCGCCAGAAGTTGAGCATAATCGGCGATGCGAGTTTTTCCTTGCCGTCCACGACGATTGAGGAAATACAGCCGCCGTTTTTGGACACGGTTGCACGCATTTTTCCGCATTCTAATACAATCTTTCCGTCCTCGTTGAAAACGGTTTTGCCTTGCGCGCTCTTAAACTCTTGCGGAACGTAACCCGTCATATCGAGTTGCTCGCAAGCCACGACGTCGCCGTCCTCGAACACGTCGAAACTGCCCTTTACCACCGCATAGCAGTTGATTGCGATTTCGCCTTTGCCTTGCGGAATCGCAAACGGCATATCCACGCTTCCCTTTTCGAGAGGCTTGACGGAAGGCATATCGATAGTTTTGGTTTCGGTCACTACGCCGTTTTGCAAGAGTTCGAATCTCAAAGCGAACTTGTCGAGATTTGTGAACATATATTCGTTCGTAAGTTCGATTTTGTCGCCCTTACGCTCGAATTGCACTTGTTGATAGACCTTTGCGACCTCGTAAAACGCCGGATTCGGACTTCTGTCCGCTCTGACGATACCGTTGAACGCAAACGTGCCGTCGTTGGGTTTGTCGCCCCAGTCGCCGCCGTAGGTGTATTCCACGACGCCGTCCTGATTGACGCGCTTGATTGCTTGGTCTGCAAAGTCCCAGATATATCCGCCGCAGAGTCTGTCGTGCTTTCTAAAATGTTTCCAGTAGTCCTCGAAGTTGCCCAAACTGTTGCCCATACAGTGCGCGTATTCGCATTGAATGAACGGTTTGTTCTTGTACATTCTCGGCGTGAGCAAATGTCCGAGCGGCGCCCACAACGCCATAGAGTGAATATGGCATCTGTTGTTGGCGATTTCTTCCATTTGTTCCTCTTTGGTGTACATCTCGCTCATAATGTCGGTGGTTTTGACGTACGCGTCGGGTTCGTAGTGTATGGGGCGAGTGTTGTCGAGTTCGAGCGCGGCTTTTTTCATTGCGGGGAACGCTTTTCCGTTTCCGCTCTCGTTGCCGAGCGACCAAAAGAGTATGCACGCGTGGTTGCGATAGGTCAAAACCATATTTCTCATACGCCAGCACACTTGCTCTGTCCATCTCTTGCTCGAGCGCGGCACGCGAGTTGCGAGGCCGTGCGTTTCGAGGTTGTTTTCGCACATAACCATAATGCCGTACTTGTCGCAAAGTTCGTAGAAGTGGCGGCTGTTGGGATAGTGCGAGGTTCTTATGCTGTTAACGTTATGCTTTTTGAGCAAAAGAATATCTTTTTCGGTATACTCTCTCGGCACGGCGTGACCGAAGTCGGGGTGAAATTCGTGACGGTTTACGCCTCTGATTTTCAACTTTTTGCCGTTGAGCGTTATGTACGGTTGCTTGCCGTCGATTGACGGGATAATCTCAACCTTTCTGAATCCGAAATCTATCTCGCGCATATCGTGGAAAACGGTTTGCCCCTTTTCTTGCGACGTGAACGTAAGACGAAGTTTGTAAAGATACGGGTCTTCCGAATTCCAAAGGTGCGGATTGTCTATGTTTTCCACCATTTTGACAGCCATAGACTCGTCCTCGTCGAGACCGAGAACGGCGAAATTGCCTTCGCATACGTTGTTGCCGTTTCTGTCGATAAGTTCGATTTTGACGTCGGCGTCCGAAATTTCAACGCCTTTTGCGCAATACACGCTTGCGTCTACCAAGAGTTTCGCTTTGGAATAATCCTCGTTGAACTCTGCGCGCGCGTACATATCATCTATGCGCACGTCGGGAAGGAAAATCAAGTTGACGTCGCGGAAAAGTCCCGAAATGCGCCACATATCTTGGTCTTCGAGATAACTGCCCGTCGTGTAGCGGTAAACTATGATTTTAAGTTCGTTTTCGCCGACCTTGACGTAAGGCGTGATATCGTATTCCTGATAGTCGAACGTGTCCTCGCTGTATCCCACGAACGAGCCGTTGACGTACACTTCCGCACCGCTGTTTGCGGCAAAATTGACGTGTATGCTGCCCTTCACCTCGTCGAGAACGAACGTGCGCCTATAAACGCCGCAGTTATTTTCGTTTTCGTTGATATGCGGCTTGCCCGTCGTTGCAATGGGGTGCGGATAGCGGATATTCGAATAAATGGGTTTTCCGTAGCCCTTAAGTTGCCAATTGGACGGCACTTCGATTTTGTCCCACGTTTGGGGATTGGGGTCGAGGATTGCCGCCGAAACGTAGTATTTGAAGTCCCATTCGCCGTTCAAAAGGAGGGTTTTTACGTTGCCGTTTCGGTCAATCGGGAATCCTGCGCCGTGCTTTTTTTCAACGTTGACGCAATAAACGTCGGGATTGTTGTAGCAATTTTTCATAATCTTTCTTCCTCTCGCGGTTAAAAATTATTGTTCGTCCGCAACGTAGAGTATTCTACGGCAGTTGGGGCATTCGGCATAGTCGCCGACGTTGCGAAGTTTGGATTTGGTGTCGTTGTCCACTTCCATCATACAGCGACCGCAAAGGCAATTTTTGCTGTCGTATTTGACAAAAGCAGGCATTCTTTTCGCGCCTCTGAGCGCGAGATAGGTGTGCATAACGTTTTCGGGAATCTCGCCTTTGAGAGCGTTGAGTTGCGATTTGATTTCCACCACTCTGGGCTGAAATTTTTTGACGAGATTGTCGTATTCCGTCTTTGCGTTCTTATATGCGTCGGTGGCTTTTACGCCCTGATCCCACGTCTTTTTGTAACTGTCGTTGACTTGATCGATCTTTGCCGCCGCGCCGTTAGCTTCTTTTTCGAGAGCGTTGATTTTGTCGGCGATGGAAGCCACCATTTTGAGATAGTGATCCGCTTCGTTTGCGTCCTGCACGTCTTCCAAAATGCCGTCGAACTCGTCGAGTTCCTCTTTGAGCGCGTCGATTTTGTCCTTCATTGCGGTATAGCCTGCAAGAAGGTCGCTCGCTTCGGCTTTGAGTTTGCCAATCATCTCGGTTGCGCCTTCCAAGCGCGATTTCGCAACGGCGAGTTTTTGACGTTCGTCGCTCTTTGCGACCTCGTTTTCGAGGGTCATAAGTTCTTGGTCTATCTTTTGGTATTGAAGTATCTTGTCAAATTTCATTGTATCCTCCGACTGTCTTAAACGGACAGTTTTGTTTTGCTTTTATAACTTTTACGCCGCTTTGCGCAATGATTTGTTCAAAAAGGTTTTGCACGATAATCTCGCTTGCATAGTGCGAAAACTCGACGATGGGAAACTCGTCGTTTTCGGAAGCGACGTAGATGTGGTGCTTAAAGTCGCCGCTCACAAACACGTCTGCGTTCGCTTTTGCACTCTCGTATGCCGAATCGCTCGCTCCGCCGCCGCAAATTATCATCGCTTTTTCAACGGTTTTATTTTTGTCGCCCGTGTATTTGACGGAATCGTCTTTGAGAGTCGCCGCAACGTGCTTTGCGAAATCTTCGAGGGATTGCGCCTTTATATCGCACACAACGCCAACGCCGTTCGGGCAAAGATTCTCGCCGCCCAAAAGCGTTGCGAGGGTCATACAGAGCCCGTTTTCGCACTCGTCGAGATTGGTATGCGCGCTGTACACCGTCAATCCGTTTTTGAGTACGTCCCTTATAATCTCGCCCTTCGACTCGGCGGTATTTATGCTCTTGATTGCCGAGAAAAAGAAGGGATGGTGCGTGACGATAAGATTGCAGTTTTGCTCAACCGCTTGCCTTACGACGTCTTTTGTGAGGTCGAGAGCAACTATAACGCCGCTACATTCGTCGTCGAGATTGCCTATCATAAGACCGGGATTATCCCATTCCTCTGCAAGCGCGACGGGCGCAAATTCTTCTATCGTATTTACAATTTGTCTGTGTTTCATATCTTTTTATCCTTATTCGAGGATTTGCCGCTATGGCGAGTTTCCGTCTTTGCGGCGAGCCGCTACGACTATATTGTACGTTAGGCTTTATTTGTCGTTTCGGCTTTTATTTGCGTTTTTGCAAGGCGTTTTCGAGTTTGGCGATTTTGTCCTTCAACTCGACGGCTTTGGGGTTTCGTTCGAGTATGTTTCTCATACCCTCGATTTCCTTGTTTGCAAAGAACGCAAAGTTGTCGCTCGTATCGAAAAACGCTCCGTATGCGATTTGCTCGCTTGAAAGAGTGCTTTCGCCCTCGTTCGTTTTTACGATTGTGTACGTTTTGCCCGCACATTCGAGCATTTCGTCAAAAACTATCGTGTGTCCGCACTTCACTATCGCCGCTCTCACCTTTTCGGGATGGGTGTTGGCAGAGAGCAGATAGTGCGAAAAACGCTTGCCTTGCTCTCTTGCTCGCAAAATTATGTCGGATATCACGTCGCCGCCCAAGCCTGCGATAATGACGGTGTCGACTTCCCTGTCCGCAACAGGTACGAGTCCGTTTCCGAGCCTCGTTGTCATAGCGTCCTGCACGCCGTTTTCCTTTGCAAGTTGTTCGGCTTTGGCAAGCGACGGCGCGGAAATGTCCGTTGCGATAACTTCGCTCGCTCTGTCCGTGCTTACGAGATAGTAGCCGAGTTTGCCGTGGTCGCAGCCTACGTCCGCAACCTTGCCGTAGTCAACGAGGTTGGCAATGGCGGTCAGTCTTTGGTCGAGTCGTATGGGCATCAGTCGAAATCTTTGAGTTTTTTGAGGCGGTTGGGATGGCGAAGTTTGCGGAGTGCCTTTGCCTCGATTTGACGAATACGCTCACGAGTGACATTGAATTCTCTTCCCACTTCTTCGAGGGTTCTGGGGTGCGAATCGTCAAGACCGTATCTCAAACGAAGCACTTTTTCTTCACGCGGAGTGAGCGTGTTGAGCACTTGAATGAGTTGTTCTTTGAGCATATTGCCCTCTGCGACCTCGCTCGGAGATTGAGAGGTGTGATCCTCTATGAAGTCGCCGAGATGGCTGTCCTCTTCCTCGCCGATAGGCGTTTCGAGAGATACGGGGTCCTGCGCGATTTTTTGGATTTCGCGCACGCGCTCGACCGAACAGCCCAGATACGCCGCGATTTCTTCCGCGGACGGTTCTCTGCCGAGTTTTTGAAGAAGTTGGCGTGTGGCTCTGACTTGCTTGTTTATGGTTTCCACCATATGGACGGGGATACGAATGGTTCTTGCTTGGTCGGCGATTGCGCGGGTGATTGCCTGTCTTATCCACCACGTCGCGTACGTTGAGAATTTGAAGCCCTTTGTATAGTCGAATTTTTCAACCGCTTTCATCAAGCCGAGATTGCCCTCTTGAATGAGGTCGAGAAATTGCATACCTCTGCCGACGTAGCGTTTTGCGATGGACACGACAAGGCGCAGGTTTGCTTCGCTCAGAATATGCTTTGCTTCCTCGTCGCCCTCTTCCATACGCTTTGCGAGTTCGATTTCTTGATCGGCGGTCAAAAGAGGCACTTTGCCGATGTCTTTAAGGTAGATTTTGACCGAGTCGTCAACGCTCGAATCGATGATTTTGTCAAGAGCGATGTCGTCGTCCTCGACGGTTTCTTCAACCTTGACGTTTTCGTTTTGCAAAGCGTTGAACACAACCTCCATATCTTCCGCGGTTGCATTGAGGTGTTCGAGCCTTGCCATAATATCGTCTTCGCTTATCGAGCCTTTGCTCTTTCCGTAGGCGACGATTTTGTCAATCTCTTGTTTCAAAAGTTGTTCTCTGTCCACTTATATTCCTCCTCGGTGAATCAAAGTTTGTCGTTTATGTCTTTGGATTTCAATATTTTCTGCAAGCGCGATATTTCCGAAATACTCGCTCGCTTTGCTTCGGGGTCGGATAGGTCGTTGTAGCCTTCCTTCAACTTATCGAGGCGTTTTGCGATATGCTCGTTTGCAAGCATAAGCACGCAGTCGTTGAAGTAGTCCGCCTCGCGTATGGTGTCGGCAAATTTCATATTTATATCCAAAATCTTGCCAATTTCCTCGTTGTCGTAGCCGAATTTGCTGAACATCGAGTTCACAAGGTCGGTATGCATGGGCATGGTTTTTGCCCACTCGAACACATCCTTATGCACGCCTGATGCAAGCCACTCTGTCTTTATGACGTTTACGTCCGCAAATTTTTCGCCTTCGAGAATGCGATTAAGCACAAATCTCGACGCGCGAAGCGTCTTTGCAACCTTTTCCTCGTCGTTTTCTTTGGGCTGTTCGATTTTGGGCAGTCTTATCATCCCCGCCTCGTCCGTAAGCGTCGCAACCGACACGCCGCTTTTTTTGGAAACGATGTCGGTGTACACTTCTCTTTCTGCGCGATTGTTTATGCTTTTTAGCACTTTCAGCGCGGCTTGAACGTATTTCGCCCTGCCGTTGACCGACCCCAAATCGTTTTCGACGGCGCACAGTTTAAGTTTGTATTCGATGACGGGCAACGCCTCTTTCTGCTTTTTGAGGAAGGCTTCCGTGCCGCCCTCGCGCACGGTTTCGTCGGGGTCTTTGCCCTCATCGAGAGATATGACTTTGACGTTCTCGACAAACTTTGTGAGAATATCCACGTTGCGTATCGTCGCTTTTTTGCCTGCGCCGTCGCCGTCGTAGCAGACGTACAGATTTTCCGTCATACGCGACAACTCTCTCGCCTGCCCTTCGGTGAGCGCGGTTCCCATACACGCAACCGCATTCTTTATGCCTGCCGCGCCGAGAGATATTACGTCCATATACCCCTCGACCAAAACGAGTTCCTTGTACGCAACGCCGCTCTGCTTTTTGTCGCGCTTTATGAAGTTGATTCCGTATATCGTGCGCCCTTTGTCAAACAGCACGGTATTTGTCGAATTTTTGTATTTTGCAATGTCCTGCTCGCCGTGATAGATACGTCCGCCAAAGGCGATGACGTTGCTCATACCGTCCATAATAGGCACGATAACTCTGTTTGCGAAAGCGTCGTAGGGGCGTTCGGTGTTGGCGATAAGTCCGCATTCTTCGAGGTCTTTGAGCGAATAGCCTTTGCGGCGCATATACCCCACCATACCCTCGCCGTCGAGGGAAAGTCCGAGACCGTAGCGTTTGCACACCTCGTCGTCAAGACCTCTTGCGTGCAAATACTCCCTTGCGTCCTTGCCCTTGTTTTCGTCGAGAAGATTGTTGCGATAATACCTCGCGCAATCGCGCATAAGTTGCTTCAAAACGTCGCTATGCTCTTTCTTTTCGGCGTATTTGGGGTCGAGTTTGACTTCGGGAAGTTGCATCCCAACCTTGTCGGCGAGGATTTTCACTGCGTCGTAAAAGGACACCGATTCCATTTCCATCACAAACTTTACGACGTCGCCGCTAGCACCGCAACCGAAACAATGATACCAACCGTTATTTACACAAAAGGACGGCGTTTTTTCATTGTGGAAAGGACAGCACCCGAAATAACGTCCGCCTTTTTTCTGCAAGGGAACGTACTGCGAAATGACTTCGACGATGTCGCATTTGTATTTGAGTTCTTCCATAAACTCGGGAGTAAAACCGCCTGCCATAGTGCCTCTAAAAGTGTTTTCTACATATATATACGAACAAAAACGGCGTTTTTCCTAAAATTTATCAAAATTAAACGGTATAGAACAAGAATAATAAAAAAAAGGAATATTTTGAATCTTCCGCAACCCAAACAAAGTTTGGATATCATCGCGCAAAACTGCACGATATCATCACGACGTGATATCATCCGCAAAGCGGATATCATTCAGTATTCCGCAACTGCACCGAAGCCGCAATATAACTTGCGCACTGCGCAAATACAGCGCACGCACAACGTGCATATCATTGCGCCGTTCGGCGCAATTTCACTCACAAATTAAGCGTATAAACGCTTAATTTGTGCGCTTCTCTATGTAGTTCACAACGTCGCCGACGGTTTTGAGCGCGGCGATTTCGTCGTCGTCCGCCGTGAAGCCGTATGCGTCCTCGACCGCCATAATGAACGTTACGATGTCGAGGCTGTCAAGCCCCAAATCCTTTATGATATCACTTTCGAGCGTAACGTCGTTGCGGTCTTTGCCGAGTTCGGTTTCCATAATGTCTTTGAGTTTGTCGAGAATCATATATCCCTCCTGTAGTTTGTTATTTTATTGCGCCGCTCCAAAAAAAGCGGTCTTTATTTGCGCAACAAAGCGCAAAATTTAGTCTTCTATAGCGTTTATGTCTATTTCGTAGGCGATTATATTCTGTTCTTCGGCGCACACGCAGGCGTGATATTCCTCCCAAACGGGGAAATGCTCGAAGTGCGCGTCGTCGGGAATTTCCTTCCGAAATCCCGAAAGTCCCTCCCCTGTGAACTTGAGATAACTCTCTCTTTCCGTCCACTTTTCAAAGAATTCTTCCACGTCTTTTGCGTTTATAAAATCGAATTTTTTATAGTCGATTTCATGGATTTTTTCGATGTCCACGCCTATTTCCGAGTGTGAGATTCCGCATAGCATCACACCGCCCGAATGGGAAAGATTGAAGTACGCTTTGTCGGTGTCGAATCTCGGTTTTTCGCCTTCTTTGCGGACGATTTCCACTTTGCTCGGCAACTCCGCGCCGTATCGCGACATTATATCCTTGTAGTTTTCATAGCAAAACTTGACAAATTTGTCGCTGTCCGCCTTCCCTTTTGCAAAAAACAAAACCATGTTTATTCCTCGACTCTCAAAAGGGAAACGACCTTGTCCACGCCGTCCAAATTTTCTATTTGCGAAAGTGTTTTTCTAAGGTTGCTCTCCTTTGTTTCGTGAGTTACGAAAACGACGTACACGTTGCCGTCTTTCCCCTCTTTTTGCAAAACCGATTGGATAGATACACTGTTTTTTGCAAATGCAGCCGCAATTTTTGCAAGCGTGCCTTCGCTGTCGCGCACGGCAAGTCGGACGTAATACTTCGATTTGAAGTCGGTTGCAAACGCTCCCTCGTCCGATTCATCGCACTCGAAATAGTATCTTCTATGCACGTCTTTCGAGGCGGCAAACACAATGTCGCTCACAATCGCGCTTCCCGTAGGCAACGCACCTGCGCCACGACCGTACAGCATAACGTCGTCAACGCTGTCGCCGTGAATATACAGCGCGTTGAACGAGCCTTTGACGCTTGCAAGCGGATGATTGGCAAGGATAAACGACGGATGAACGCGCGCTTCGATTTTGCCGTTCACTCGTTTTGATATTGCAAGCAATTTGAGCGTATAACCGAGTTGTTTGCCAAACTCTATGT
>CAVKUX010000065.1:0-10682 GCA_963659595.1 Anaeroplasmataceae bacterium | reverse complement strand
ATTCTGTATATCCTCTAAATACTAAAAAAATTTTGGGTCAAAATTGGAAAATATCTATTGACAAGCGTTTTATATTGTTATACAATAACAAGCGTAGAGGGTGAAGTGCCCTCAAAAAAGGAAAAACAAATGCCGAAATTTATGCTTGGAAACGCTCGTCATCAACTCGACGAGAGAAATAGGTTCAGGATTCCCGTCAAGTTCCGCGAAGGGCTTGGCTCGAACCCGTATTATCTCCCGGGCAAAAACGGTTGTTTGTACATCGTTCCCGAAGAAAGATTCGAGGAAATGTTCGCACCTTTCATCAACCAAAATCCGTACACGTCGGACGCGGACGAATTTACATCGACGGTGTTCTCGTTCAGCGGACCTCTCGAAGAGGACGCGCAGGGCAGAGTTTCTCTCGACAAAAACATCAAAGAGAAATTCGGCATCGACAAGGAAATGGTTTTTGTCGGCAAGGCAACCTACCTCGAAGTTTGGCCGGCAGAGGCTTGGGACGCGAGATACGGCGTACTCAATCCGAGCAAGATCGACAAGATGATTCAGGACCTCAAAAAATACGGGGTGTGAAAATGGAATTTGCACACGTTCCCGTGATGTTGAACGAATGTCTCGACGGACTGAAAATCAAGAGCGACGGAATCTATGTCGACGGCACGGTCGGAGGCGCGGGGCACTCGATTGAAATCGTAAAGAGGCTCGGCGAGGGCGGAAGGCTTGTTGCGGTGGATCGCGACAGCGACGCACTAAAAGCCGCATCCGAAAGGCTTGCGCCGTACAAAGATAAAGTTACGTTCGTACACGACGACTACAAAAACCTCATATCCGAACTCGACTCGCTCGGGATCGGCGAGGTTGACGGAATCCTGCTCGACCTCGGCGTAAGCAGTTATCAACTGGACAATGCCGAAAGAGGATTCAGTTATATGAAAGACGCACCGCTCGATATGCGTATGGACAGAGAGCAACCGCTCACCGCCTACGACATAGTGAACGGATACGACGAAAGAGAAATCGCAAATATCCTTTTCGATTACGGCGAAGAAAAACTTGCAAGAGTGATTGCAAAAAACATAGTCGCAAGAAGAAAGGAAAAGCCGATTGAAACCACGCTCGAACTTGCAAAGATAGTGGAAGACAGTTATCCCGCAAAGACGAGATGGAAATTCGGACACCCTGCAAAGCGCACGTTTCAAGCGATACGCATTGCGGTGAACGGCGAACTCAACGCTTTGGACGAAGCAATCACGCAAATGGCGCGACGTCTGAAAAAGGGCGGTAGAATGGCGGTTATCACCTTTCATTCGCTCGAAGACAGAATCGTCAAATCGGCGTTTCGAGAACTCAATCTCTCTTGCACTTGTCCGCCCGACTTTCCGGTGTGCGTATGCGGAAAGGTAAAGGAAGTCGAACTCGTCAACAAAAAGCCGATTGTCGCAAGCGAGGAAGAGATGAAAGACAACTCGCGCTCGCAAAGTGCGAAACTGAGAATCGTCGAGAGAGTGTAGCGCGATAAAAAAGCAACAAAAAAACAAAATAAGATAAAAACAAGAAAATTATAGAGAAGGGAAAATCGATATTCTATCAGGGTTAAAAAAAGAAAATCGATAATCTAAAAAGGGGTACGATATGGCAATCACATTAGACGAATTGTTGGGTAGAAACACAAGAGAAGTCACAAACGGCAGCGTTGAGAGTTTTCCTTCATACGAAGACTTCAAGACTTCGCGCGCAAATCAATATGCGCAAGCGCAACCCGTTCAAAACACGCGCTATAATTTCGATATGGCACCTGCAAGAGAAGTTCGTTCGACAGAAAGTGTGAGAAACTACGAAGCGTCGCGTCCCTATGTCGCACCGCAAGCCGTCGAATACCAACAAAGAGAATATCCCTTCTATGACAATTTGCAACAAAGAGCGCAATACGCGCCCGTTCAATATCAAGAGCAAGCGCCCGTGCAAACTTACGATCAGGTGCAATATGCTCAGCCGCAAGTTCGTCAAGACGCTCCCGCTCGTCAAGGTTTTTACGAGTTCACGGCTCAGGACACCGACAGAGCGAGCGATCAAGAACTTTACGCAAGACTTGCCCACACCGATATGAGCAACACGCCCGTATTCGAGGATAGCGCTCAACAAGCGGTTCAGCGCACCGGACTTTTTGCTCGCAAGGTTCAAAAAACTCAAAACGTCAGCGAACAAAGACAGCGCGGTCGCCTCAACACCAAAGGCAAAATCATACTCGGCGTATATCTTGCAGTCATCGCGCTCGTTGCGTCGCTCATCATCGTGAACGCAACCAAAATCAATCAAGGCAAGGCGGTTACGCCCACTTCGCAAATAAAAGCGAGCCAAGAAGCGAATAATACGGAATCTTTTGCAATAGATTCTCAATATGAAGTTCGCGTATAAAACAAAAAAGCATACAAAACCCAATCTTCTTTATAATCCAACAAAAAGGCTGTCGGCAATATTATTGCTGATGGTCTTTTTGTTTGCGGTAATATTTGCAAAAATGTTTGCGGTGATAGTGGTCGAGGGCGAATCTTTGCAAGTTAAAGCGGTGGATCAGTGGCTTCGCGACGTGCCTACCGACGCTCAGAGAGGGCAGATTCTCGACAAAAAAGGAAAAGTGCTTGCTTCGACTTCCACGAGATACAATTTGTACGTTCGCCCGAGCAACACGCCCGACAAAGAGGCGGTTGCAAACTTATTGTGCGACGTTTTCGGCTATCCGTACGACAGCACTCTCGAAAAGATTTCAAAGCGCACGAGCGAAGTTACCGTCGCAACGAAAGTCACAAAAGAGCAACTCAACAGGATATACGAGTCGGGACTCAAAGGAATCTACTATTCGGAGGACAACTACCGCTATTATCCATACGGCGATTTTATGACGCAAGTGCTGGGATTTTGTTCGAGCGACGGATTCGGACAGACGGGACTCGAAGCCTACTACGACAAATATCTGACGGGCGTAAACGGCAAGATTTTGACGGAAACCGACCTCGTGGGGCGGTCGCTCGACAAGGAATCGGGCTATTATTTGCCCGCGGTTGCCGGACTCGACGTGAAAACAACGCTCGACGCAGGCATACAGAGCATAGTCGAAGGCGCGGTGCGCAATGCTGTTGCGAAATTCAATCCCAAAGGGGTTGCCTGCATAGTTATGGACTATTCGAGCGGCGGAATTGTCGCGCTTTGCGAATATCCCTCTTTTGACTTAAACAACGTGCCGCGCGACGATTTGACGTTGCTGTTCGAAAGTTCAAAAAGCCGCATTATTTCAACGGTATACGAACCGGGGTCAACGTTCAAAATTCTGACGTCTGCCGCCGCGCTCGATTCGGGCAAAGTGCGCACGAGCGACAGATTTTATTGCGCGGGGTCGAAAGTGGTGGACGGCAAGAAAATCCGATGTTGGAAAGCCAAAGGTCACGGCTCTATCGATTTCGGACAAGGGGTTGAGAGCAGTTGCAACTGCGTGTTTATGGAATGTGCTTTGCGAATGGGAACGAACTCGTTTTACGACTATCTGTCCGCGTTCGGTCTTACTCGAAAAACGGGCGTGGATATGACGGGGGAAACGAGCGGCATATTCATTGACAGAAGCCTTGTCAAAAACGTGGACCTTGCTCGTATAGGCTTCGGACAGGCGGTCGCGGTTACGCCGATAGGGCTTTTGGCTGCGACTTCGAGCGTGATAAACGGCGGAATCAAGGTTACGCCGCACTTTATGAGCGAGGTGAAATCGAATTCGCAAACGGTTGCGAGTTACTCGTTATCGGGCGGCGACAGGGTTATATCCGAATCCACGTCGAACACCATGCGCGAACTTTTGCAACGCGTCGTCACTACGGGAAGCGGCAAGGGTGCATATGTTGCGGGGTATAAGATACTCGGCAAAACGGGCACGGCGCAAAAGTACGAAAACGGTCAGATTGCAAGAGGCAAATATATCTCGTCATTTCTCGGATTTTCGGCGAGCGAGGGCGCAAACTACGGCGTGCTTTTCATCGTTGACGAGCCGCAAGGGTATATGTATTACGGCTCGCTCGTTGCCGCGCCAATGGTTGGCGACATATTCGAGAGCGTGTTCGCCTATCTCGGAATCGAGCCTGAGTATACGGGCGAGGAAAAAGAGATTATCGGCGAGGAATTTATCCTTCCGTCCTTTGCGGGTATGAGCGTAAACGAAGCGAAAAATCAACTTGCAAAACTCGGATTGTACTGCGAAACGGACGGCGAGGGCAACTCTGTCACGGGGCAATATCCGCTCGCGGGGGTGAAAGTTGACAAGCGAAACGCCGTGCTTTTGCTGACCGAATAAAGCGAAAAGATTTTCCGTTTTTGTCTAAGATTGCGGTTGGGTTGATAATGTTTTCTACACTCATTATTATGAGTGTATCAACCCTTGGAGGACGCAACTTATGAAACTTGAAAACTTGCTTTACGGCGTAGAAATTCAAAAGACGAACGCGGATTTGGACGCGGAAATAAAAGAGATAAAAATCGATTCGAGAAAGGTTGAGGACGGCGATTTGTTCGTATGCCTCGAAGGCGTGAACGACGACGGCAACAACCATCTTTGCGAAATAGATTGCGATTTTGTCGCGCTCACTCAAAAAGAACCCGAAAGCGGAAAATACGTCCTCGTGACCGACGCGCGCAAAGCGTACGCGCAAGTTTGTCAGAACCGTTTTTTGCGCCCTATGGAAGGCATGAAATTCGTGGCTGTCGTGGGTACGAACGGCAAAACCTCGACGGCGCATTATATAGATTCCGTTCTGACTTTCGCGGGTGTAAAAACGGGACTTATCGGCACGGAGAGTCACTATATTCTCGGCGAAAAGGTGGGGCAGAGTCTCACCACGCCCGATCCTTACGAACTCAACGAACTGTTTTTCAAAATGCGCACGAGGGGCGTGGAAGTTGTGATTGCCGAAGTCAGCGCACACGCCATATATCTCGAAAAACTCGGCGATTTGAAAGCGGACGTTGCGATTTTGACGAACGTATCGCAAGACCATCTCGACTATTTCAAGGATTTTTCCAACTATCAAAGCGTAAAAATGTCCTATTTCGAAAACGGCAACGCAAAGACGGCGATAATCAACGTAGACGACGAGAGCGGCCGCATACTTTTGTCGAGATTGGAAGGAAGAAAGGATATAAAAACAGTAAGTTACGGCTTGTACAATCCTGCCGACTGCTTTGCGGTGAACGTCGTCGAGGACATAGACGGCGTGAAGTTCGTCGCAAATCTCAACGACGAGATAATCGACGTCAAATCCTCGCTGTTCGGCGAGTTTAACGTATACAATCTTTTGGGTGCGATGAGCGTTGCCAAAGAACTCGGCGTGGACGGCGAAACCATAATGCACGCGGTGAGGAAAATTAAGGCGGTAAAGGGCAGATTTTCCGTTTTACACACCGAAAAAGGCACGATAATCGTCGACTTCGCGCATACGCCCGAGGGATTGAAAAACCTTTTGTCCACGGCGAGAACGATTACGAAATCGAGGCTTATAACCTTGTTCGGTTGTGGCGGCGAGCGTGACAAAACCAAGCGTGCGGCAATGGGCAAAATCGCCTCGAAATACAGCGATTATATAATTTTGACGAGCGACAATCCCCGAAGCGAGGACGCTTTCGACATAATCAAGCAAATCGAGTGGGGCGTTACGATAAAGGACGTAAAGTGTATCGTCGACAGACCCGAAGCGGTCAGATTCGCGCTTTCGGAAATGGAAGAAGGCGACACCCTCGTGCTTGCGGGCAAGGGCAACGAAAACTATCTCGAAATTAAGGGCAAAAAGATTCCGTACAGCGATTTCGATATGATTGCGAGGTACGCAAGGTGAGCGCGCTCGTAAAGATTTTGTTGTATTTTATAGCGTCGGTCGCGCTGTCGCTTATTGTCGCGCCGCTCGTCATAAAACTTATGAGCAAACTAAAAGCCAAACAAACCGTTCTCGGCTACGTCAAACAGCACGCCTGCAAGAGCGGAACGCCCACTATGGGCGGATTTATATTTTTGCTCCCGACTCTCGTGTTTTCGCTTGTGGAATTTCAGCGATTCTCGCTCGTGGCGGCAGCGGTCACTCTCGGTTTTTGCGTGCTGGGATTTCTTGACGATTTTATAAAAATACGCTACGCTCGCAATCTCGGCTTGAAGCCCTATCAGAAGATAATCGGGCAACTGGGACTAAGTTTTGCGGCAGGCTGGTTTGTGTACGCGTCAAAGGACATCGGCGCAGCGATAAATTTGCCGTTTACGACCTATACGCCGAATATGAGTTGGGGGATAATTCCTTTCGTCGTGCTTGTTTACGTCGCAACGACCAACTGCGTGAATCTCACCGACGGACTGGACGGACTTGCGGGTTATTCGTCGGTTGCCTACTTTTTGTGGTTTGCCATGCTTTTGTACTTCGTCTACGACGACGCGATAAAGAGCGGCGACGGCGACTACGCAAAAGAGATTCTGTCCCTTTGCGTTTTTTGCGTATCTATATTGGGCGGATTGCTCGGATATTTGGTGTTCAACGGATTTCCCGCAAAGATAATGATGGGCGACACAGGCTCGCTCGCTTTGGGGGCGGCGTGCGCAACCGTCGCGGTTTTTTCGAAAAATCCGCTTTTAATCGTCACATCGGGCATAATGTACGTCGTATCGGGCATATCAGTTATATTGCAGGTGCTTCACTACAAACTCACGAAGAAACGCATTTTTCTTATGGCGCCCTTTCATCACCACTTAGAGATGAAAGGCTACCACGAGGCTAAAATCGTGACGATATACTTTGTGGCGAGTATGGTAGGGGGCACGCTGACGCTGATATTTGCGAGGGCAATATGAAACTTGTCGGCAGAAACGTCGTTGTGTACGGCGCGGGAGCGAGCGGTATTTCCGCATACGAATTGTTGAGAGAAAAGGGCGCGAGGGCGATTGTTTACGACGACGACCCGACGCGCGAGCGAGCGACGAGCAGTATAGGCGTGTTCAAAGACGCCGATTTGATTGTGCTAAGTCCGGGCGTAAATCCGCACAAGGATTTCCTTTTGGACGCGAGGCTTGAAAACAAAACCGTCACGAGCGAGTTGAATCTCGCCTCGAGCGTGTGCGTCGCAGAGCAAATCGCGATTACGGGAACGAACGGCAAAACCACGACAACGCTTCTTATCGACCACATTCTCAAAAGGGCGGGAATACACTCGCACGCCGTAGGCAATATAGGCGTGCCGTTTTCCTCGATTGCCGACAAACTCGACGCAACCGAAACGGCGGTTATCGAAGCGAGCAGTTATCAACTCGAAAACAGCGTGGAATTCTCGCCCGATATTGCTGTTTTGCTCAACATAAAACCTGATCATTTGACCCGTCACGCGACGATGAAAAACTACATAAATGCAAAGGCGAATATTTTCCGCGCGCAGAGCGAGAGCGACTATCTCGTGTTCAACGCCGACGACGAGGAAGTGGCAGGCGTCGTTTGCGAAGCGATATCGCAAAAAGTGCCTTTTTCGACCGACCATACCGAGCCGAGCGGCGCGTATATTTCGTCGGGATTCGTATGTTTCAGAGGCAATCCCGTCATACCCGTCGAAGAAATCGACTTCAAGGGCGACGAACTTCAAAACGTACTCGCGGCGGTTGCCGTGTGTATGATAAAGGGCGTGTCGGCGTTCTGCACGGCTTCCGCGCTCTCGGACTTCAAACGTCCGCATTATCGCAGACAACTCATAGCGATTGCCGAGGGCGTATACGTCTTTAACGACAGCAAGTCCACCAACGTGTCTGCGTGCCTCAGTGCATGTTCGAGCGTGGGTGATTGCGTGCTTATGCTCGGCGGACAAAAGGGCGAAGAGGACTTTGCGTATTTGTTTTCACACTTGCCGAGCAACGTCAAAGCGGTCACGGCGCAAGGCGAAAACGCAAACGCAATATATGAGGCTGCAAAAACCTGCGGCTTCGACGACGTGCGAGTTTGCAATACGCTCGAAAGCGCGATATCCGAAGCGTTCGAGGCGGCAAAAGAACTCAAATGCGAAAGCATACTTTTCTCGCCTGCGAGCAAGAGTTTCGATTTGTACGAAAACTTTGAGGAGCGAGCGGAAAAATTCGATTCGCTGATAGCGAATTATCTTTCGAAAAGATGAACCGTGAAAACGCTTTTCACACGCGCTCGCAAATCGAGAGCGCAAGCGAGCGCGCAATGCGCGCGCCTCGAGCATACTCGAGCGCGCGAGAGAAACGCGCATACGTTAGGTTCGGCAAGGCGGAACGACTGCCGTCGCTTTCCTTCATTGGAAACGGCAGAGGGGATTACGTCCTTTCGATAGTTGCGATATTGCTCAGCCTTTTGGGACTTTTGTTCATATATTCCGCTTCTTGCTACTCGGCAAAAGTGCAGACGGGCGACGCTTTTCACTACGTCAAAACGCAAGCGGTCGCGCTGCTTATCGGCGTATTTTCGAGCGTGCTTTTGTCAAACGTCAAATCCTCGACTCTCAAAAAGATTTCGCCGCTGTTGTATCTTGTCGGGCTTGCGCTTCTCGGGATGGTTTTTCTCCCCGTGTTGGGCGTTGAAAGTTACGGCGCGAAAAGGTGGCTCAATCTCGGATTTTTCACCGTACAACCCAGCGAATACGCCAAATTTTTCATGGTTATGGCGATTGCGAGATTCGCAAGCGAAGCGGATATGAAAAAGTTTGTCAACGTGCTTTTCGTCTTGTTTTTGGGCGGCGCGGTGTGCGTGCTTATCATGCTCGAACCCAATATGTCAATAACAATGTGCGTGGTGGCGGTGGTGTTTGCGATGTTGTTTGCAAGCGGCGCGAGGCTAAAACATCTTGCGCTTTTGATTGTGCCTGTTCTGCTCGGCGCAGTCGCTTTAATACTTGTCGAACCATATCGTTTGCAACGGCTTTTGGCGTTTCTCGACCCGTGGCAATCGCCTCTTGAAGAAGGCTATCAACTCATTCAATCCTACTATGCGCTTTCAAGCGGCGGACTTTTCGGCGTAGGACTGTTTCAATCAAGGCAAAAGTATCTGTTTTTGCCTTTTGCGGAAAGCGATTTCATCTTGTCGATAGTGGGCGAGGAAACGGGTATATTCGGCATAGCGGCGATTATGATTTTGTTTTTCGTGTTCGCAAAGCGAGGGCTGAAAATCGCAAGAGAGGCGTCAAGCAGATATTCGTGCTATCTCGCGCTCGGCATAACGGCGGTGACGAGCATACAGGCGATGCTCAATATGGCGGTGGTATGCGGCGCGATACCGCCCACGGGACTTCCGTTGCCGTTTATGAGCGCAGGGGGAAGTTCTCTCGTGGCGTACTTGTGCGCGGTGGGCGTATTGCAGAGCATAGCCAAAAAATCCGCGCCGTATCTTCAACCTGATTCGTTTGTAAAACTATAACGCGACCAAACGTCAAAATACGAGGAATTATGTCAAATCAACACTTAAAAATTATCGGCGGCAATCAACTTTTCGGCGCATACGAGGTGCATGCGGCAAAGAATGCGGTTTTGCCGATACTCGCCGCAGGACTATTGACCAAAGAGGACTTGATTGTCGAAAACTGCCCATACATAACCGACGTAGAAGTGATGTCGAAAATGCTTGCCGCGTTGGGTGTGGACGTCGCGCGCGACGGCAGGCGCATAATCGTGCGAGGGCAAGCGCGCACGTCGCGCGTGAGAGACGAACTTTGCAAGGATATGCGCTCGTCGATGTTTATGCTCGGCGTGCTTTTGGCAACGGTGGGCGAGGTGGAAACTTCGCTTCCCGGCGGTTGCGACATAGGAAGCAGACCCCTCGACATTCACCTTGACGGTCTCAAAAAAATGGGTGCGGAAATAACCGTAGACCAAAGCGGCATAAAGTGCAGGGCGGCAAAACTTGTCGGCGCGAAAATTCTTATGAAATATCCGTCCGTCGGCGCAACCGAGAATTTGCTTATGTGCGCAGCCTTGGCAAATGGTAGAACCACGCTTGTGAATTGCGCAAGAGAACCCGAAATCGCGTCGCTCGTCGAGTGCTTGCGCGCAATGGGAGCGCGCATACGCGGCGAGGGTACGTCGGTTATCGAAATAGAGGGGGTAAAGGAACTGTCGGGCGCGAGGTTTACGCCCGTCGGCGACAGAATCGTTGCCGCAACTTTGCTTTGCGCAACGGCGGTGTGCGGCGGCGACGTTCAGATATACGGCGCAAACAAAAAGCATTTGGGAGCGGTGATAAACGTGCTTCAAAACAAGGACTGCAAAATCGAGGGCGACGAAAACTATCTTCGCGTGCGCTCGAGCGGACGCATGCACGCGGCGCGCGTATCGACCGCGCCTTATCCGCTTTTCCCCACCGATATGCAACCGCAACTTTTGAGTGCGGCTTGCTTTTCGGACGGCGTGAGCGTAATCGACGAAACCGTATTCGAAAACCGTTTCGCACACGCGCGCGAACTTGCAAAACTCGGTGCGAGAATAACGATGGAAAACAACACCGCAGTCATAGATGGCTGCCGAAAATCCGATTCGCCGTATATGATAAGCGGCGGACGTATGAGAGCGAGCGACTTGCGAGGGGGTGCGGCTCTTTGTATCGCCGCACTCAAAATATCGGGAGAAAGCGAGGTATGCGGGCTCGAATACATAGACAGAGGCTACGAGAATATCG
>CAVKUX010000064.1:0-10963 GCA_963659595.1 Anaeroplasmataceae bacterium | reverse complement strand
GCTTTCCATTGTCGTCAGCGAGGAAACGGGCATCATATCCGTCGTCAAACACGGCGAAATCAAGCGTTATATGACTATGGACAAACTCAAAGACGAAATCGAGGACGCATACGGCATTTCCCCGACGGCAATCGCTTTGAGAGAAGCGCACGCATCGAGAAAACTCGGCGGAAAAATCCGCAGAAACGGAAGGTTCAAATGAAAACTATAAGAAGTTGCGACATACTTGTGCCGAATAATTGCGATCACCAAAAATGGTCGGTCGTCGCGTGCGATCAGTTTACGTCCGAGCGCGGATATTGGGAAAAACTCAAAGACTTCGTCGGAGAGGCAAACAGCACGCTAAAACTCATTTTTCCCGAAGCGTACCTCGAAGACGGCGACAAGGACGAGAGGATAGACAACATCAACCGCACGATGAAAGAGTATCTCGACGGCGGCGTTTTCAAAACTTTGAAAGACAGTTTCATCGTGTGCAAGCGCACGACGGCAAGCGGAATTTCGAGGCTCGGAATCGTGCTTGCGGTGGATTTGGAAGACTATTGTTTCACTCATCCCTCAAACGCACACATACGCTCGACAGAGGGCGTCGTTCTCGACAGAATACCGCCTCGCCTCAAAATAAGGCAGGACGCACCCGTCGAACTTCCGCACATCATGCTTCTCATCGACGACAGAAAACACTCGGTTATCGAGCATGTCTGGGCGGCGAGAAAAGGGCTTGAAAAGGTGTACGATTTCGACCTCAATATGGGCGGAGGACACCTCGAAGGGTACAGAATAGACTCGCAAATCGTCATCGACGCATTTGAAAAATACGTCGATTCCGTGCAAGACCTTTACGGCACGGGCAAGAACGATTTTATATTCGCAGTCGGCGACGGCAACCACTCTCTTGCAACGGCGCAAGCGCACTGGAATCGCATAAAAGAGGGGTTAACCGACGCACAAAAGGCAGTTCATCCCGCAAGATTTGCACTTTGCGAGGTTGAAAATCTGCACGACGACGGCATAGTTTTCGAGCCGATTCACCGCTTTGTGTTCGGCATCGGAGAGGACTTTGTCCGCTATATGCAAGCAAATCTTTCGGGCGAGAAAGAGGTTAAGGCGTTCGATAAAAACGGCGAGTACGTTTTGAGGGTCGACCGTATAGGCGCAAAGGCAATAAAGGATATCCAAAACGTCATCGACGAGTATCTCAAACTTCACGGCGGCTCGGTGGACTACATCCACGGCATAGAACACCTCAAAGACGTTGCCTCTCGCAACGACGGCGTCGCGATCGCTATGCCGAAAATCGAAAAGGATGAATTGTTCGACTACGTCCTCAAAAACGGCACTCTCTGCCGCAAGGCGTTTTCTATGGGCGAGGCGGAAGAAAAGAGATATTATTTCGAAGCAAAAAAGATAAAATAAACTGTAATTCGCCGATGTCCGACTAAAGATTCGGCGCATAAAATAATATAGGGACTCGATATGAAAGTTTGCAAATTCGGCGGCACTTCTATGGCGAACGGCGAAACAATTTCCCGTGTGATAGACATCATAAAAAGCGATCCGCAAAGAAAATATATTGTCGTTTCCGCACCCGGAAAACGAAACAAAGCCGACGTCAAAGTGACGGACGCGCTTTATGCTTGCTTCAACGAAAAGACCGAAAAAGGCAACTGCACGCAATCTTTTGAGGTCATAAGAAAACGCTTCAAGGACATCGTGTCCTCTCTCGATCTCGACTTCGATATAGACTCCGTTCTCGACGAAATCAAGGCAGGCATCGACAGCAGCGTGTCAAGCGACTACGCCGCATCGCGCGGAGAATATCTCAATGCGCTGATTTTGGCAAAAAAGTTGGGATTTGAGTTTGTCGACACTCAAAATATCGTGAAGTTCAGCGGCGGAAAACTGCAAATGCACTATTCGCTCGACCTCATCAAACAGAAACTCGAGGGGGTGGAATACGCCGTTATACCCGGGTTTTACGGCTCCGATCAGGACGGCAGAATTACCACTTTTTCGCGCGGCGGCTCGGATATCACGGGCGCGCTCATCGCGCGCGCGGTCGGCGCCGACGTCTACGAAAACTGGACGGACGTCGACGGCTTTTTGACCGCCGATCCTCGAATAGTCGACAATCCCGAAATCATCGATTATCTCAGTTATCGCGAACTTCGCGAGCTTGCGTATATGGGCGCGGAAGTCTTGCACCCCGAATCCATCTTCCCCGTCAGAAGCGTGGGAATCCCCATCAATATCAAAAACACATTCAATCCGTCTCACAAAGGCACTATGATCGTGGCAGAAAAGAATCTGCCAAAAGAAAAGAAGGTCATCACCGGCATCGCCGGTAAAAAGGGATTTACCATCATCAATATCGAAAAAGATATGATGAATTCCGAAATCGGTTTCGGCAGAAAGGTCCTGTCCGTTCTCGAATTCGAGGGAATCTCGTTTGAACACGTTCCGTCGGGCATAGACACGCTTTCCGTCGTCATCAGCGACGAATACATCGCAGGCAAAATGCAAAAGGTGCTTGCCGCGCTTCAAGAATCAATCAACGCCGACAACATCGAGATTCACAGCGGACTTTCGCTCATCGCAACCGTCGGACACAATATGGCATCTCGACAAGGCACAGCCGCAATGCTTTTCACCGCGCTTGCCGATGCCAACGTCAACATCCGCATGATCGACCAAGGCTCGTCGGAACTTAACATTATCGTGGGGGTGGATACTTTTGATTATGAGCGTGCTGTCAATGCCATCTATAAAACCTCGCTATTGAGCGAATAACTTTGGACGCGATTGACGCAAGCGTAGCAATCGCTATTCCGTCACTGCGTTCCTTACAGGCACGGCTTGTCTCAAAATCGTGTACGTCTATGTACACTGGATTTTGATTCAAGCCGTGCCTTTCGCGTTCTTCATCTCAATAGCGAGGTTTTATTAAACATATATTTTATAAAACATATATAAAAGACAGAATAAAACAACAAAAAAGCACTCGTCGAGTGCTCAATTTTTAGTAGTTTCTTCTGCCTATCAGATAGTCTACGGATACGCCGAAGAATATGCTCAATTCAATCAACATGTCGTAACTCGGTTGATTGCGACCGACTTCCCATCCCGATATTGTGGATTTCGACACTTTGAGATGCTCGGCAAGGTCCTGTTGTAGCATATTTTTCTCTTGCCTGAGAGATTTTAACCTTTCGGGAAAACAACTGTGCAGCATATCTTCGTCCTTAATATGTTATGGATATATAATAATACACAATAAGTGTTGCTGTCAATTGTTGTTTTGGTTTTTGCGATTATTTATGTCAAACAATCAAACGGATATCGCTTTGAAAAAATCTTGCTCCAAAGCGGCAAACGAAAAGGCGAAAAGCAATGCGCGGTTGATTTATTCGCGCTTTTGATGTACAATGGCTAAGAGGTGAGTTTATGAAAGCGACAAAGGTTTTGAAAAGCGTTTTGTACTTGTGCGTTCAATGCACTTGGGGGCTTTTGCAAACGTTGATGGGGCTCGTTTTGTTTCTGCGCTACGCGCGTTGCAAGCACGAGTTTTATCACGGCGCAATTCTCACCTATCACAACGGAAATTGGGGCGGCATATCGCTCGGCTTGTTCATATTCGTGAGCGGCAATCGCCCCGAGGTATGGACAAAAGACGCTCGCGTTCACGAGTACGGACACACGATACAGTCGCTGATTTTCGGACCACTGTATTTTGTGGTAATTGCTCTCCCGTCTATCATATGGTGCAATTCGAAATCCCTGCACCAAAAGCGTATGAGGGGCGAACTCAACTATTATGACCTCTATTGCGAGAGCAGTGCAAACACGCTCGGCGCACTCGCCACCAAAGAGGAAAAACCCAAGCGAGAGAACACCGGCGAGGAATTGAGAAGACGAGGCGTCATAAAGGACTGAAATTATGGAAGATATGTATTCACGCACGAAAATGCTTATCGGCGACAAAATCGAATGGCTCAAGTCCGCGCGAGTTTTGGTGTGCGGAGTGGGCGGCGTGGGCGGCTACGTCGTCGAAGCGTTGGCAAGAGTCGGGGTGGGAACTATCGGCGTTTTGGACAACGACGTGTTTTCAAAAAGCAACCTCAATCGTCAGATTTTGGCAACGACAGATACTGTGGGAAGACGAAAAACGGAAGTTGCGACAACGAGGATAAAATCCATAAATCCCGACTGCAACGTTACGGCATACGACCTCTTTTATATGCCCGACACGGCGGACGAAGTGCCGCTTGAAAACTACGATTATATCGTTGACGCAATCGACACCGTAAGCGCAAAACTTGCGCTCGTTCAGCGTGCGAAAGAGGCGAACGTAAGGATAATTTCCTGTATGGGCACGGGCAACAAACTCGGCACGAATTTTGAAGTTGCCGACATCTACAAAACAAGCGTTTGTCCGCTTGCAAAGGTTATGCGCAAGGAACTTAAAGCAAGGGGAATAAAATCTCTCAAAGTCGTTTACTCGAAGGAAACGCCGCTCATCCCAAAGGACACGCCCGAAGAAAAAGGACGGCACATCCCGGGCAGTATTTGCTTTGCCCCTGCCATTGCCGCAATGACTTTGTCAAGCGAAGTCATCAAAGACATAGCGGACCTATAAATCGCACAATACGATGTTTATAATGCCGAAATTGCAAGATAAAACGTCGAACCGTGCGATAAGATGATAAATTTGCAATCACATACGGCACTGAAATCTTTACGAATGGACAGTATTTTTGACGGAAAACTTAATATAGAAGTTGCGGTCGCAAGCGGAATCGAAGCCGTATGCAAGCGCGAGTTGACGCGGCTCGGCTACAATCCGAGCGGCGCAAATTTCGGGCGCATAGAATTCGAGGGCGACTACACGGACGTGCTTCGGGCAAACGTGTTTTTGCGCACGGCAAACAGAGTGCGAATCGTCCTTGCAAAGTTCAAAGCGGAAACTTTCGACGAACTTTTCGACGGCATTTTTTCTATGCGTTGGCAAGATATCGTGACGCGCGATAGTCGTATAATTGTCAATGCGAAATCGCAAAGCAGTAAGTTGTTTGCTTTGCGCTCGATTCAAAGCATAACCAAAAAGGCGATAATATCCAAACTTTCAAGCACGCTCGGCGGCTCGTTTGACGAGAGCGGCGCAGTCTATGACGTGGAAGTGTCGTTGTGTAGCGATTTTGCAACGGTGACTCTCGACACGTCGGGAGAGGGATTGCACAAAAGAGGGTACAGAACCTACCTCGGCGACGCACCCATACGAGAAACTCTTGCCGCCGCTATGATAGAACTTTCGGTATGGAATCCCGATCGGGCGTTTATAGACCCGTTTTGCGGCTCGGGAACAATACCAATCGAGGCGGCGTTGATAGGACTAAACATCGCGCCGTGTATGAATCGCAATTTTGCGTGCGAAAGTTTCAAAAACGCGCCGAACGTCAGAGAACTCGTGCAGCAGGAAGCGCAGGATTCGATATGCGACAGAGTTTTGCATATAAGCGGATTCGACATCAACAAGGACGCTGTAAAACTTGCGCAAAAGCACGCCGAAAGGGCGGGCGTTAAAGACAAAATCCATTTGCAAGTAGGGGATATGAGGGAGGTTTCGTCACTCTTTTCGCACGGCGTTATCGTCACCAATCCACCCTATGGCGAACGTCTCATGGACGAGGCGGAATTGAAAGTTTTGTACAGAGATTTCGGCGCAATGACGAGAAAACTCGACGAGTGGTGCGTGTATGCAATCACTTCCTACAGGGCGTTTGAGAAGTATTTCGGCGCGCGTGCCGACAGAGTGAGAAAATTGTATAACAGCGAACTGGAATGCAATTTCTATCAATATCTTGCCTCGCCGCCAAAGAAGAACGACAAGACGAAAGAGCCTTGCGACAAATAAGGCCGTAAGCCGAAAAGTCTTGCGATACATAAGCGAAATTGACATAAAACGTCTTGCACAAGAAAAAACAAAATTATCATCGAAATATCATTATCCGCAGTTTAGTGCGTATAAAGTCAAGAATGGAGTGCGGATTTGAGGAGTTATATGAGAGCGCTCATTCAACGAACATTCAAATCGAGGTTGTCTGTGGACGGACAACTCATAAGCGAGATCCCGTCGGGACTTACAATATTTCTGGGTATAGAAAAAGGCGATACCGAAGAGCAGGCAGATTACTTTGCTCGCAAAGTTTCAAAACTGCGCGTCTTTCGCGACGAGAACGACAAAATGAATCTCGACATAAAACAGGCAGGAGGCGAGATACTGCTCGTATCGCAGTTTTCGCTTGCAGGCACGCTCGGCAAAGGCACGGGCAATCGCCCCGATTTCGGTCACGCCGAACTTCCCGACAGAGCGAGATATTTGTACGAAAGAGTCACCGAAAAAATCCGCGAAGAAGGAATCGTTGTAAAGAACGGCGTTTTCGGCGCGCATATGTTTATCGAGCAAGAGCAAGACGGTCCGCTGTCGTTTGTTTTTGAGTGCTGAATAAGTTGTATGATAAAAGTTATGTTTGTGTGCTTGGGCAACATCTGCCGCTCGCCTATGGCAGAGTGCGTTGCAAGCCAAATGATCAAGGGAAGAGGGCTTCAAGACGAAATCCGAGTTGCATCGAGCGCAACGTCTTTTGAAGAAGTCGGCAATCCCATATATCCGCCTGCCGTGAGGAAACTCAAAGAAGAAGGCGTTGAAGTGCTTGCTCATCGAGCAGTGCGCATTACGCCCAAAGACGCAAAAGAATTTGACTACATCGTCTGTGCGGAAGAAAGAAACGTGCGAGCGGTAAAGCAAATCGTGGGCGAGGGTGGCAAAGTATGTCGTCTTTTGGACTTTTCGCCGACTCCGCGAGACATTGCCGACCCGTGGTGGACGGGCAACTTTGACGTGACTTACGACGATATATGCGAAGGCTGCGAGTGCCTTTTGAATCACATCGTTGGCCGCGATTTGCATTAAGACTTGATTGTTCCGACGGGGCGAATAAACGGAGAACATAGTTTGCTCGTGCAGGGTGCAATAAAGCATAAAAAGCCGACGAGGGCTTCAGAATTCCAAACGGCGGTAAAATTTGTTTCAAAATACTAAAATGCACGATTAGTGTTATTTAACGCGGTTTCTCGCCTATTTTCACTGTAATTCGACATATAAATACACGATAGGTGTTCTATATCGATATTTACTATTTATACAAAATAGCGGTCATCTAAAACACGAAACGTGTAATATATTGAGGATGATGGGGGTGTTTGCAACCGCTTTTTGTATAAAGATTTGAGAATTGTTTGTTTTTGAACATTTGTAGTAAAAGCAACAAATTATTAAAATTGTCGGGTGCTACTGTAAAAACGCTATCCTTTTTGGTTTTTGTGTGGTATAATCTATATACAATATAGTTATTAAGAGTTTCGCAAAGGCGTATAATTATTTGGGGGAAGTTCGCCGTCAATCTGTTTGTTCAAACGAAATCGCAATTCTCGATTTGTTTGCTGCGGAACTTCCTACGGAAATTTTTATGGCGGAAATTTGCCGTATCGGGACTATAATGCTCGCCAAATATATATAGATTCAGAGGCTTTATGCTTAAACTTATAAATATAACCAAGGAATACAAGGTTGAGGAAGAGAGCGTTCTTGCACTCAACAACGTTTCCATAGAATTCAGAAAAAACGAATTTGTTTCAATTTTAGGTCCTTCCGGATGCGGAAAAACCACTCTTTTGAATATTGTCGGCGGTCTTGACCGCTACACGAGCGGCGACATTCAAATCGACAACATCTCAACAAAAGAATACGACGACGTGGACTGGGACACCTACCGCAATCGCCGTATCGGTTTCGTATTTCAATCCTACAACCTCATTCCGCATATGAACATCCTCAAAAACGTCGCGATGAGCCTCACTCTTGCAGGCGTTGAAAGCGAGGAAAGAAAGGAGCGCGCCCTCGAAGCATTGAGAAAAGTCGGGCTAGAGGCGCAGGCAAAGAAGAAACCGAACCAACTTTCGGGCGGACAAATGCAACGCGTTGCAATCGCGCGCGCCCTTGTCAACAACCCCGAAATTATCCTCGCGGACGAGCCGACGGGCGCGCTTGACAGCGAATCGGGCATCCAAGTTATGGATTTGCTTAAAGAAGTTGCCGAGGATAGGCTCGTCATTATGGTCACGCACAACCCCTCACTTGCGGAAGAATACAGCACACGAATCGTGTATTTGAAAGACGGCGAAATCGTTGGCGACACAAAGCCGTATTCGAGCGAGGACGAAGAAAACGAGATTCTCGACGAAAAAGTTGACGACAACGTGATTGAAAGAATCGTCGAAGTCGAAAAGTGCGACGGCGAGGTGGAAGTCAAGGAAGTCAAGGTTGAAAAGGTAAAACCGAAAAAGAAGTCCTTGCGTGAAAAATTTCTTAAATGGAAGAAAGCGGACAAGGCGGGAATGAAAGTCGGCACTGCAATCAATCTTTCCTGGAACAACCTTTTGGCAAAGAAAGGTCGCACGCTTTTGACCTCCATCGCAGGTTCGATAGGCATCATCGGCATCGTGCTTGTGCTTTCTCTTTCAAACGGTGCGTCGGCATACGTTCGCAGCCTCGAAGAAAGCGCGCTTTCAACTTATCCGCTCACCGTCAACAAATCGAGCCTTGACGTGTCATCGCTTATGCAAGATCTTATGGGGCTCGGTGGCGGCAGTTCGAGCAATAAAAATGTCAACGACAATGAAATCACCGCAGAACTTGTGCTTGGCAATTTTGCGGCGATGTTCACAGACCCACAAATGCAAAAGACAAACGACTTGCACTCGCTCAAACAAAAGATAGACACCGAGTTCGACCACGACCTTGCGACGGTAAAGTATAATTACGGCACATCGTTTAACGTGTATGTCGACGACCCTCAAAGCGATACGGAGTATATGAAGACGACGCCGTACTCGGAGAATATGTATTCGTTGTTCGATTATTTCAATCAAATTCTTAAAGGTGCGCTTACAAACCTCAAAATCGACGTGATGGGACAACAAATGAGCATCAGCGAAGCTATGGCATATTTGTCGGGAATGATTGGCGATCCGTGGGCAGAAATCTCCCAAAACACTGCGCTTGTTGAGGCTCAATACGAGGTTGTTGGCGGCAAGTGGCCCGAAAAGGCAAACGAAGTCGTCGTTGTCGTCAACGAGGATAACACCCTTTATGACTATCAACTCTTTATGCTCGGTTTGAAATCGAGCAACGACCTCGGTCAACTTCTTATGAATCAAGAAGCGTTCGTTGCAAAAAAATATACGCTGGACGAGATTTTGGGTCTTGAATACAAACTTATGACAAACGTTGACTATCTCGACAAAGTGCTTGACGAAGACGGCAACGTAAAGACAAACGATGACGGAGTCGCACTTTGGACGATGGGCGACAAAGCAACTCTCGACAAAGAGTATGTCGACGCTCGCGCAATGAAATTTGCAGACGGTACAAACACAGTAAAAGTTGTCGGCGTGGTACGTCCCAAGAAGGGTGCGATTGCAAGTTCCATCGGCGGCGTAATCGGTTACACCAGACAACTCACGGACACGCTTCTTGCGCATTCTCAAAATCACGAAGCGGTCAAGGCGATGCAAAAACTCTACGATGATGCGGTTGCAACCCTCGACCCCAATAAGGCAAAGGATACGAAAACGTCCTACGACAGCGTAATCTCGGTTTACAAGTACAACTATTCGGACGCAACGCCGAAGCCGCAATATATCGTAAATGTCGGCGACGAAGTCGAAATCGACATCACAAAGCCCGACAGTAACGCTCACGCGGAAATTATGCGCGAGCTCGGATTTATAGACGAGGCATATCCTCAAAGCATAGAGTTCTATTGCACGAGTTTCGAGGCTAAAGGCGAGGTCGCCAAGTTCCTTTCGGACAACGATATAACCTATTCGGACAGCCTTTCCACGATGATGGAATTTGTCAACACTATGGTCAACACCATAACCGGCGTGCTCGTCGGATTTGCAGCAATCTCACTCATAGTGTCCACCATTATGATTGCAATCATCATCTACACTTCGGTGCTTGAACGCCGCAAAGAAATCGGCGTGCTTCGCTCCATCGGCGCGAGAAAGCGCGACATATCCCGAGTCTTCATTGCCGAATCCGCAATACTCGGCGGTTATTCGGGACTTATCGGCATCATCTTTTCCGTCATAGTCTGCGTCATCGGCAGCGTAATCATCGAGTGGAAACTCGGCATCGAAAATCTCGTGTCCGTATCTTGGTGGCAATGCCTCGTCATGTTCTTTGTCAGCATCATTCTCAGCGTGCTAGCCGGTTTCATACCGTCGAGGATTGCGGCGAAGAAGGATCCTGCCATTGCTCTCCGCAGCGAATAAAAGGTTGCCAAATCGCGACTAACTTTGTCAGAGGCACCCGCCCGACAACTCATTTACGCATAGTAAATTAGGGTTGCCGTTCGGGTGCCTCTTTCGCGTTATTCATCGATTTGGCGACCTTTTATGAGCAAAATGGTAAAGCGTGTAAAAAAACACACTGACAATGCGTTTTTCATATAGCTTCGCAGCCGCCGAAACGTTGCTCGTAGACAGGCGGAGCCTGCGCAAAATACTTCATTGCGGTGATGCCAACAAATTAGATTTATTGCCATAAACCGCATTTGCATTTTGCTTTTCTAATCGCGCAGAAAATCTTTGCTATTAGTTTAAGCAAAACGATTGACTCAAACGTCGGTTTCGCAAGATTGTCTGCTTGATGTTTTTTGAATCATTCGGCTTCGTAGCCACCCAAACGTTGCTCGTAGACAGGCGGAGCCGTATTTTATGAAACGACGAAGAATCGTTGTGAGCATCAACTTGTGTCGTTGCAACTACCGAGCCGCCTCAAAGTTGCAACCCCTTACGTCACAAACAAATGCTCTGATTTGTTTGTGACAGGACGTTT